>UREH01000100.1 GCA_900546835.1 uncultured Porphyromonadaceae bacterium
CGGGCATCACGACTGACGAGAAAGGCAAAAATGGCCAAAATATGCGATGAGTTTACTCCTATTAATCATAATACCTTCTTACGTTTGGAAATTAACAGATATTATTAAACACCCTCTTATTGTTTCGACGGTTTTCTTCCCTCCATGAGGTCGATAATCTCACGAAGTTCGTCAATGGAGATCTTCTCCTCCTTCACCAGTGCGGAGACAGCGCTCGCGTAGCTGTTGTTGAAATAGCTTTTCACCACCTCAGCAAGCGAGTGCTCGCGGAAATCGGCTATGTCGGCCACGGCATAATAACGGTGAGAGCCTCCCACCACTTCATGTGCCACAAAACCCTTGTCCTCAAGGATGCGCACAGTGGTCGAAACGGTATTGAAATGCGGGCGCGGATCGGGATAGCGCTCAAGCATTTCCCTGACATACAGAGGGCCGTCGGTCCAGAGCATCGTCATTATCTCACGTTCTTTCTCGGTCAGCTTCTTTGTGCCTGTCTGCTTACGGTTCATCTCAACTAATTTTTTAGTTTATACAGCAAATGTAGAACTAAATTTTTAGTTAGCAAAGAATAAACAAGAAAATGAGCTGAAAAACGGCGAATTTAACTTTTTTACATTTTGGAGTGCCAGAAATTTGCCCAACGCACATCTAACTTTGCAGTGTAGAATCAATTAAAGGTTCACTCCCTTTCTCTACCCGAGTAATTACAACCAAATCTCTCTGATATGTATACTGCAAATCTTTTCACGCTCAACGAAATTCCGACTCTTGCCAACGTTCCGGCGATTGCAACAGCCACATACGCAATGGATGCCACCGACCGCATTTTCGTGTCTGTAAACAAATATGGACGCGAAATCGCGTCCATACAGTTGTCTGGTTTCAAAAATATAGAGGATGCCGTGGCCGCCACTGCCAGAAGATTCGCATCGGCAGGAGGGCTACTCACACTCAGGCTACGCAATCCGCGCTACGGATGGCTTGCGAAGCGCACAATACGCGTGGCCACCGTTCCCGCATCGGCATAATCACGGGCAATCCTCGTGGGGCGACCTTAGGCGAACAGAAGAATCAGCGCCTGAGCCGCAACCACGCGAAGGAACATGGTGAGCGGGTAGACAGTTGAATAGCTTACAGCCGGGGCGTCGCTGCCGGTTGAGTTGTTGGAATAGGCGAGAGCGGGGGGATCGGTGTATCCGCCCGACATCATACCCATGATGGTCAGGAAGTTAATCTTATATACACCGCGGGCGATAGCGCCGACAACCATCAGCGGAACGAACGTGATGATGAAGCCCCAGATTACCCACCACATGCCCTGGTAGTTGAACACGGTCTCGGCAAATCCCTTGCCGGCCCCGATACCCACGGCGGCAAGGAACATACAGATACCCAGCTCGCGAAGCATCAGCGATGCCGACGATGAGGTGTAGGTCACGAGTTTCACCTTATAGCCGAAGCGGCTCAGAAGAATGGCTACTACGAGCGGTCCGCCGGCCAATCCGAGTTTCATGCCGAACCCAACGTTGATCGAGCCGAGAATTATACCGAACATGATACCTACGAATATGGTCACCAGGTTAGGCTGGTTGAGGCGCTTCATCGAGTTGCCCAGCTTAGAGGCGAGGCGGTCGATATCGTTGAGGTCGCCCACCACGGTGATGCGATCGCCCATCTGCAGGCGGAAGCCCGGCGAAGCGAGAAGATCCACACCGGCACGGTTGATTCGCGTGCAGTTTACGTTGTAACCCTTGTGGAGGCGGAGCGCCCCGAGAGCCACACCGTTGTATTCCGAACACGTAACGAGAATGCGGCGGGAAACTACGCTTGCGGGGGCCACCTCATCCCATTTGTCGTTGTCCATCTCGATAGGACGGCCGAGCACGGCGTCGAAGCTGTGCTGGTCCTCGGCCGACATTACCACGAAAAGCTTGTCGCCAACATGGATTTCTGTGCTCGATTTGGGGATGATGACCTTGCCGTCGGCTCCCATGAGTCGTGAAACCACAAACTCGCAATGGATAATGCTGTGGAGGCGCAGCAGAGTAGTGCCGTCGATAAGCTTGTTGGTAACCTCGTAGGATACGAGGTGGGGCTTGCTCTGCCCCTCCTCCTGCTCGCGGTTGATATCCTCAATCTCCTTGTCGACTTTCACGCGGAAGATTGCCTTGAGAAGAAGTATCGAGGTGATGATGCCGAGCACTCCGAGCGGATAGGCGGCGGCATAACCCATCGACATGGTGTTCACCGCCGTTATGTCGGCGGCAGCCTGCTGGGCCGCGGCGAGACCGGGAGTATTGGTCACCGCACCCGACATTACACCCACAAGAGCCTGGATCGAGGTAGTCCCGTCGATATAATATATTGAGATTACGATTGCCACATTGAGCAGAATCATCAGCACGGCCAGCATGTTGAGCCTCACACCGCCCTTCTTGAACGACGAGAAGAAACCGGGGCCGACCTGCAGGCCTATGGCGAAGATGAAGAGAATCAGGCCAAATTCGCGCACGAACTTCAGAACACCCGGATCCACCTCATAGCCGAAATGGCCCATAAGGATACCGACGAACAGCACGAAAGTCACACCAAGCGAAACTCCGAAAAATTTGATTTTTCCCAAATAGATACCCAATGCTATCACGAACGACAGCAGCACAAGGGTTGAGGCCAACGAAGTCTGGCCGGGCCATAACAACTCCTGAAGAAATTTCATAAAAGCTCTTTTATCTTAAATTGCTGATTTTGTGACCAATAAGTCACTGCATGTCTTTTCGACTGCAAAGTTAAGGATTTTTAGCGTAATAACCGAAATCCTCAGGCGCGGGAGTTGCAAACATCCGGCAAAAAATCAGAATTCCGCCGGCTGAAGCAGCGGGGAAGAGAAGTTTATTCGCGGCATGGCTGCATCCGCCACCTCGGGAAGAGCGAAATACGCTACAACGGTTCCGCGATATGCGCGCTCGCGAGAGTCGCGGTGGGATGTCATGTCGGAATTGTCGCCGTTTTCCATACCGAGCAGCCGGAAGCTGCTCTGCGGGGCGTCAGGCCGACGACGGCGTCGGGGCCCCTCCCCTATTGTGCAGGTTATCTCGTTGTCGGCGAGTCGCACAAGGCGCCCCTGCTCATCAACTACCTCGACCAGCACCTGAAGCACACCGTCGCGGCGGTCAAGCTCTGTGGCGCGCAATGCATATGGACGCCCGGTTGTAGCAACCGTGTCGGAAGCAGTCGCTTTGCCTGCCGAATCAAAGGCCTCGACAGTCAGGACGCCGGGTTCGTAGGGCACTTCCCAAGTAATCAAGCCTATGGAATCGGCATATGCCTTCCGGCCGAGGCTCCGGCCGTTCAGGCGCAGCTCGGCCTCTCCGCCGTTTGTGTAGCAAACCACCACCGTGGTGTCGCCAGGATTGTAGTTCCATACGTCGGGGGCGCTGTAGTCGGCCCATCGACCCCATTCGGCAGGAAATTTCGGATGGGTGCCCAGTTTGGCTACCGGCTCCGACGACCAGAGCGAGCGGCGGAAGCCGGCCATCGGTTTCGGCAGATTGTCGAAGCCGAGCAGCCCTGTGCCGAGGCCGCGCGAGGGCCAGCGGCCCGACTCGCCGAGATAGTCGGCGCCCGTCCAGAGAAACTGGCCGAATATATACGGATTCCGGCTGACCGCCAGCCAGGCGTCGTAGCCGTGACCGTTTTCCGAGCCGTAAATCACACGGTCGGGATAAGCGGCGTGGTCCTCGGCATAGCGTCCTTCAGTATAGTTGTAGCCAACCACGTCGACAGTCTGCGGGTAGGCAGTCTGGTTGGACATAACCACACCGGCCAGCGCACCGGTTACGGGACGGGACGTATCCACCTCCCTGATATCGGCAGCGATGCGCCCGGCAATCTCGCCGATACGCTCGGCTCGCGGTGCATCGGGGTTGTAGCCGCCATACATAGGCTGGCCGATTGCGGAATTCTTGCCGTCGAGCACAGGATGGCTGTAGGGGTCGTTGGGATAGTCCACCTCATTGCCCACGCTCCAGAGAAATACCGAGGGATGGTTGCGGTCGCGTCGCACCATATCGCTGACATCGCGGTCGATCCACTCCTCGAAAAAGTCGTAGCTTCCCTCGAACTTCGGTGTACCGGTGTTCCATCCCGACACCCATTTGCGTTTGGGATACTCCCACTCGTCGCTCCCTTCGTCCATCACCAGCAGCCCGAGTTCGTCGCAAAGGTCGTAGACCACGGGAGCCTGCGGGTTGTGGCTCATGCGGATGGCGTTGACGCCCAATTTCTTGAGATTTTCAAGCCGGGTGCGCCAGAGAGCCTTTGGCACAGCTGCGCCGAAACCGCCCATATCGTGGTGAAGACATACGCCCTTCACCTTCACATTTCGGCCGTTGAGAGTGAAACCGCTGTCGGCGCTGAACTCCAGGCTACGCACACCAAGCGGCACCTCGGCTGAATCCACCTCACGGCCGTCTTTCAGCAGCGTAGCGCGAAGAGAATATAAATATGGCGAGTCGATATCCCAGCGGTGAGGGTTGCGCAATTTCATGCGTATCAGCTCCGTTTCTCCTGCCTTCACGCCCTTGCGGGCGGAAGCGGCCACCTTGCCGTCGGCGTCGATGATTTCAATGAGAGCCGACAGGCGCCCCTGCCGCGGAGACTCGTCGAGGGCGCGGACGTCTACGGTGATGTCAGCCGATCGGTCGGTGATGCGGTCGGCGCGCCAGCCGATACCCCAAAGGTCGAAGCGAGTCTCGGAGGCCGACACGAGCCAAACATCGCGATATATGCCGGAACCGGTATACCAGCGCGAGTCGGCCTCGCGCGAATGGTCCACACGCACAGCAAGCGTGTTGGGCTCTCCTGCCGGACGCAGCCAGGGGGTCATGTTGTAAGCGAACGACACATAGCCGTTGGGCCGGCGGCCAAGCAAGTGGCCGTTGAGATATACCTCACTGCGGTTGTAAATCCCCTCGAAATAGATGAAATGACGCTCGGCGCCGTCGTCGGGTGTAAGGAAAGTCTTTCTATACCACCCGATTCCGCCGGGGTAATAGCCGGTACAGCTGTTGAGCGTAGGGGCAGGCAGCATCTCGATACTCCAGTCGTGAGGAAGCGAAAGCTGTCGCCACGTGGAGTCCGGATATTCCGGAAGCGACATCGCCGCCGAATCAGCGGGCATGAAGCGCCAGCCATCGTTGAAGCCGACGGCGTTCCCGAACGAGGTATTGCATAGGGCAGACGGAATGGCCGGCGACACAAGCGCCAGAGCCAAAAGGAATATTTTTTTCACGGCAAGAAAGGCATATGCAGAAGAAAGGGCACCGGGCCATCCCGGCGGCTATATTTGCAAAGGTAGTAAAAATAAGCGGATTTTTCCGTATATTTGCGCCATAGCCTCCGGATGCAGCCGAGACATGCGGTGAGACCTCTACTATTGCCAATTGAATAAGAATATTATTAACCTGCTATAAACCAACCATGAAGAAACTTATTACATCTGCCGCAGCAGCGGCAATGATGGCATTCGCTCTACCGACGCATGCCGAGACCGCCACGACTACCCCAACGGCTACAGCCAACGACCCTTATGTGGCTTACCTTTTCACATATTTTACAGGCAACCACGGCGACGAAGAAGCCGTGCGCTACGCAATCTCGGAAGACGGATACAACTATAAAGCCCTCAACGGCAACCGACCCGTAATCGACTCTAAGAAAATCAGCGTCACCGGCGGCGTGCGCGATCCGCACCTGCTCCGCGGAGAGGACGGGGCATTCTATATGGTGCTCACCGATATGGTCTCCGACCGGGGATGGGACTCCAACCGCGGCCTGATTCTTCTGCGTTCCACCGACCTTATCAACTGGACGCACTCGGCCATACATTTCCCCGACCGCTACAAAGGTCAGCATGACCTGAAACGCGTATGGGCTCCCCAGACCATCTACGACCCCGAAGCAGGCAAATATCTGGTATATTTCTCCCTCCAGTATGCCAACGAACCCGACATAATCCATTACGCATATGCCAACGCCGACTTCACCGACCTTGAGGGCGAACCCTACCCGATGTTCATACCCCACGACAAAAAATCATGTATCGACGGCGACATCGTTCCTTTCAAAGGCAAGTACCATCTGTTCTACAAGACCGAAGGCCACGGCAACGGCATCAAGGTAGCAACCACCGAATCGCTCACCTCGGGCAAATGGGTGGAAAGCCCTGATTACAAACAGCTGACAAAGGATGCCGTGGAGGGTGCGGGCACATTCAAGCTCATCGGCCAGGACCGCTTCATCCTGATGTACGACGTATATATGAACAAGCGGTATGAATTCACCGAGACCACCGATCTGGAAACCTTCTACCCGGCTTCGCAGGAGGTAACGATGGATTTCCATCCGCGCCACGGCACGGTGATACCCATCCGCGCATCTGAACTCGCACGCCTGCGCGAGGCGTACCCCGAAAAATAAAGCAGCACGGGAATGCACTGAACGCCAGGCGTCAGCGGCCTGAGAATACGAGGGTATAGCCCAGCAGACGGTCGTAGCGCTCTCCGGGCGCACGATAGTAGACGGAGACCATATATTCGTTGACCGTCTGATAGAAATCGCCTTCGACCTCGGCCGTAGTGGCCGCCACAGGAATACCGTTATTGAACACGGAGAGCCGGGAACCCCCTCGGCTCTCCGCTTCTTTTGGCAGGGTAATGTACTGGAAATTGTATGCGCCCTGCTTGAGGAGCATTTCGCGGTGGTAGAACCCCGTTTCGGGGTCGTAACGCATCACCGACGAATCGTCGAGGCGGCGGTTGGTGAAATCACCGTCGAGATATACGTCGCGGTCGGGCAGCGGGAGCATGTCGAGCACGAAATGCACCACGGAGTAGTCGGCCTCCACATCGGAGTCGACCGAATTGTATTCGCGCACGAAGAAGCGGCCATGCTGCGTCTGGTCGTATTTGTATAGTTGGGAATGGCGCGGCCGTGCGGCCGTAAGGAAATGATGGTAGTAGGGATGGCGGAAAGCAATCTCCTCCACGCCCATTCCCGGATATTGCATGAGTACCGTCTCCATGCGCCGGTATTCGTTGCCGGCGGGAAATATCAAGGCCGGATTATGGTCGAAAACAAGGTGGGAGCCACTTACGCGCGAGGGCCGCGACACCATGACAGCATTGTCGGCACGGCCATTCTGACTGACCACCACGCGCAGGTCGTTGAATGAATCGCGCACGGGATATTTGCGGAGGTCAATGTCGAGGTCAAGCTGCTGATGCGAGTCGTTGTAGTCTATGTCGGTACGCGATGAGGCCGAGCCACTTACACTTACCGCGCCCTCCGATACCATGAAGCGGACCTGAAGTAGCGTGCGGTCAGGGTTGTCCTCGGGGAAAACCTTCAGCAGGTAATTTCCCGAGATGCGGAAACGGAACTCACTGTTGGGCAGAGTGATGGAATAATGCACATAGTGGGTGGTCGTAGCCCGCGAGAACGCGTAATCGTCGACGTCGGCGAGGTTAAAGCCGTTGAATACCTCGGAGTCGACAAGTTGAGACGGTCGCCACAAGGCATCGCAATGGTAGATTGAGTAGCGGAGGTATTCGCGCTCATCCTCCAGGCAGTCGAATCCGATTTTGAGGCGGTCGGTCGAGTTGAGGCCTATTACGGGGGGCGCGAGGCGGTCGCCGTCGATTCCGACTGTGAGGGTGCGGAAACGCGGGTCGAATATGCCGGTCGAGGTATTTTCAGCGGCCGCGACGCGCAAGGCGCCGGACGTCAGCGCAATCACCAGGGAGAATATTTGTAGAAACTTCTTCAATTAAACGGAATCAAACGGGTTGCAAGAAGTAGAGTGAAGTCTCACCATACGATAGGCGTCTTGCCGTGAGCCTGCAGGTAGGCATTCGCGCGCGAGAAATGGTGGTTACCGAAGAAGCCCCGGTGGGCCGACAGCGGAGATGGGTGAACCGAACGGAGAACCAGATGCTTGGATTCGTCGATAAGCGGCACTTTGCTCTGGGCGTAGCTTCCCCAGAGGATGAACACCAATCCATCGCGGGTATCGGAAAGAGTGCGGATCACGTTGTCGGTGAAACGCTCCCACCCTTTCCCCTGATGCGATCCCGGCTGATGGGCCTCGACTGTGAGCGTGGCGTTGAGCAGGAGCACTCCCTGACGTGCCCAGCGCGAAAGATCGCCGTCGGCGGGGATGGGCGCGCCGGTATCGTCGTGAATTTCATTGAAGATATTGCGGAGCGACGGCGGAAACGGCACAGACGGATTCACCGAGAAACATAGGCCGTTGGCCTGTCCGGGACCATGATAGGGATCCTGCCCGAGAATCACCACCTTGACATCCGAAAACGGACATTCGTCGAAAGCAGCAAAAATCCTTCCTCCCGGAGGGAATACCTGCGAATGGGCGTATCTATCGGCCACAAATGCCGTCAGGTCAGCGAAATATGGCGCCTCCCATTCTGCAGCAAGAGCATGCTTCCATCCGGGTTCGATTCTTACATTCATAATATTACATCTATATAGTTTCCTATATTATTGCGCAGAAGCAAAGGTAGTGAAAAGGCGGGAAATAGCAAACCCCGCCAGAAGCCCGGAATGGGATTGTGGCGGGGTTCGGTATGGATTGCCGCAGAGGCCCGAGGCCCGGGCATCAAATGGTCTTCTAACGAAGAAGCAGATTATTCAGCTACCTCGATGGTGACGGCGCGGTCGAGGGTGAGGCACTTGTCGCCGAGGTCAACGC
>UREH01000101.1 GCA_900546835.1 uncultured Porphyromonadaceae bacterium
GCATATCGTCGGCAGCGTCAGATGTGTATAAGAGACAGATTATATATCAACTTTCAAAAGCAACAATTACTACAACTATCATAAACTAACCCCATTTCTATGGACAACAATCAGGAACTTCTTAAAACCGTTAAGGAGAAAGCCATGCTTTGGCTGAGCGACCAGTATGACGAGGCTACCCGCGCCGAGGTTAAACAGATGCTTGAAGCAGAGGATCCCACTCAGCTCATTGAAAGCTTCTATAAGGATCTCGAATTCGGCACGGGCGGCCTGCGCGGCATAATGGGTGCCGGCACCAACCGCATGAACATATATACCGTCGGGGCCGCCACGCAGGGCCTTGCCAACTATCTGAAGGAAGCCTTCCCCGACCTTCCGCAGATTTCCGTAGCAGTCGGTCACGACGTCCGCAATAATTCGCGCAAATTTGCCGAGATTGTCGCCAACATCTTCTCTGCCAATGGCATCAAGGTTTATCTCTTCGACAGTTTCCGTCCTACCCCCGAGCTCTCTTTCGCCATCCGTCATCTCGGGTGTCAGAGCGGCGTAAACATCACTGCATCCCACAATCCCAAGGAATACAACGGTTATAAAGCCTATTGGTCGGACGGTGCACAGATTATCGCTCCACACGATGTAAACATCATCAACCATGTGAACCGCATCAAAAACGTGAGCGACATCAAATTCCAGGGCAATAAGGAACTCATCGAGATTATCGGCGACAAGATGGACGCAGATTTCCTGGATGCGATCAAGGGCCTATCGCTCAGTCCGGAAATTAACAAGAAATACCACGATCTCAAAATCGTATACACACCCATCCACGGAACCGGCGTGAAACTTGTACCCGCTTCGCTCCGTAATTACGGCTTCGACAACATTATCCATGTGCCCGAACAGGACATCCCCTCCGGCGACTTCCCGACGGTAGCATCGCCCAACCCCGAGAATCCCCCGGCCATGGCCATGGCAATCGCAAAAGCCAAGGAAGTCGGCGCAGACCTCGTAATGGCATCCGACCCCGACGCCGACCGTATCGGTGTGGTTGTGCGTGAGCCCAACGGCGAATATGCCCTTATCAACGGCAACCAGATTGTGATGATTCTTCTCTACTATCTGATGACACGCAATGCCGAACTCGGGCGCCTGACCGGCAAGGAATATATCGTGAAGACCATCGTCACCACCGAGACAATCAAGCGCATCGCCGATGCAAACAACATCAAGATGTACGATTGCTACACCGGTTTCAAATGGATTGCATCCGTAATCCGCGACAATGAAGACACTGCCCGCTATCTCGGTGGCGGAGAAGAAAGCTACGGCTTCCTTGCCGAGACATTCGCCCGCGACAAGGATTCCGTGTCGGCAATCTCTCTTATGGCCGAGGCGCTCGCCTGGGCAAAAGAAAATAACATGAGCTTCCTCGAGATGCTCCAGGACATCTATCTGAAATATGGATTCTCCCGCGAAGAGGGTATATCCGTGGTTCGTCCAGGCAAAACAGGAGCCGACGAAATAGTAGCCATGATGAAGAATTTCCGCGCTAATCCCCATAAATCGCTCGGAGGTTCACCCGTGGTAACCATAAAGGATTATTCCGACCTCAACTGCACCGATGTACAAACCGGTAAAGTCGAAAAGATGGATTTCCCGACCACATCGAATGTATTGCAGTACTTCACGGCCGACGGCTCGAAGATTTCCATCCGTCCCTCCGGTACAGAACCTAAAATTAAATTCTATATCGAGGTTCGCGGTACGATGAATAGCAAAGCCGACTATGCCGAAGCAATCAAGGCAGCCGAGGCCAAGACCGAAATGATCAAAAAAGAACTCGGAATCTGATATACTGTAGATTCGTCCCTTAGAACTATGCCGGAAGCGTGATGTGATATCCACTTCCGGCATATTATTTTGTTATATGCCACATAAAATGCACGTATTAATCGAAGTATTGCAAGTTGCGGAATCCTCGCTTCTTACTGGCGGAGGAAAACTTTAGAGTATAATAAGATGTTGGATCTATAGATATATTGTCAAAGAAATTTCTCATATATACCATCATACTGTAGCACACAATAGATAATGAAAAGGCTGATTCTTCTCTGTTGCACTCTGACAATGCTGATTATGCCGACCATCGGACAGGAAAAGCCGAACGCGTCAGGCGCCGACGGCACAATGTATATAATTCAGGTCAACAGCGACGGGACACTTCCTACCCTTGTCGACGGGAAATATGAAGGACAAATTCCTCTAACAGGAAACGAAGAAGCCACCGGCGTTGCGGCCAGTAATGTTCATATAGATTATGGTTTTATCTTCGAGGGGGTAAGTGACAACGGAACCAAAAGGACATTCTTTCAATTATTGTCCGCCCCTCTTAGAATGGATGCGGAAAACAGGCTGGTGATAGCGCCGAATGCAACCAACTACATCCCGGTCGAAGAAGGGACATACGACATTACCCTCTATCAGCCCACTCCCGGAGTGAGGGTCTTTACCATCTCGCCATCCGATATCCTCTCGGGCATCGATTCCACGTATGATACAACATCGTCTCCGGCAGAATACTTTGACTGCCATGGCCATATGCTACCCACTAAACCCACCGCCCCCGGCATCTATATTATGATTTCAGGTACAAAAGCATCAAAGATCCTGATAAACTGACATCTACCCTGAAATTACAACCCTACATCGTTTCTCAGACTCAAAAAGCTCTTTCCTTCGTCCCCACCGGCGTATCGTAAGTCAAGTTACTACGATACGCCTTAATATGTTTTAGTCGCGATTCCTCTATTAATGCGGAGAAATAGGGAATGGAATTATCGTACAAGTGAGCCTATCCATCACAGACTCTCATGTATTTGCGTGATTTAGAAATTATCAGCAAAATATATACAATCATTACCGACATTTTACCGTTACCCAAATCTGGAATGCTTTTTGGAGGGACTAATTTGACACGCCGTAATCATGAATTATGAATATTCAAGAATATACAAGCGAGCTCCAGTCAGTAAATAGTAAATAATTACGACATTATATTCCTTATGTCGGGAATTGTAACTAAATTTGTCTGATTGTATGTTTCTTGTTGGCCTTCTGTTTAAAATGGCTAATCAAAGGTTTGTATCGACATGTCGTCTTTTATGGATGCCTGTAGTATTAATTACCGACCCCAATCATCGAGCCAATATAAAGCCAAAAACTATGAACACCTTATAATCACGATAATTATGGATAAACCCTTCATTATATCAATATTCTGCGTCATTATTGCGACAGCGGCAATGGCGCAGACCGAACACTCCGACAGCATAAAGACACATGAGCTTGATGAGGTTGTAGTGGAAGCCCGCACTCAACGAGTGATTGACCGAGGTGTCGCATATATACCTACAAATAAAATCAAGAAAACTGCCACTGACGCAACCCGGCTGTTGGAACTGATGAATATACCTCAGCTCAATATTACTCCGGGAACTATGTCTGTAAAGACATCCACCGGAAAAGATGTAGCGATGTTTATTGATTTCAAGGAGGCGACAGATGAGGATTTGCAGGGGTTGCGTCCTGAAGACGTGCTTCGTGTCGAAGTGCTGCAATATCCCCAAGATGCCCGCTTCGGGGGTCAGGCCAATGTAATTAACTTCGTTATGCGCAAATACGAGTGGGGCGGTTACACCAAACTTACTGCAAAAGGCACAACACTCAACATCGACCGCGGGGACGGCATATTGTACTCAAAATTTGTAAATAAGAACTGGACATTTGATGCCAATGTGACCGGTGGCATCACTCATAATAATAAATATAAGAGTCATAATGTCGAGACTTTCCGTGACATATCTGTAGGCGACCGCCATTTTGATGCCATTACCAGAACCTCGCAATCAGGCGTGAACTATCTTCAACAATCCAATTCCCAGTCAGCGGCTTTCCGCGCCGCATATGAAACCCCCAATATTGAGATTCTACATACCATTTCTTACAACCGCACTGCGACACCTTTGGAACACAATTTATCGTCCGTCAGTTACTCTCAGGATATATTCTCCGCATCGAAGGCTTTATCCAAAGAGTCAGGCCAGACTATTACGCCGCGTCTGCACGGATATTATTACTTTGCAATGCCGAAAAACAATACTCTGATTGCATCGTGGAGATTCGCATACGGAAGCACCCGTAGAAATTCATCATATCAGCTCGGCAATCTTACTCCAATAATAAACAACAATAGGGAGACAACATATGCACCGGAACTTATAGTTCGATATTCCAAGAAATTTTCCCATAACAACACCATCAGGACCGCCCTGATGACTTTCAACACCATTTATCACACCGACTATGAAGGCTCCTACAATGGCTTACAGAAACTCCTCTCGTCGGAAAATATGCTGTTTTTAGAATATATGCAGAACTGGAAGTGCGGTCTGAGCTTGTATTCCCGCGTGGGCGCATCTTATGTAATCGGACGTTTAAACGGTGTCAACACTTTGAAACAATGGAATCCACGCCTAGGATTGCAACTTGATTACAGAATCAACGAAAAGCATTCGGCAACTGTTGAAGGATGGTGGGGAAACAACTACCCGACACCGGCTTCTTCAAACACAGCAATAGTTCAAAGCAATGAACTACTGTGGCTGCAAGGCAACCCCGAGTTGCGCAACACCACCTTCATCACTGCATCTGCATCATATACCTATATACCCACCAATAAATTAAGCTTGTCTGCAACTGCCGAATATCACGGTTTTCTGAAGAAAACAGCCCACGATTATTTTTTACTACCGGAATATGACGGCTTGATACGCAAAGAGATTAACAGCGGCGATTTTCACAGATATTCGGGCTATCTGTCTGCTACACTCAAATTGTTCGACAATTCTTTATCGCTCAAAGCGTCGGGACAAGCAGAGCGTATGGTAGCCTCCGGAATCGATGCTCAATCGATGAATCTGATTGCCGCGAACTTGCAGGCCAACTATTATTTCAAGAACTTTTCATTCATCTTATATTATCAGACGCCTAACAAGAATCTTGCGCCTTTCGACTATGGTTTCCGCTATCATTACAAAAGCACATACGGCATATTGGCAAACTATGCGACAGGCGATTTCAAGGCAGGACTGCAATTCCACAACTGGTTCAACAGCAACCGGTATTACTCTGATTTTGACTCAAATCGTTACTCTGCGCACGGATGGGTTTGGTCAAGCAGCCTCGCGCGATCTATTCAGCTCACACTCTCATATACGTTATCATACGGAAAGAAAGTGAAACGCAACAACGAAATATCGGAGTCCCAATCTGCCGGATCTGCCATCCTGAAATAATCTCAAACATATCGATGGGAAGGTTTCAGATTGGTATGCCTCGTAAAACGGTTTGGTTCGGACTTGATATACGCCCGACAAATCTAAATCTAATAGATAGAAATGCGAAAGTGTTTCAAACAGCCGGGTAACGAGGAGAACGGGTGTGCCACCTGCGATGTTAAAGCCGGTTCTTTTTTGATTAGCCTGCACACCTCAAACAGCCTAACAATTTCGATTTCCTGAAATTTCTGTCAGGTTTTTGTTAGGCTACATTGTCTAACAGTGGCCTAACAATGGCTTTTCTTGGCACACCCTAAAAAGAAATTGGCAGATGTTGCATTATGTGATACATCCATATCAGCTTGAAGGGATTTTTGTAAAATGACAAACTCATGACAACAATGGATAATTCAACTGTTCCACCTCCATATATCCCCAAGCACCACGCTGTGTTTCGATGTAAAGTAGATAATAGGATGTTTAAATGGCCTATCATAATGCTGTGCATATTTGATGTCGTTGTATTTTTCATGGCTCCTACTATCCTATTGGGCTTGATTTCCATTCTTTGGGTTTCTCCCCCGTTTCTGATAGTTGTGCTCTTAGCCCGGTATCTATATTGCAAAACAACTTATACCATAGGATTGCTTTATATCGGGACGACAAAGAAACTGCGAATAACATATGCAAGACAATATCCGACAATATCATACAGTGGGATGATAAGATATTTCAATACTGGTATGGCGATAAGGCAGAATATCTTATGCGCCTTATGGATTTTGATTCCAATAGAATCAATCTTTTGAATAATGTTTCGCTAAATTTAGCCGAGCCTAAAGTACGGAAACTCACACAATTTTCTTTTTTATCGGAATAATGAATATGAACCTGACCGATAAACGATTTTGGATAACATGGGTGGCTTTGGCGTTGCTGATGGCGGTTGTCATGGCACAATGTAGCTGGAATGAGGATACGATGATTCTCGGCATAGCCTATGTGATGTCGCAGCTATCGACATGGCTCTGCCATAGAATCAGACCAAAGGCTGCTTTTGGTAATCTTCTGGTTATGTTTCTATACAATGTCATACTTGGTTACAACTTGATTTTCAACAATCATGGTGGAGCCGGATTTACATGGTGGTTCTATCTTCTATTACTTAACGGAGTCCACTCGATTGTGCTATTGATATATACCTCATGTATTTACATAAAGAAACAATGAAACCTAAGAAAATCATCATTCTGACGATTATAGTGCTATTTGGAATAATGGGTGCGACTGTCTGCTATCGTCATGACATAAGCTATAAACAAATATGCTGCATTAAGAATCCGGACAGTAGAGACAATGTCAATACTTTGTTCTATCCTTATGGATTCGCCCTGTTGCATGACAGCCTTTCTCTTCAATCATACCGTGCCATAAACGAGCGTACTTTACGTATTGCGGAGAATATAGATCCATGGGATTTTGAAAAATATTCCTATCTGATAACCTACGGCAATAATGTGGAACGGCTGTCATACAGTTGGCTTGACACATTAATTTATGATGAGTCTCCCAGCTATGCCAAATGTTGGAAAGAAGGCAAACAATTACTGATTGTAGATTATCCGGGGTTCAATTACCGTCAACATTCACCTTTCAATGATAACGAAATAAAAGGTAATGACAGCATATATGTCTATCGGCTACCACATTCACCTTTCTTACGTGGCTTGCAAGACTAATAACCACAAAAATATTCAACAAAAATATTCAAGACTTATGTAGCGGAGACTCTTCAATGGTAAATCGGAATCATGCAATGGCAATAAGATCAAAACAGCGAGAATACTCTACATCAATCCTACGACATTATATCGCAAGATGAAATAATACAGTATAATGTAAAACCCATTAAATGATTGTTGCGAAAATAATTCTATGTAATTCCCTAAATTATATACACGAAAATCCAAATAAAAAACTTATTTTTGCATTGAAGAAAAGCGTTTTTTGAATTGATGCAAAATCAGGTCGAACAAAGCACCTCGCTCGTCTCTAAATCATTACCTATTAAACCGCAAATTTTGGTAACTCATTAACAGCAAGCCGATAAGAATTTGAATAATGCCTTAAGCAATGAAAAGTAATGTTCTTTTCTATGCCACAGGCTTTTGCCACATCTTTTAGATACTGGTTCATTTTCTGGTTGTTGAGGATGGGAAGTATATATCCTTTCTTACTTTGACCGCGATAGCGTTATATAAGCTCCATCGGTATGTCAAGAATGGGTACATTGACCGCAGTATCCGTCTTATGACGATGTGTCATTATCCATTGGTTGCCGTCAAAGGATGTTCGGATGTTCTCGGCACGAAGCAGTTTGAGGTCGATGTATGCGAGTCAGGTGTAGCAAGCAAACAGGAACACATCGCGTACTTGCGCCACACGCTTGGAGGGGATAGGTGTTTCACGGAGCATCTTCAGTTCATCCTCCGTCAGATACCCCCTGTCAACCCTTTTGAGCCGGATTTTGTAGTTGGCAAACGGATCTCCTTTGATATATCCATTATTACGGGCACGGACTATTATCATCTTGAAGGTCTGGAGGAATTTCGCTGTCGTGTTCTCGTTGCATTGGCTGACAGTGCGCAGATAGCACTCCAGATCGGTGATGAACTTGTGGCCGATTTCCACGAGTGGAATATCCGAAAGGCTATATTTAGCTTTCAGGAATTCCTGCACACGGCGATAGCAGCGGACATACTTCTGCACAGTCGCTTTGCTCTTGCCTATTCCCGCAAGTGAGGCATATTCGTCCATGTATTCGCGGAATAACTGCATCAACGATTCTGTTCTCGCAGTTATACCAAGAAACGAATTTCTTACTTTTTCGGCTGTCACCAGAGCGTCGTAACGCTCCAGTTCGTAGTAGTGGCTTCGGATAGCCGATTTCATATCCTCAAGTGTTCGATTGAGTTCTTTGTCGGCTTTCGATTTTCCTTTGACGCTGTTGGTGTCGGCATCCCAGCTATTCGGGTCTGCCGACAGCTTTGTGCTGAATACCGTGCGCTCGCCATTGGCGGTAATTCTCACCATTATGGCGCAGGTGCCGTCCTTGTTGACGTGATTTGTGCGCAGGTAAAAGCGGATGTTAAGATTGC
>UREH01000102.1 GCA_900546835.1 uncultured Porphyromonadaceae bacterium
ATGGCTCGGTCATTGACCTTAGTCAACTTCCTTCGCCCTCACCCTCAAGCTCCTACCATCTGAACCACTCTGACAGCGCCCGCACCATTCGGGTAAAAAATAGGGGCGGCGGGTCGGAATCCGACCCGCCGCCTTTTGGGGAGATATCTCTATTGAGAGAATGTAGTGATTTATTCGCTGATGGTGCAGACGCTCACGCGGTTCCAGTTGTTTTCCTGGAAGAGGTCGCCGATGCCCATGCCTTCTGCCTTTACGCGGTCGGAGGCAATGCCGTAGCGCTTAACGAGCTCTTTCTTGACTGCCTCGGCGCGACGCTCGGCGAGCTTTTTGTTGAATGCTGCGGAGCCATCCTTCGAAGCGTAACCCTTGACGGTAACGGTAGCCTTGCTGTTTTCCTTAAGCTGGTCGGCCACCATGGCGATGTTGGGCTGCTGGTTGGGTGCGATGTAAGCGGAACCGCAGTTGAAGAATACGTAGCGGATGTTGTTGAGGTCTTTCACGACTTTCTCTACAACGGCGGGACGACGGTTGCAGGCGTCGAGCTGAGCCTGGAGGTCGGCGAGCTGTGCGAGCAGGGCGGCATTGTTGGCGCCACATGCGTCGAGCTGGCTGCGGAGGTCGTTGATCTGTGCGTTGAGGGCGTCGACTTCAGCCTGGTCGTAGGGACGGACGATGGTGAAGTGGTGGGTGCCGTTGGAGTTGCCGAAGTGATAGGTGATACCGGCCTCGAGCTCGAGATAGCCGTAGTTGCTGTCGTAACCGGCGGCATAGCCGAGGATGTTGCGCTCGGGGTTGGCGTTCATGTTCCAGAGGTATGCGGGCTTGATGGAGAGGGTCCATGCCTTAGCCTCGCCGAGGTTAAAGTTGAAGTTCATGCCAACCTTGGTGGCCCAGGAGTTACCGTCGTTGATGCCGGAGGTGTGGGGGTAGTAGGCGTGGAGCCAGCCTGTGCCGGCCACGAGCTCAAGCTCGAAGAGGCGGGGAGCGCCGGTGTAGCCTGCGAAGGCGTTCATGAGGTTAACAGCGCCGAAAACGCCTACATACTGATGATCGAACCAGTTGCCGGAGCGGACGCCTGCCCAGCTGGAGGTGTTGATGGTCCATTCGCCCTCTACGCCGAGGCCGAATACTGGGGTAATCTGTTTGCGGAGTTCAGCACCGATAATGCCGCGGGCATCGTTCCAGAAACCATTGTCCTCAACGGTTTTCGACGAGAGGACCGCTCCACCCTTGAGGGTGAACGACCAGTTGTCGGTGAACTTGCTGCCGGCCACGGTGGTCTGTGCCGAAGCGGCAACAGTGCTTAATGCGATGGCTGTAAGAAGAATAACCTTTTTCATAATGAATCAATTGTTATGTTTGGGAGCAAAGTTAACTCTATTTTAACAATCTTCCAAATTGATTTTAACTTTTTTTTCTTGAAAAACATGTCTTTTTTACTGAAATCACGAAGAAAAACAGAAAAACGGACACCGGAGGGGGCCGGAGAATTCTTCAGGCTTCTGATTTGTTAACATTTTAAAACAGGAATTAGTTCACGACAAAGGGAGTATACTCCGGATGGCAATATTTAGGGGAGAGAAGCGTTAGAATATAGAAGCGTTAGAAATTAGATATAGGCGGGCGCGGGCGCGATGCAGCCATGGGTCAGCATCGCCTTTGAGACGTACGGAACATGACTATGCGAAAAAACAGCGCAACAAGATCAAGGCGCCTGCTCCCTGCCGGGATATGGGCTGTGGTTTTCGCGGCAATCGCAGCCGCGACGGCGCTGTCGTCGTGCTCCCCGAAGAAGAATACCGCGGCGACGCGTAAGTATCAGGAGTTTATCACGCGCTACAACATTCACTACAACGGCGACACGCACTACAAGGAGACCCTTGCAGAGATGGAGTCGACTTATGAGGACGACTACTCGCTGCCGCTTGTGATACATCCAGCAGCCGCACGCGCCAACGAGAAAGCCCCCCAACCTTCGGGCAATTTCGACCGCTCGATCGAGAAGGCCCAGAAAGCCATACAGCTGCGCTCCATCAAGAAAAAGCCGAAAAAGCAGGCAGGCAAGAGCGGCGACGCCAAATACAAGGCGTGGATGCGCCGCGAGGAGTATAATCCCTTTCTCCACAATTCCTGGATGATGATGGGCCGCAGCCAGTATATGAACGGCGATTTCCTGGGGTCGGCGTCGACTTTTTTCTACATCTCCAAGCACTTCTCGTGGCTTCCGGCCACGGTGGTGGAAGCCAAGCTATGGCAGGCACGCTGCTACTGCGCCCTCGACTGGCTTTTCGAGGCCGAAAACATCCTGACGCGCGTAAAGCCCGACCAGCTGACATCGAAAAAGATACGCTCGCTCTACTACTCCACGTATGCTGACCTGCTGGTGAAACAGAAGGAGTATGAAAAATCCATCCCGATGCTCACGGAGGCCGTAAAGCTTGCCACGAAAACCCAGAAACCGCGCCTGAACTTTCTTCTTGGGCAGGTATACACCCTTGCGGGCGACAAGGAGCAGGCATACAAGGCATTCAAGAAAGCAGCCGGAAGCTCGAGCACGAGCTACCGTGCCCAGTTCAACGCCCGCATCAAGCAGAGCGAGGTATTTACCGGCACAGACATCGTGCCCGAGGTGAAGGCTCTCAAACGCATGGCCCGCTACGACCGCAACAAGGAATATCTCGACCAGGTATACTATGCCATCGGCAATCTCTACCTCTCGCGCGGCGATACTACCAACGCCATTGCGAACTACGAGCTGGCGGTGGAGAAGTCCACCCGCGGTGCCATTGACAAGGCCATAGCCCAGATAACCCTCGGCGGCCTATACTACGACCGCCATCTCTACGCCAAGGCCCAGCCCTGCTATTCGGAGGCTGTTCCGCTGCTTCCGGAGTCGTGGCCCGGCCTGGCCACGCTGCGGCGCCGCAGCGACGTGCTCGACGAGCTCGCCCTCTACTCGCAGAATGTGGAGCTGAACGACTCGCTTCTGCGCCTATCGGCCATGACGCCCGAACAGCAGCGCGGCGTGGTCGACAAGATAATCGAGGAACTCAAGAAAAAAGAGAAAGAGGAGGCCGACGCGGCCGCCCGCGAAGAATTCCTCGCCAACCGCGACGCCATGGGCCAGGGACTGCAGAGCAATACCGCGCCTCAGACCTTCACGATGAACAACGGCGACGATTCGTGGTACTTCTACAACACGGCCACAAAAAACGCCGGACGCACCCAGTTCCAGCGCAAATGGGGCAACCGCAAGCTCGAGGACAACTGGCGCCGTCGCAACAAGGCATCGTTTGACTTCAACGACTTCGGCGGCGAGAACGCCGACGCCGACGGAGAAGACGCCGAGAAGGCCGAAGAGACCGAAACCGAAGAGCAGGAAAAGGCCGACGCCGAGAAGGAAAACGACCCCCATTTCCCTGAATACTACCTCAAGCAGATTCCCAAGACCGACGCCGAGCGCCAGACGGCCAACGACATAATCCAGGAAGGGCTCTACAACATGGGGGTAATCCTCAAGGACAAGATGGAGGACTTCCCGGCCGCCGAGTCGGAATTCAACCGCCTGCTCAACCGCTATCCCGACAACATTTACCGGCTCGACACCTACTACAACCTCTACCTGATGTATGTGCGTCAGGGCGACACGGCGCGTGCCGAGCATTTCCGCAACCTGATTCTGACCGACTTTCCCGAATCGAGCTACGGCATGGCCATGCGCGACCCCGACTACATCGGCAACCTGCGCCGCATGATGGACGAGGAGAACCGACTCTACGACGAGGCTTTCGAGGCCTACGCGGCCAACGACAACAGCCGGCTGCACCAGATTTACCAGCGTGTGCGCACCGATTTCCCGCTTACGGCGCTCATGCCGAAATTCATGTTTCTCGAGGCCCTCGCCCAGGTGACCGACCACAACACGGAGGGATTCAAGGCTACCCTGATGGAGCTGCTCGAGCGCTACCCCGACACCGACATCACCCCCTACGCATCCGCCTACCTCAAAGGGCTGGCCCAGGGGCGCGAACTGCAGACTCAGGGCGGCAACATGCGAGGCATGGTGTGGGACATACGTCTGGGCAACGATTCCATCGCCGGCAATGCCGAGGGCGAACTCGAATTCGACCTCGACCCGCAGACGCAGCAGTACCTCGTACTGCTCTATCCTACCGACGAGATTTCGCCCAACGGACTTCTGTATGAGGTGGCGCGTCACAACTTCGGTTCATTTGTTGTGAAGGATTTCGACCTGGAGCAGATGAACTTCGGACGCCTCGGTCTCCTTATAATAAAAGGATTCGACAACGTGGAGGAGATAAACCATTACCGCAAGGTGATGGCCGCCAGCCCTACGCTGAAACTGCCGCCACAGGTAAGACCCGTCGTGATTTCCGCCGCCAACTTCGACACGCTGCTGCAGAACGGCCGTTCGTTCGACGACTATTTCCGCTACATGCGCGACAAGACCTATCGCGACACCGAGGAAGCCGTGCTGCCTCCCGAAGTGTTCGGCCCGTCGGAAGGTCTCGACCCCGAGGAGACCGCCGAAGAGACCGGTCCGCTCTACGAGACGGAGGAGACCCCGACAGAAATCCCGGAAGAAGAGCCGAAAGAAAAGCCGGAGGAAGTCATCCCTGAGCCTCAGCCCGACACCGAGGAGCAACCCGAGGGGAAGCCTGAAACAAAACCGGAAAGCAAGCCTGCAACGAAGCCTGCGGCTAAACCGGAAGCCAAACCGGAGCAGAAGGCTGCGGCTAAACCGGAGCCGAAACCCATGACTAAGCCCGCTCCGAAGCCCAAGCTCCCCGACTACGAGCCGGGCTCGGAAGGCGACGACCCTCTGCTCGACTGAACGCATCATCAACCCGCTAACATCAAAACCGCAATGGCAACCACGATACTCTGGGCCGACGACGAGATCGACCTGCTCAAACCCCACATAATGTTTCTCCGCTCGAAGGGCTATGAACCAGTAACGGTAAACAACGGCCACGACGCCCTCGAGCTCGTGGAGTCGCGCCATTTCGACATGGTGATTCTCGACGAGAACATGCCCGGCCTCACCGGACTTGAAACCTTGCAGCGTATCAAGCAGATAGCGCCGCAGACGCCCGTAATCATGATCACCAAGAGCGAGGAGGAGAACCTCATGGACCAGGCTGTAGGCAACAACATTGCCGACTACCTGATCAAGCCCGTGAATCCCAACCAGATACTGATGTCGATCAAGAAGAACCTGCACAGCGACAAACTCGTGAGCCAGACGGCTACCACAAACTATCAGCAGGAATTCGCATCAATCGGCATGCAGATCAACGACGCACGCACCATCGGCGACTACTATGCCCTATATGAGCGTCTGGTGGGCTGGGAGATGCGTCTGGCATCGGCCGACAGCGCTATGGCCGACATGCTGCGCATGCAGAAGGCCGAGGCCGACAACGCCTTTTATAAATT
Source organism: uncultured Porphyromonadaceae bacterium (assembly GCA_900546835.1). GTDB lineage: Bacteria > Bacteroidota > Bacteroidia > Bacteroidales > Muribaculaceae > UBA7173. The sequence goes on from UREH01000102.1 coordinate 5,461, forward strand.
CGTGAAGCGCAACTACGCCGACTGGATAGCAGCCCTCCCCTCCACACTCTCGTCGGGCAAACCATATCCCGATGGCGAGGAGCGGCCCATGCTCAGTCCGGAAATATTCCGCAACACGGTGTTTCCGCTTGTAGAGCAGGGCGAAAAGGTGTTTTTCATCCTGATCGACAACTTCCGCCTCGACCTCTGGCTAACGATAAAGCCACTGCTGGCCGAGTATTTCACCTTCTCGGAAAGCCTCTACAGTTCAATCCTTCCCACGGCCACGCAATATGCCCGCAACGCTATCTTCTCGGGCCTGATGCCTATCGACATCGCCCGGCTCTTCCCCCATCTATGGGTCGACGAAGACGAGGAGGAGGGGAAAAATCTCAACGAGAGCGAGCTGGTACAGACCCACTTCGAGCGGTTCCGCCGCCAATGCAGATTCAGCTACCACAAAATCAACGATTCAGCCGGAGGAGAGAAACTGCTGCGCGACTTCCGCAACCTTTGCGGCAACCAGCTGAACGTGATTGTGCTGAACTTCATCGACATGCTCAGCCATGCCCGCACCGAGAGCCGCATGATACGCGAGCTGGCAGGCACCGATGCCGCCTATCGATCGCTGGCCGAATCGTGGTTCCGCCACTCGTCCGCGCTCGAGATTTTCAGACGAATAGCCGAAAGCGGCGCGAAAGTGATTGTGACCACCGACCACGGCACCATCCGCGTGGACAACCCGCTGAAAGTTGTGGGCGACAAAAACACCAACACCAACCTCCGCTACAAAGTGGGGAAGAACCTGGCCTACAACAACCGGCAGGTGTATGAAATCAAGAAACCCCAGGAATTCGGCCTCCCCTCGCCCAACGTGAGTTCGACCTACATCTTCGCGGGCAACAACGATTTCTTCGCCTACCCCAACAACTACAACTACTACGTGCAGTATTACACTGATACCTTCCAGCACGGCGGCATCTCGCTCGAAGAGATGATAGTGCCGCTGGTAGTGCTCACGCCGAAAGAATAACCCCTACAGGACAACAAAAACCTAACCGATCATGAAGATAGAAATACCCAACCGCGAGGCGCTGCCTGAGGCAGCCAAAGAATTCGCCGCACAGATGGGCGACGAGACCGTCTACGCCTTCTACGGCGAGATGGGCGCCGGGAAAACAACTTTCATAGGCGAGCTATGCCGCGCCTTGGGCGTGGAGGACGACCTGGCCAACTCACCATCGTTCTCGATAATCAACGAATACCGTTCGGACACCACCGCCGAACTGATCTACCACTTCGATCTCTACCGGCTGGAGAATATCGACGACGCCCTCGAAATCGGCGTGGAGGATTATTTCGACTCCGGAGCGCTATGCCTGCTCGAATGGCCCGAACGCATCGAGGCCCTCCTGCCAGACGATACCGTGAAGGTGCACATCACCGTAAATCCTGACGAATCGCGGACGCTCACCATCGAGAAGCCCGAATAACGTTCAGACGCAGAGCGAAACCACAAAAAGAAGCTGAAAGATGATAAAGGAACTCGAAAGCGTAGCTTCTACCAACACGTGGGCTAAGGAAAACGCCGCCCAACTGCTCCACGGCGACGTAGTGGTGACCCACCACCAGACCTCAGGACGCGGCCAGCGCGGCTGCCATTGGGAGTCCGAGCCGGGCAAGAACCTCACTTTCTCGCTATATCTCCAGCCTACGGAGGTTGCTCCCGACCATCAGTTCATGATTTCCGAGATAGTGGCTCTGGCCGTCGCCGGAACCGTGGAGCGTGCACTTGCCGAGGCCGTAGACTCCAACCGCGTGGCGGTAAAATGGCCTAACGACATCTATGTGGACGACCGCAAGATAGCAGGCATCCTTATCGAGCACACACTCCAGGGGAATACAATCAGCCAGACAATAGCCGGTGTGGGGCTAAATGTAAACCAGACAGAATTCGTAAGCGACGCTCCCAATCCGGTGTCGCTCGCCCAGCTCGCCTGCCATGATTATCCGCTCGCGGGGTTGCTTATGGAGATCTGCAACGAAGTGACCACCCGGCTTGCGGCTCCCGACCCAACGGCAATCCACACCGAATTCAAGCACAAGCTCTGGCGCAACGACGGCAAGCCCCACCCCTTCGCCCTTCCCGACGGCACGGCGTTCGAAGCTACCATCGAGGGGATAGAGCCCGACGGACGCCTGCTGCTCAGGCGCGTAGTCGCCGACCGGCCCGAAGCCTATTTCTTCAAGGAAGTTGCCTTCACATTGTAAAACAGAAAATAATTCAGCCCTATGGAACCGGCCATCGACGCCGGTGCCACAGGGCTGAAAAAGTATTATGCCGTTGTCCGATTATCAGGCAGGAACATCGCCGAAACGGTTGGGATACTGCTCGGAGGGCTGACAGCACCATACAATCCACAGAATCCAGCCTACAACGGGGATGAAGCAGATGAACCACCAGCCGCCACCCTTGCCTATGTCGTGCATACGGCGCCAGCAAACGGCAAGCTGGGGAACAATGAATGCCAGGCTTATCAGACCGGAGATAATCTGACCGACCATACCGAAACGGTTGAGAATTCCCTGGAAACATCCTACAATAAATATGAAGAGGATAAACCACCAGTACTCCGCACGGCTTGCGCGGCCCTTGAAATCGGCATACTTGTTAAGACAGATCTGAATGGCCTCGCCGAATCCGATATACGGACGCTGAGGCATGGGGTTCTGCATCGGAGCCCCCTGCTGTTGGAAGTTTTGTTGCATGATTACAAAAATTTTGAGTATGTTTGCACGTTGAAAACGGATGAATGCTTCCCTCGCCTCGGCTACGGAAGATCTTGAAGTTGTTTAAACTTTTTCTTCAACCACGACGACAAAGGTAAGCCATTTATTCGGTTTCCACAACAAAAAGAAATATTACTCAGCCAAACGTCCACCGCCAAATGAGATTCATCGCTTCGCTCGTCGCCTTACTAATCGCCGGGTTGGCCGCAGCCTCACCGGTTGATTCCGATACCACCGCCACAGTGCGTTCCTACCAGTCGGTT
>UREH01000103.1 GCA_900546835.1 uncultured Porphyromonadaceae bacterium
GCCAAAGGCTGACACTCCACGACCATCAGGCGCTCGCTGCTCGGCTGGAAGTAGGCGGCGTGCAGCTTAACGGCCGCTGCATGGCTGTGCCCGAAGGGTTTACCGGGATAGTAAGCCGCGGGGCGCATTCACCCGCCGAGGCGGTGGAAGCCGCCAAGGCGGCCGACTACGTCCTGCTCAGCCCCGTGGCGCCGTCGATGTCAAAGCCCGGCTACCAACCCGCCTACAGTTTCGACGAACTGGCCGCCGTGGCCTCGGAGAAAATATTTGCTCTCGGGGGCGTGACGCGCGAAATGCTGCCGCGCATCGCAGGCACCGGATTCGGCGGCGCGGCGCTACTGACCGACGCATGGCGACGGCAAATCGCCCCGGAGCATTTTGCCCTGCAGCTTATCACGCACCCTACGGAGGCGCTTGATGTGGTGGAGGGTGCGCGCCTGGCCCTTGAAGGCGGCTGCCGCTGGATTCAGCTGCGCCACAAGGAGGCCGACACCGAAACGCTTCTCGACGAAGGGAGCCGTATCGCGGCGCTCTGCCGCGACTATAGTGCCACATTCATTGTCGACGACCACGTGGAGCTTGTAGAAAAGCTCCACGCCGACGGCGTGCATCTGGGGCAGAACGATATGCCCGTGGCCGACGCACGGCGAATCCTCGGTCCGGCGAAAATCATCGGCGCAACGGCCAACACGTTCGGGACTCTCCTCGAAGCCGCCCGCGCCGGAGCCGACTATGCCGGGGTGGGTCCCTACCGCTTCACGTCGACCAAAAAGAACCTCGCTCCCACGCTCGGCCTCGAGGGCTATGATAATATTATGGGAGAGTGCCGCAGAAACGGCATCCGCATCCCTGTGGTGGCCATCGGTGGAATCGGCCCGGCCGACATCCCCGCGATACTCCGCACCGGAGTCAGCGGCGTGGCCATCAGTTCCACGATACTCGGCAGTCCGGACCCGGTGGCAACAACCCGCGAAATAATCAATCTGATAAACAATAACCTACATAACCCCGAACAATGGAAAAACTTATAATAGGAGGTAAGGAATTTACCTCGCGCCTGTTCGTAGGCACCGGAAAATTCCGCAGCAACGAGCTTATGGCCCGTGCCATCAAGGCCTCGGGTTCGCAGATGGTCACCGTGGCCATGAAGCGCATCGATATGGACAACCGCGAGGACGATATGCTGCGCCACGTGGTGGCCGAAGGCCTACAGCTGCTTCCCAATACCTCGGGCGTGCGCAACGCCGACGAGGCCGTGCTGGCCGCCCAGCTGGCCCGCGAGGCATTTGGCACCAACTTCATAAAACTTGAAATCCACCCCGACCCGAAATATCTGCTTCCCGACCCCGTGGAGACACTGCTCGCCACTGAAAAGCTCGCCAAGATGGGTTTCGTGGTACTCCCCTACATCCAGGCCGACCCAGTGCTCTGCAAGCGTCTCGAGGAGGTTGGTTCAGCCGCCGTGATGCCGCTTGCCGCCCCCATCGGCTCGAATAAGGGACTGGTGACCCGCGACCTGCTGAAAATCATCATCGAGCAGAGCCGCGTGCCTGTGGTGGTCGACGCCGGGCTCGGCGCCCCCTCCCATGCTGCCGAAGCGATGGAACTCGGCGCCGATGCCGTGCTGGTGAATACAGCGATCGCCGTAGCCGGCGACCCCGTGCGCATGGCCCGTGCATTTGCCGACGCCACCGTGGCCGGCCGTGAGGCTTTCGAGGCCGGACTCGGCGCCGTAGGCTCCTACGGCGAGGCCACATCTCCTCTCACTTCGTTTCTCGACTGATTCTCAGATAGATTTGATATAAAAAGCATAAATGTTTTCCGACTATTTAGCTAAACATTACGACTGGGATGAAACCACCGCCCGCATCCAGGCCATGACGGCTGCCGACGTGGAGCGTGCCTTGGCCAAGGAGCGCCTGAGCGACACCGATTTCATGGCGCTGATCTCGCCTGCAGCCTCACCGTATATCGAACAGATGGCGCGTCGCAGCCGCGCCATAACCGAACAACGCTTCGGCAAGACGGTGTCGATTTTCATCCCGATGTACATAACCAATTCCTGCACAAACTCCTGTGTATACTGCGGTTTTAACCGCCACAACAAGATTCCGCGCGTAATCCTCACACCCGAGCAGATCGAGGCCGAGTGCAAGGCCATCAAGGCCATGGGGCCGTTTGAGAATCTGCTTATCGTGACCGGCGAGAATCCGCTCGCCGCCGGAACCGACTACATAGAGAAGGCGCTACAGGTGTGTCGCCCCTATTTCAGCAACCTCACCATCGAGGTGATGCCGCTTTCGGCCGAAGATTATGAGCGGCTTACGCATTCCGGCCTCAACGGGGTAATCTGCTTCCAGGAGACCTACAACCGAGCCCGCTACAAGTTGTATCATCCCGCCGGGATGAAGTCGAAGTTCGAATGGCGTTGCGACGGCTTCGACCGCATGGGGATGGCCGGCGTCCACAAAATCGGAATGGGAGTGCTCATCGGTCTGGAGGACTGGCGCACCGACGTAACCATGATGGCACGCCATCTGCTTTATCTGCGCAAAAACTACTGGAAGACAAAATATTCCGTAAACTTTCCGCGCATGCGGCCGTCGGAATCGGGCTTCCAGCCCAACGTCGTGATGTCCGACCGAGAGCTGGCACAGCTCACCTTCGCCTTCCGCATCTTCGATCCCGATGTTGACATCTCCTACTCCACCCGCGAAAACCACGCTTTCCGCAACAACATGGCTACGCTCGGCGTGACAACAATGAGCGCCGGGTCGAAGACCGACCCTGGAGGCTACGCCACATATCCCGACTCGCTCGAGCAGTTTGCCATCAGCGACCCGACGAGTCCGGCCGCCATAGCCGCCGACCTCCGCGCCCTCGGTCGCGAACCGGTATGGAAAGACTGGGACCGTATTTTCGACTGAGCCGCCATAACCTGTTAAACTCTTGATATTATGACGTCGAGCCACGAAATATCGCCGAAAGGCCGCTATTCGCGTCAAACCATGCTCCCGGAGATAGGTCCGGCGGGGCAGGAGCGCCTCCGGGGCGCCCGCGTGCTCATTGTGGGGCTCGGCGGCCTGGGTGCGCCGGTGGCCACCTACCTTGCAGGAGCCGGTGTGGGGCATATCGCGCTCTGCGACCCCGACACCGTGAGCCTCAGCAATCTCCAGCGGCAGACACTCTATGCTGAGGCCGACCTCGGCAAGCCGAAGGCTGAATGCACCCTCCGGCGTCTCCGCGAGCTCAACAGCGAAATCGACTTCACGGCTGTTCCCGAGGGATTTACGTCTGAAAACGCTGCTCGGCTTGTGGCGGACTGCGATATGGTGGTGGACTGCACCGACAATTTTACCACGCGCTTTCTGATCGACGATACCTGTGCGGAAGCCGGTCGCCCGTGGGTTTTTGGAGCGATAGGGGAATTCTGCGGCCAGGTGGGAGTGATGAATCAGCCGCCGCGTGCGCGCCGCCTCACCGACCTTTTCCCCGACCGGGAGGAACTGATGGGCCGCCCACAGCCAACCATGGGTGTGCTTGGCGCCGTGCCTGGCACGATAGGAGCCATTCAAGCCTGCGAGGCCATCAAGGTGATCACCGGCTGCGGCGAGCCGCTGGCGGGGCGCCTCTTCTTCCTTGACCTGCTTTCGCTTCGCTCCGAAATTATTGATTTCTAAAATTCCTTCTAAACCTCAATATTACAACAACTTTCCCAATGTCAACCACTTCTGAACAATCCTGGAGCCAAGAGGCGTGGACCCGGTCGCTCCCCGTCTATGAGCGGATACTGCAACTGCCGTTCCTTCAGCGGCTTGCCGAGGGAACGCTCCCGCGCGCTTGCTTCAACCACTATATCGGCCAGGATGCTCTCTACCTCAACGAGTACTCGCGCGTGTTGGCCCACATCGCCTCGCGCGTGCCGTCGCCCGAACTGATGGACACCTTTCTGCGGTTCGCCCGCGACGGCGTGATGGTCGAAAAGAGCCTCCACGCCCTCTTTGTCGACGGTACGCCCGACCAAATGTCGGACACCTGCCTGCACTACACATCCCTGTTCAAAGCTCAGGCGCTTGAGGATGTCGCCGTGGAGTGTGCCGCCATACTACCGTGCTTCTGGATTTACCGCGAGGTGGGCCGCCATATCATCGCTGCCGCACGAATGGAAGGGAACCCGTATGCGGCCTGGATCAGAACCTATGCCGACGAGGGGTTCGACGCCTCGACCAACCTCGCCATCGATATCTGCGACCGGCTTGCCGCCGAGGCTCCCGCCGAGACGCGCCGCCGCATGACGGAAGTTTTCTATCAGGCCTCGCGCATGGAGGAGGCATTCTGGCAGGCTCCCATGCAGTTCGCTGACCGCTAAACAATACCGATAATGAAAAAGCATAAAATAGGATTGACAATCGCCGGCAGCGACCCCTCGGGGGGCGCCGGCCTGCAGGCCGACATCAAGACTTTCTCGGCGCTCGGGGTGTTCGCCACCTCGGCCGTCGTGGCCGTCGTAGATGAGAATACCGTTGGAGTCTACGGCGTACATCCCATCCCCGTGAAATTCGTGGAGGGGCAGATACGCTCCGTAATCGACGACCTCGGCGTTGACGCCGTGAAAATCGGCATGCTCCACAGTTCGGAGCTTATCCGCACAGTGCTCCATACGCTTCAGAGCTATCCCGTTGTGCGCAATATCGTGCTCGACCCGGTAATGGTGGCCACTTCGGGCGACGCGCTTTTACAGCCCGAGGCCGTGTCCACACTGCGCGACGAGCTGATACCTTATTCGCGTGTAATAACGCCCAACCTCCCCGAAGCATCTTTGCTGCTGGGCGAGACGGTCGACCATCAGGACCAGTTGGAGGACGCTGCCCGTGAGCTTTCGCGGCTGACCGACTCCAAAGTGTCGGTAATGCTGAAAGCCGGGCATCTGACAGACAATGAATTGACCGATATATTCTACAACGCAGAGACGGGCCGCTCGATGCGCCTCACGTCGCCGCGCGTGCACACCGAAAACACCCACGGCACGGGCTGCACGCTCTCGTCGGCCATCGCCGCATATCTGGCAAAGGGCGCCGACCTCGACACGGCTGCCCAGCTCGGCAAGGAATACCTCGCCGGAGCCATCGCCGCCGGAGCGCAGTATGCCATAGGCCACGGCCACGGGCCGGCGCACCATTTCCATCCGTTTTATTGATTTCCCGAAAGTCTGGGGCGGCTGTCAGCTAACCGGGAGGGCGTGAATCTCCTGGAGAATGTCGACAGCCGTCTCAACCGAGGGGACGTTTGCAATCGAGAAGCTGCGCTTGCCAGCCTTCTCGCGGATTTTCACGCGCAGCGGATTCTGCTGCAGGTAGGTGATCAGGCGCCCGAACATCGGGCTCTGATAGTAGGCCTTGTTCGATTCGTCGACAAAATAGAGGTACATAAGCCCCTGTTTGAGCGAGATTTTCTCGATACCGAGCTGACGGCCGAGGCGCCGCAGCCGCGGCACGCGGATAAGTTCGGCAGTTTCGGGCGGAATCTTGCCGAAGCGGTCGATAAGGTTCGACTGGAACTCCATCAGATCCATCTCGCGGTCGATATTGTCGAGTTCGCGGTAGAGGGCGATGCGCTCGCTCTCCTGCGGCACGTAGTCGGCAGGGAGGAGCAGTTCCATATCGCTCTCGATGGCGCAGTCGGCCACGAATTCCTCCTCTTCGGGGCGCTCGGCCTTCAGCGTGTCGGAGAATTCCTCGGTGCGCAGTTCCGTTACGGCTTCCTTAAGAATTTTCTGGTAGGTCTCGTAGCCCAGGTCGGCTATGAAGCCGCTCTGCTCAGCGCCGAGCAGATTGCCTGCGCCGCGTATGTCGAGATCCTGCATGGCTATGTGGATGCCGCTGCCGAGGTCGCTGAAGCTCTCTATGGCCTGCAGGCGGCGGCGCGCCACGGGAGTGAGCGGAGTGCCGGGAGGCACCATCAGATAGCAGAACGCCTTGCGTGAGGAGCGGCCAACGCGTCCGCGCAGCTGATGCAGTTCGCTTAGGCCGAAGTTCTGGGCGTTGTTTACTATGATGGTGTTGACGTTGGGCATGTCGATGCCGCTCTCTACGATTGTGGTGGCCAGGAGCACGTCGTAGTCGTGGTTGGCGAAGTCGATTACGGCCTTCTCGAGCTGTTCGGGCGGGAGCTGGCCGTGTGCCACGAGCGTGCGTGCGTCGGGTACCACGCGCTTTACCATCTGCTCGAGCTGGTATAGACCCTCGATGCGGTTGTTGATTATGAATGTCTGACCGTTGCGGCTAAGCTCGAAGTTGAGCGCTTCGGCCAGGATGTCGTCGGTGAGGGTGTTGACTGAAGTCAGGATGGGGTAACGGTTTGGCGGCGGAGTGGTTATGGCCGAGAGGTCGCGCGCGCCCATAAGCGAGAACTGGAGCGTTCGCGGAATCGGAGTCGCGCTCATGGTGAGCGTGTCGACGTTGACCTTCAGATGTTTGAGTTTCTCCTTTACGGCCACGCCGAATTTCTGCTCCTCGTCGATTACAAGCAGACCGAGGTCGTGGAACTTCACGTCCTTCCCCACGATGCGGTGGGTGCCGATTAGTATGTCGATCTTTCCTTCTGCGAGGTCGGCGAGAATCTGCTTCGCCTGCTTGCCGGTGCGTGCGCGCGAGAGATATTCCACCCTCACGGGGAAGTCGGCCAGACGGCTGCGGAAGGTGTTGAAATGCTGGTAGGCGAGCACCGTGGTGGGCACGAGCACGGCCACCTGCTTGCCGTCGGTGGCGGCCTTGAAGGCCGCACGCACAGCTATCTCGGTCTTGCCGAAACCCACATCGCCGCAGATCAGGCGGTCCATGGGGCGCGGGCTCTCCATATCCTGTTTCACGGCGTTGGTGGCCGTGGTCTGGTCGGGTGTGTCCTCGTAGATGAACGAGGCCTCCAGCTCGTGCTGCAGATATGAGTCGGGCGAGAAACTGAACCCTTTCTCCTCCTTGCGCGCCGCGTAGAGGCGGATAAGGTCTCGGGCGATATCCTTGAGCTTGCTTTTAGTCTTCTCTTTCAGGCGGTTCCATGCACCGGAACCGAGTTTGTTGACGGTCGGCTCAACCCCCTCTTTACCGCGGTATTTGGCGAGTTTGTGGAGCGAGTGGATCGACACGAAGATGCAGTCGTTGTTTTTGTAGACGAGCTTGATCATCTCCTGGGTGGATCCGTTGACCTGCGTACGCAGCAAACCGCCGAAACGGCCTACGCCGTGGTCTACGTGCACGATGAAGTCGCCCGGCTCAATCGACTGCAGCTCCTTGAGCGAGAGGGCGAGCTTACCCGAGCGGGCGCGCTCCCCCTTGAGGGTATATTTGTGGAAGCGGTCGAAAATCTGGTGGTCGGTGAAGAAGCAGGCGCGGACGGCATGGTCCACAAACCCCTCGTGGAGGGTGGAGAGCACCGGTGTGAAGGGAATTTTATCGCCGCGCTCGGCGAATATGGCGCGCAGGCGCTCAATCTGTTTCTCGCTGTCGCTGAGTATGTAGAGTCTGTAGCCCTGTTCGAGCAGATGGGTGAACGAGGCCGAGATAAGGTCGAAATTTTTGTGGTAGAGGCCCTGGGGAGTGCAGCCGAAGTCGAGTGTGGCTGTGCCGCGCGCCGTGACGAGCTTTGCGACCGGAGCGGCGGTGGAGTTTTGTGGCTGGGGTTCGTCGGAAATCTCGGCGTCGGGTGCTTTCACGCCCGAGAAATGTATTTTCGAGAAAGTCTCCCATCGGGCGTGAAAGCGCCCGGGGTCTACGAGATTTTTCAGCGCGTTGGCGTCGCCTTCGTCGGCGAGCATCGAGGAAGTGCTGAAGGTTTCGCTGCATACGGCGTCGATGCGCCCGAGGGCGAATTGCTCGGAACGAACGCACAGCAGCGTGTCGGATGCCACGAAGTCGAGCAGGCTTTCTCCGGCGGAGTCGCTGTCGGTAGCCACGTTGGCCGTCACAGAGATGCTGTCGAGTTTGCGCTCGGAGAGCTGGGTCTCGATGTTGAATGTGCGGATCGACTCGATTTCATCGCCGAAGAGGTCGACGCGGTATGGAAGTTCCGAAGAATAGCCGAATATGTCGATTATAGAGCCGCGGATGGCGAAATGGCCCGGTTCGTAGACGTAGTCTACTTGGCCGAATCCGTTGTCGATAAGCCATTTGCGGGTGTCGTCGAGATTGATTCCCCCGCCTGCGGCGAGCCTGAGCGTATGGGCCGAAAGGTCGGCCTTGCGGGCCACCTTCTCGGCGATGGCCTCGGGGTAGGTGACTACGGCACGCAACGCCTTGTCGGCGGGGTCGCCCAGGCGGTTGAGCGTCTCGATGCGCATGATCTGCGATGGAGGGTCGACCCGGCCGTATTTTATATCGCGTTTGTAGGCCGAGGGTAGCATGGCCACGGCCTGCTCGCCTATCAGCCGAGAGAGATCCTGATAGAGA
>UREH01000104.1 GCA_900546835.1 uncultured Porphyromonadaceae bacterium
CAGCGTCAGATGTGTATAAGAGACAGGAGCACCTCATATTGCATTTTGGCCACTTTGTCGCCCCCTGTCTGAGCCTGCTTCTGAGTGCGGGCGATGCGACCCTCGATGGTCTCCAGGTCCTTGAGCTGGAGCTCGTAGTCTATTATCTCCTTGTCGCGCACGGGATCGACGGTGCCGTCGACGTGGGTGATGTTGTCGTCGTCGAAGCAGCGGAGCACGTGGATTATGGCATCCGTCTCGCGGATATTTGCCAGAAACTTATTGCCCAGCCCCTCGCCTTTGCTCGCGCCCTTCACCAAGCCCGCTATGTCGACAATCTCGACAGTAGCTGGAACGACGCTGCGCGGCTGGCACATCTCGACCAGGCGGTTAAGACGTTCGTCGGGCACGGTAATCACGCCCACATTGGGTTCTATCGTACAGAAAGGGAAATTGGCCGACTGCGCCTTCGCGTTGGAAAGGCAGTTGAACAGTGTCGACTTGCCCACGTTGGGAAGTCCGACAATTCCGCATTGCAATGCCATGATGCTATATCGTATGCTATGTTATATTTGTAAATTTTTCGTTGTCGGACTGCAAAGTTACGCAAAAATCGCGGGTTTTACGTACCTTTGCAACTGCAAACCAACCGAAAGAACGTAAAATTTCCATCAGATGAATATCGCAATTGTAGGAACCGGCTATGTCGGACTGGTATCCGGCACATGCTTCGCCGAGATGGGCGTAAACGTAACCTGCGTCGACATTGACAAAGAAAAAATCGCTCGGCTGAAGCGCGGAGAGGTACCCATCTATGAGCCCGGCCTCGACGAGATGGTGCTCCGCAACCACCGCGAGGGTCGCCTTAACTTTTCGACCGACCTGGCCGAGGTGATCGACGACGTGGAAGTGGTTTTCAGTGCCGTAGGTACTCCTCCCGACGAAGACGGAAGCGCCGACCTGAAGTATGTGCTTGAAGTGGCGCGCACATTCGGCCGCAATATCAACAAGTACACTCTGCTCGTTACGAAATCCACCGTACCGGTCGGCACAGCCGCCAAGGTAAAGGCCGCCGTAGCCGAGGAGCTTGCAAAGCGCGGCGCCGAAGTGCCCTTCGACGTGGCCTCCAACCCCGAATTCCTCAAAGAGGGCGCGGCCATCAAGGACTTCATGAGTCCCGACCGCGTGGTTGTGGGAGTGGAGAGCGACCGCGCCCGCGAACTGATGAGCCGCCTGTACCGCCCCTTCCTGCTCAATAACTTCCGCGTAATCTTCACCGACATCCCCTCGGCTGAGATGATAAAATACGCCGCCAACTCGATGCTCGCAACCCGCATATCGTTCATGAACGACATCGCCAACCTCTGCGAACTCGTGGGCGCCGACGTCAACATGGTGCGCAAGGGCATCGGATCCGACTCGCGTATCGGTTCGAAATTCCTCTATCCCGGCTGCGGCTACGGCGGCAGCTGCTTCCCCAAGGACGTCAAGGCTCTGATCAAGACCGCCGAAAAAAGCGGCTACAAAATGCGCGTACTCTCGGCCGTCGAGGAGGTCAACGACCGCCAGAAATCCATCGTCTTCGAAAAGCTCGTGCGCCATCTGGGGGGAGTCGAGGCTCTCAAAGGGAAGAGAATCGCCATCTGGGGTCTCGCCTTCAAGCCCGAGACCGACGACATGCGCGAGGCGACATCGCTCGTCACCATGCGCTTGCTCACCGAGGCCGGTGCCACCGTGCGCGTGTTCGACCCCGTGGCGATGGACGAATGCCGACGCCGCGTGGGCGACGCCGTGGAGTATGCCACGGACATGTACGACTGCGTCCTTGATGCCGACGCCCTGCTGATGCTCACCGAGTGGAAGCAGTTCCGACTCCCATCGTGGGGCGTAATCATCCGCTCCATGAAGCGTCCGCTCGTAATCGACGGCCGCAACATCTACGACCCCGCCGACATGGAGGCCCAGGGACTCGAATACAGCTGCATCGGACGCTGACCCACCATCCCATGATTCCCGTACACATTAATATATAGGTAATCACTAGGTCTGCCGGCATGCGCGATTCCCGCGACATAAACCTGATGTATGTAAAAGGCATCGGACCCGCCAAGGCCAAGCTCCTCAAGGAGGAACTTGGCCTGGCGAGCGTCTACGACCTTCTGCATCATTTTCCCACCCACTATGTGGACCGCTCGCAGATTTACCGCATCGCCGATTTCGAAGGGGAGATGCAGGCGGCCGTGCAGGTGCGCGGCCGCTTCGTCAGTTTCTCCACGCAGGGCGAAGGGGCACGCATGCGCCTAATCGGCCTCTTCACCGACGGCTCGGCCACGATGGAAGTTGTGTGGTTCCAGCGCATCAGATATATCCGCGAGGCCTACCATACGGCAACGGAATACGTGCTCTTCGGCCGGCCGCAACTTTTCAACCACCGCTGGAGTATGGTTCACCCCGAAGTCGACGCGCCGGAGTCGGCCGGAGCATCTCAGGGGCTGCGCGGCGTATATCCGCTCACCGAAAAGCTGCGCAACAGAGGAATCTCCACACGCACGATGTTCAACTGGGTTCAGAATGCGCTGAAAGCCTTCCCCGACATCGCCGAGACTCTGCCTGAAAACCTCCGCAGCCGCTACAATCTGATGGGAGCGGCGCAGGCGATTCACACGGTCCACAACCCTTCGGGCCACGCTGAACTCCAGCGCGCACGCGAGCGCCTGAAATTCGAGGAACTCTTTTTCCTCCAGCTCAACATACGCCGCTATGCCATGCGGCGCAAGCAGGAACTGATGGGATTCCGCTTTCCGCGTATCGGCAAGTTTTTCAACGATTTCTATTCCCAGATTCTCCCCTTCCCGCTCACAGGCGCCCAGAAACGCGTAATCCGCGAGATACGCGCCGACGTCGACACCGGACGCCAGATGAACCGTCTCGTGCAGGGCGACGTCGGCTCGGGCAAGACTATAGTGGCCCTCATGGCCATGCTGATGGCGCTCGACAACGGCTGTCAGGCCTGCCTGATGGCTCCAACCGAGATTCTTGCCACCCAGCATTACGAATCGCTACGCGCGCTGGCCGCTCCGATAGGCATAAACGTTCGCCTACTCACGGGCTCCACGCGTAAAAAAGAGCGCGACAACATTCTGGCTATGCTCGCCGACGGCTCGCTGCACATACTCATCGGTACCCATGCGCTGATCGAAGACTCCGTGCAGTTCCGCAATCTCGGCATGGTAGTCATCGACGAGCAGCACCGCTTCGGAGTGATGCAGCGCGCACGCCTCTGGAGCAAAAATCCAATCGCGCCCCATGTGCTGGTGATGACCGCCACCCCGATTCCGCGCACTCTAGCGATGACCGTCTACGGCGATCTCGACGTATCCGTAATCGACGAACTGCCGCCGGGCCGCAAACCCGTGACCACCCTGCTGCGCTACGACGACCAGCGTTTCAGCGTATACAGTGCCATAGGCCGTGAGCTGGCAAAAGGGAGGCAAGCCTATATCGTCTATCCCCTCATCCAGGAGAACGAAAAACTCGACCTCCGCAGCCTTGAGGAGGGATATGAACTGATTCGCGACACGTTTCCACACTATCGCGTGGCCTACGTGCACGGCCGCATGAAACCCACCGAGAAAGATTTCCAGATGCAGCTTTTCGCCTCGCACGAAGCCGACATTCTCGTGGCAACCACCGTGATTGAGGTCGGAGTCAACGTGCCCAACGCCTCGATGATGCTCATAGAGAACGCCGAGCGCTTCGGCCTGTCGCAGCTCCACCAGCTTCGCGGGCGCGTGGGCCGCGGTGCCGACCAGAGCTACTGCGTACTCATGTCGAAGAGAAAAATCGCCACCGAGACCCGCAAACGCCTTGAACTGATGACCGCCACCACCGACGGCTTCGTAATAGCCGAGGCCGACATGAAGATGCGCGGCCCCGGCGACATCGAGGGCACAATGCAGAGCGGAATCCCCTTCAACCTCCGGATTGCCAGCCTCGCCTCCGACGGCCAGCTCGTGCAGCTCGCCCGAAATGCCGCATCGGAGATACTCGATGCAGACCCCACTCTCTCCTCCCCACCTTCCCTGCCACTCGCCCGCGAAGTCTCGCTCCGCTTCCCCCGACAGGTCGACTTCTCCAGAATTTCCTGAAGTCAGCCCGCGCTTCTGCTTTTTTACTTGCCAGTTTCCCCGAATTCACCTATCTTTACACTCATCGAAACTGTTTACTCATTCTATTTTGCCTTATGCCGTCATATAAAATCGCCGCGGTGATGCGTTCCGGAGTTTATTCGCCCAACCATATCGGCAACGACGCCACAATTCTCAACACTGTGGCCGACCAACTGCGCAAGCGCGGCTGCGAAGTACACATCTATTCCGAAGAACAGTTTGTGGCAAGCAGAATCGATGAGCCGGTGATTATAAACATGTGTCGCGAGCGGACCTCGATAGATAAACTGCAACGGCTTGAATCGGAGGGACGACTCGTAATCAACTCGGGCCATGGAATCGAGAACTGCATCCGCGAGCGCCAGGCCCGCATACTGATCGGTTCCGGCCTTCCCTATCCGGAAAGTATTATTGTAGATACCAACGAGGCCGTAGAGCGCCGTCTGCGCGAGGCCGGCATGGGCCAGTGCTGGATAAAACGTGCCGACTTCCATTCGCAGCACGCCGAGGACGTAAGCTATGTGCGCACACCCGAGGAAGCCCAGAACGTACTGCAGGAGTATTTCCTGCGCGGATTCCGCCGCGCAGTGATTACCCGCCACCTGCCGGGACAGCTCGTAAAATTCTATGGCGTTGCCGACACGGATTTCTTCCACTGGTTCCGTCCATACGAACCCTTCGACGCCTCAGAGCCATCGCTTCCGGAAAACATCGACGTAGAGCGAACACTCAAGGAGATCTGCGCCCGGGGGGCACGTGAACTGAATCTGATGGTCTACGGCGGCGAATGCATCCAGGATGCCTCCGCCCGGCTGCACATCATCGACTTCAACGACTGGCCCAGCTTCGCGCCCTGCAGGCCGGCAGCCGCAAAAGCCATTGCCAAGGCCGTTCTCGCCGCTGCCAAAGCCCGCGATCTCTGATTCCCGACCCTTTACACCTCCTCTCCCCTCTCAGCCCTATCAATCTTATTCGCCCATTAGCCTTATTTGCATTTATTAACTAATTATCACCAACAGCAGGCTCGCTATACTTATTTTAACTAATTTCGCCGTAATTTGAGCCTCTTTTGCAAATTTCAACATATTTTACGCTTAAAAAATTTTTACATTCCAATCTTAGCCCGTACCTTTGACGCCGTTATCGCAACACACCAGTCGCACACGCATCTCTCCCTCCCGAATTAACCCAAAAACACCACACACAACTAAAAACACATGGAAAAAATTCTCAAAGCCGAAGGTAAACTCGGCGTCCTCGTGGTCGGCCTCGGCGCCGTATCAAGCACATTCATAACAGGCGTACTGATGACCCGCAAAGGTCTCGCAAAGCCCGTAGGGTCGATGACGCAGTACGACGTGATGCGCGTAGGCGAAGGCGCCGACAAGAAATACCTTAAATACAACCAGATCGTCCCCCTCGCCGACCTGAACGACATCGTATTCGGCGCATGGGACGTCTACTCCGCCAACGCTTTCGAGTCGGCAGTAAACTGCGAAGTGCTCAAAGCCAAGGACATACTTCCCGTAAAGGATGAGCTAGAGAAAATCGTGCCCATGAAAGCCGCTTTCGATCATAACTACGCCAAGCGTCTCGACGGCGACAACGTGAAGACCTGCACCTCGCGCTGGGACATGACCGAGCAAATCCGCCAGGACATCCGCGACTTCAAGAAGCGCACCGGCGTGGACCGCGTGGTAGTGCTCTGGGCCGCTTCGACCGAAGTCTACGTGCCCGTCGACAAGGAGGTCCACTACACCCTCGACCAGCTCGAAAAGGCGATGAAAGCCGACGACCGCGCGCGCATCGCCCCCTCGATGTGCTACGCCTACGCCGCCCTCTCCGAAGGCTGCCCCTTCATAATGGGAGCGCCCAACACCACCGTCGACATCCCCGCCATGTGGGAGCTTGCAGAGAAGACACGCATGCCCATCGCCGGCAAGGACTTCAAGACGGGGCAGACCCTCGTAAAATCGGGCTTCGCCCCCATCATCGGCACACGCTGCCTCGGCCTGGCCGGATGGTTCTCCACCAACATTCTGGGCAACCGCGACGGCCTCGTGCTCGACGAGCCCGACAACTTCCGCACCAAGGAGGTATCGAAGCTCTCCACCCTCGAGTCGATTCTCGTGCCCGAGAAGCAGCCCGACCTCTACACCGACTACTACCATAAGGTGCGCATCAACTACTATCCCCCCCGCAACGACAACAAAGAGGGCTGGGACAACATCGACATCTTCGGCTGGATGGGTTACCCCATGCAGATAAAGATCAACTTCCTCTGCCGCGACTCCATTCTGGCCGCTCCGCTCTGCCTCGACCTCGTATTGCTCAGCGACCTGGCCGCACGCAAGGGCCGCTACGGCATCCAGCGCTTCCTCAGCTTCTTCCTCAAGAGCCCGATGCACGACTACACGCAGGATGAGGTGCCCGTCAACAACCTCTTCGAGCAGTATACAATGCTGAAAAACGCCATCCGCGAGATGGGAGGGTACCCTGCCGACGAACCCATCGACTGATTGGGACGCGACATAATGACTCATCAACAGCATACAGCTGATATCCAATATCCTTTATCTTATTTCGAACGCCTCCGACCGTGGGTCGGGGGCGTTTTTATATCCGGCTTTCGCATTCGGCAAAAAATTATTACCTTTGCAGGTTGAAATTCTGAAGTAAGTCAACATGCAGAACATCCGTAACATCGCCATCATAGCCCACGTGGACCACGGCAAGACCACGCTGGTCGATAAAATGCTGCTCGCCGGAAATCTTTTCCGCGAAAACCAGAACGCCGGCGAACTCATTCTCGACAACAACGACCTCGAGCGCGAGCGCGGCATAACGATTCTCTCGAAGAACGTTTCCATCAACTACAAAGACACCAAAATCAATATCATAGACACTCCGGGCCACGCCGACTTCGGCGGCGAGGTGGAGCGCGTGCTCAATATGGCCGACGGCTGTCTGCTGCTGGTCGACGCCTTCGAGGGCCCGATGCCCCAGACGCGTTTCGTGCTCCAGAAAGCCATCCAGATGGGCCTGAAGCCCGTAGTGGTAATCAACAAGGTCGACAAGCCCAACTGCCGCCCCGACGAGGTGCAGGAAATGGTGTTCGACCTGATGTTCAACCTCGACGCTACCGAGGACCAGCTCGACTTCCCCACCATCTACGGCTCGGCCAAAAACGGATGGATGAGCACCGACTGGAGCAAACCCACCGACAATATCACCCCACTTCTCGATACAATCCTCGAACACATCCCCGCTCCCACCACCTACGAGGGCGAGCCCCAGATGCTCATCACGTCGCTCGACTACTCCAACTATGTGGGTCGTATTGCCGTAGGACGCGTTCACCGCGGCACCATCCGCGAGGGGATGGAGATTGGTCTGTGCAAGCGCGACGGTTCCGTGGTGCGCCAGCGCGTAAAAGAGCTCCACACATTCGAAGGAATGGGCCGTAAGAAAGTAAGCGAGGTCGCTTCGGGCGATATCTGCGCCATCGTGGGCCTCGACAATTTCGAGATTGGCGATACGGTGACCACCGTCGACAATCCCGAGCCCCTGCCGCGCATCGCCATCGACGAGCCCACAATGTCGATGACCTTTACCATCAACGACTCTCCCTTCTTCGGGAAGGACGGCAAATACGTAACCTCGCGCCATATCCAGGACCGCCTCACCCGCGAGCTCGACAAAAACCTCGCCCTGCGCGTGGAGCGCACAGAGCGAGAGGACGCCTGGAACGTATTCGGACGCGGCGTGCTCCATCTCTCGGTGCTGATCGAGACCATGCGCCGCGAGGGCTACGAGCTCCAGGTTGGCCAGCCGCAGGTTATCGTCAAGGAGATCGACGGCGTGAAGTGCGAACCTGTCGAGATGCTCACCATCAACGTCACAGAGGAGTACGCCTCGAAGATGATCGACCTCGTTACACGCCGCAAGGGCGAGATGCTCTCCATGTCCTCCCAGGCCGACCGAGTGCATATGGAGTTCCAGATTCCCTCGCGCGGTATCATCGGCCTGCGCAACAACGTGCTCACCGGCTCGGCT
>UREH01000105.1 GCA_900546835.1 uncultured Porphyromonadaceae bacterium
GCTCTTCCTTGCTTGAAAAACGCACTCCATCGGTCTGAAATACGGGAGTATCATATACAGCTTGCCAGCTTCGGTAGTTTTCATCGTGATGTCCGCAGGATTTTCTTCACCAGAGATAGTTCCATCCACAAGATTGAAAGTGGCTTTGGTATTCTGACCTTTCACTGTCACAGTCATATTCTTAAGGTCTTCTTGCGTGAGACCGTTACCTGGTTGAACATCCAAAATAAGATTGCTTAACTTATGGTAGAACTTCAAGAATACCTGTGGCGTAGCTTTGTTGCAGCCTTCAGTCTTGGCATACATGAAGTCGATAGCTTCTTGTTTCCCTTGGTCTGTTACATCAAGTGCTACCTTGTAGTCATTGACAGTGGTCTGTGGATAGTAAGAATAGAAGTCCACATCTCCATCTATCGGGAAGAAAATAGTCTTACCTCCAGAAACAGGTGAAAAGCCTATACTTCCATTTGACTGATAGCAAACATTGTCAACACCCTCTTTGATTGCATCTGCCGAGAGAGGCTGTTTGGTACCTGTCATGAAGATACCGATCATGTCACCATCAGCCCAGGCTAAACCGGCAGCACGGGTGTTTACGCTAATACCACCAGTAAACTGCACGGCTACCTTATCGTTCTGGGTAGAAGGTGCGATATCTTCTGTACTGCATGAAACCATTGCACCAGCCAAGAGTGCAAGGGCGAAGAACTTAGTCATCTTTTTCATCTTATAAACATTTTAAAAGTTATTATTATTTTATTTCTACTTCATTGTTGAGGTTCGTCCAACCGTTGATGGTAGCTTCCAGATTCATCTTTGGCTGCATTTGGTTGTAGTTGAGTCGCAACTCATACTTTCCTCCAACCTTCATCGCAGGGGCGGTGATGTCATACTCCTGCAAGGTCCCGTTAGGCAGCAAGAGGCGGAGATAAACATGAGAGGTGGGGCTTCCCTGTATGGTCGGCATCAGCCGGATGATTTCTGATTGCAAAGTTGACTCAGTAGCCAGGATAGTAGGCATTTCCACTTCCGTTGGATCTATGCTCGGCAAACCGTAGTCTCCATCACTATTCTTCTGTGTAGGGAACAGACACCAGGCTGCATCTAATGCCTTACCACTCATTTCTGTACCTTTAGGTACATTCTCTATGATGATGGTCAGTTCGGCAAGCACGCTTTTGACAGGATTCCGTACCACATAGTTGCCTTCCTTGTTGTCTATCTTCACATCGGTCACTCCGAAATAGGCATTGTCCTTCACATCCTTAGGATTTGTCAAGCCTATCTGGATATTGTTCCAATTAGACAAAGACGGGGTCTGGTCAGTGGTGAAGAATGGCTCTATGAGATTGGTAATAGCCAATATCTGATAATGCCCTTCAGGAAGAGCGAAGCGTTGGCTTGCCACCTCCTGCGCACTGCCATAATGTTTTTCCTCTACAAGCGAACCGTCATCGGCATTGAATATCCAAAGCTTCACATCCTTCACTTCTGTACCTTGGTCGGCTTCATCTGCCCAAGTGAGCGATACTGACAAACCACCCTCATCCTCACCATCATGAACATCATGGTCGCAGCTTGCCAACAGGCATGGGACGCATAACAGCACCCATAACCAAATATTAAATCTTCTTTTTGCTTTCATTTTCTATCTTGTTTTATGGGTTACTTATAATTATCTTTAGTCTCTACTCGGCGAGCCTTATCCGCATCTTGGGTGTCATCGCTACCATTTCCTATGGCAGTAATGCGACTTGCCTCTATGCCATTCTTCACAAGCCAAGTTTTTACGGCTTCAGCACGCTGGCGAGATATACGTTTATTGACAGCCACGCTGCCTTTTGTGTCACACCAACCTGTTACCGTCACCTTCATGTTCGGATTCTCTTTCAATGTTTTGAGAATAGCATTCAATTTAGTCTCTTCATTTTGTTGGATGCCGATACTATTGAAGGTGAAATATATGACAGGGAAAGTCACCTTTGCAGATTCTTTTATGTCTTGTTCAGCAACTTTTGTTTCAGCCTTATCCACTGTTTCTTTCTGATTGACATTCTCCGAAGAAGTTGGTTCCTGTTGTAGAACCTCCTTTTGTGGAACTGATGGAGTTTCTGCTACCTTGTTCTTCTTTTTAGAGAGGTTTATCCCCAATCTTACTCCACTTTCCCAAACAAAGTTGTTCTTATGCAGATGTTCTGGCATTCCGTCCATACGTTCGCCAGTAAGACGGGTCAAACCGGAATAGATGCCCAATTTCAGACATGAGGTCAGTTGATAACCAACCTGCAAGTCTGCACCATAACCCAAATGCCAGTTGGTAGAACCTTTCATTACCTTGGCATCATCTGCCAAAGTCTGAACGTCTGCCTTGGTTGTCACCATATATATATGAGGTGAAACAGCCAAATCCCATCGGCTGTCAGCTGTCTTATGGAACAGCCCAAGGAGATGAACGTTCACTCTTGCTCCGTATCTGCCCATCCTGACGTGGCTTTTCAGATTAGCATACTCCCAACTATCCATGCCTAAGACACCTGCCTTGTAAAGCACGCCATCGCTACCCAACCAATAGTTACGTTCTACGCAGCAGTCTTGTGCAGACAAGTTCATCTCTCCATACTTGGCAGATAACTCTGCCGAGAAGATGGAGTTGAAACGATAGCCCCCATATAAGCCAGCAGCCCAACCGAGGTGCGTCTTGTCATGTCCGAAACTTGAGAAAGTAGAGAAACCGAAAGGCATTCCACCCTCAATACCGACGTACCAGCCTTGCGAAATAGTCTTTCCATCTTTTTTGCTTCTGCTCTCGCAAAAGAAAATGGAAGAATAAATGCAAGCATTGCAACCAGCAGTCGATTCTTTGTTGTCAAATAATTTGCCATATCATTCATTTGTTTTTTATCGTAAAGGTAAGGATCTGTCTTCAATTACAAGACAGGTATCCACCATAAAGCTAATTCATCCATTCTATGATACTCCCGTATTTCAGACCGATGGAGTATCATACTTGGCATAGTTTCTATTATTTCCTTCATGTTGCGAATATAGTGAATTTTTCCGAAAGATATCATATTTTAACACTAACGAATCGCCAAAAGTGGCTAAATTTGCATTATAAAAATTGACGGCAAACCGTTTGGCAGACGTTTCAATAAAGCAGATATGTCGAATCCATATAATTCCACACAAACCGCCTCGGTCAATGCTTCGCGGCAGTCGGATCCCACAACACTCGGCACGCTCCCGATTGGCAAGCTCCTTGTGCAGTATTCCATTCCTGCCATCATCGCGAGTGTCGCCGTCAGCGTCTACAACATCGTCGACAGTATATTCATCGGAAGGGGAGTGGGCCCCATGGCAATCGCCGGACTTGCCATTACGCTGCCGCTGATGAATCTTGTAATGGCCTTCTGCACGCTGATTGCCGCCGGCGGCGCTACAATTTCCTCCATTTTTCTCGGGCAAAAGAATGTGGGAAGAGCTACAGATGTCGTCAACAACGTGATGACGTTCTGCCTGATTCATTCGATTGTGTTCGGCGGAGTGACCTTATATTTTATTGACCCGATACTTCGCTTTTTCGGTGCCACGCCCGAAACAATTATATATGCAAAGGAATTCATGGAGGTAATCCTCTATGCTACTCCCGTATCATATGTGTTTATCGGCTTGAACAACCTGATGCGTGCCACAGGCTATCCACGCAAAGCCATGATCTCCGCTCTGCTGTCGGTAGTGGTCAACGTAGTGCTCGCGCCTATATTCATCTATACCTTTCACTGGGGGATCGCCGGAGCGGCGTGGGCCACCAACTGCGGACAATTCGTGGCGTTCATATGGGTGCTGAGCCATTTTCTCTCCAAAAAGAGCTATGTACACTTCAATCCGCATTGCAGCTGGCTGAACGTCGCTATTCTCAAAAAAATATACGCAATCGGTCTGTCGCCGTTTCTTATGAACGTCTGCGCCTGCATTGTAGTGATGTTCCTCAACAAGGCGCTCCTCGACTATGGAGGCGCCGACGGCAACCTCGCCATCGGTGCCTTCGGAATCATGAACAGGACGACGATGTTTTTCGTGATGGTCGTGTTCGGAGTGACACAGGGTATGCAGCCTATTCTTGGTTTCAATTTCGGAGCCGGACAATGGGAACGCGTCAAGCAGACCTTATATAAAGGCATATGGATTGGTGTCGCCATTACAACAATCGGGTGTGCGCTGACTGAGGGCATTCCGGACGCTCTAAGCCGCTTGTTCACCGTAGATGAATCGCTTATAAGTATAGCCCGCGAAGGTTTCCGGATATACTTTATCTGCTACACGGTGGTCGGTGCCCAGATTGTAATCCAGAATTTCTTCCAGTCAATCGGCAAGCCGCAACTTTCCATATTCCTGTCGCTTACACGCCAGCTGCTGTTTCTGTTGCCGTTTCTGTTCATTCTGCCGAGACACTTCGGAATTCCAGGCGTATGGGCCTCAATGGCCGCAAGCGATATGCTGGCATTCATCGTGGCGTTTATCACCATGGTGATAATGATGCGACGGCTCGGACGACGATACTCTATCCCGACAAGATAGCTTACCCAACCAGATATATGCAACAGACACTCGAATTAAGACTCACGCCGGAAGTCGCCTACGTACCGCTGCGGCTGACAGCAGCCGTCTCGACACGCCTCGGCATAGATGTAAACCGCATTACCGAAGCACGCATTCGCCGACGGTCGATCGACGCGCGACAGCGGAATGTAATGGTAAACCTTTCGGTTGACGTTCATATTGATGAAGCGCCTCCGGCTCCTGAAGCGGAACTTCCCGCGCTCCCCGCGGCGGGAAGTGTTGCAGATGCAAAGCCTATAGTTATAGTCGGAGCCGGCCCTGCGGGACTGTTTGCCGCATTGAAAGCAATCGGACTCGGACTACGCCCGATTGTTCTCGAACGAGGTAAAAGCGTAGAGGAGCGCAGCAAGGATATGGCGCGTATCGCCCGTGAGAACATCGTAGACCCCGAATCGAATTATTGCTTCGGCGAGGGGGGTGCGGGCGCATATTCCGATGGAAAGCTTTATACCAGAAGTAAAAAGCGAGGCTCGGTGGAAGAAGTCCTCCGGCTTTTTGTAGCTCACGGCGCATCTCCTGAGATTCTCGTCGACGCACACCCCCATATCGGCACCGACCGTCTGCCGCAGGTAATCCGTGCAATCCGCGAAAGCATAATCCGCGCCGGAGGCGAAGTTCATTTTTCCACACGCGTAGACCGCCTTCTGATTGCCACAGATGAAGTCGGTGCAAAGCGTGCAATCGGGGTGGAAACGGCCGATGGCACCACTTACGAAGGGCCCGTAATACTGGCCACGGGGCATTCAGCCCGCGATGTATACCGTAGGCTTCTTGCCGACGGAATCGCGATTGAGCCCAAAGGAATCGCTGTAGGCGTACGTCTCGAACATCCTCAGGGCCTTATTGACCGAATACAATACCATAATCCTGGCGGACGCGGGAAATATCTTCCGGCCGCAGAATATTCCATGCTTACGAGAGTCGACGGACGCGCCGTCTATAGTTTCTGCATGTGTCCCGGCGGCTTCATCATACCCGCGGCAACAGGGCCGGAACAGCTCGTGGTAAATGGTATGTCGCCCGCTTCACGCGGCACCAAGTGGGCCAACTCCGGGATGGTGGTGGAAGTATTGCCGGAAGACTTAGAAGAGTATGCCGAATATGGGCCGTTGCGCGTAATGGCATTTCAGGAAACCGTAGAAAAAAGCTTTTTCGATGAAGCCAAAGGGAGTCAGAACGCGCCGGCCCAACGAATGCACGACTTCGTGAACTCCAAAAACTCGCAATCGCTTCCTGCGACATCCTACGCGCCGGGCATACATCCGGCTCGCATCGACAAGTTGCTACCCCCATTTATAGCCCGACGCCTTCAGAAAGGGTTCGCCGAATTCGGTCGGAAGTCGCGCGGATTCCTGACCAACGATGCGGTGCTTATCGGCGCAGAAACGCGAACCTCCTCACCGGTACGAATTCCGCGCATGGAGGATTCCCTGCAACATATCGGAATCTCCGGTCTTTTCCCATGCGGCGAAGGAGCGGGATATGCGGGCGGAATCGTATCGGCAGCAATCGACGGCATGAGATGCGCCGCAGCGGCCGCCGACTATCTCAAAGAAAACGAAACTGAATAAAACTATTGGGCTGGAGGTTTGTTAATAAGTATAGAATAAATTAAAAAGAGGGATGCCGGATGAAGAAAAGCAACTATTCCGGATTCCATGAATACATGAAAACATCAACAGTATGAATTTCAACAGTTTTACCATCAAATCGCAAGAGGCTATCCAGAAAGCGCTGGAATATACCCGCTCTGCAGGCCAACAGCAGATTGAACCAGTACACCTGCTGAAGGCCGTAATAACGGAAGGCGAGTCGCTTGTGAAATTCATCTTTCAGAAAATAGGCGCCAATCCTGCACTCATCAGTCAGCAGATCGACCGAGAAATCGGAATGCTTCCGAAAGTACGTGGGGGCGAGCCATATCTGAGCCGCACCAGCAATGATGTGCTCCAGCGGTCGCTCGACATCGCCAAGAAGCAGGGCGACGAATACGTGACACTTGAGGCTATCCTGTTGGCTCTTTTTCAGGTAAACTCGTCGGCATCGACAATTTTAAAAGATGCCGGGCTGAGCGAGAAAGAACTTCAGGCTGCCGTAGATGAACTCCGCAAGGGGAAGAAAGCTACTGACCAGAGCGCCGAGGACACCTACAACGCCCTCAGCAAATATGCCATTAACCTCAACGAACGCGCACGAGCCGGAAAACTCGACCCGGTAATCGGCCGCGACGATGAAATCCGCCGCGTGCTTCAGATTCTGAGCCGCCGAACCAAGAACAACCCGATGCTGATAGGCGAGCCAGGCACCGGTAAGACAGCCATCGCCGAGGGACTGGCCCAGCGCATCGTGCGCGGCGACGTTCCCGAAAACCTGCGGTCGAAGCAGATATTCTCGCTCGATATGGGCGCCCTCGTGGCCGGTGCGAAATATAAAGGTGAATTCGAGGAACGCCTGAAAGCCATTGTGAACGAAGTTACCCAGAGCGACGGTGAGATAATCCTCTTCATCGATGAAATCCACACACTGGTGGGTGCAGGAAAAGGGGAGGGGGCGATGGATGCCGCCAACATCCTGAAACCGGCCCTTGCGCGAGGCGAGCTCCGAAGCATCGGTGCCACGACACTCGACGAGTATCAGAAATATTTCGAAAAAGACAAAGCTCTTGAACGTCGATTCCAGAAGGTGATGGTCAACGAGCCAGACGAAATGAGCGCCATTGCAATCCTCCGCGGACTGAAAGAACGCTATGAAAACCACCATAAAGTCCGCATCCGCGACGAGGCGATTATCGCTGCCGTTCAGCTGTCGGAGCGCTATATCACCGACCGCTTCCTCCCCGACAAGGCCATCGACCTTGTTGACGAAGCTGCCTCAAAACTCCGTCTGGAAATCGACTCAGTTCCGCAGGCACTTGATGAGATAAGCCGCATGATTGCCCAGAAGGAAATCGAGCGCGAGGCCATAAAGCGCGAAGGCGATAAAGCGAAAGTGCAGGAAATCGAAAAGGATCTTGCACGCATGCGTGAGGAAGAGAAAGAATTCACGGCAAAATGGAAAGCCGAGAAAGACCTTATCAACCGAATACAGCAGAACAAGATTGACATCGAGCAACTGAATTTCGAAGCCGACCGCGCCGAGCGCGAAGGGGATTATGCCAAGGTAGCAGAAATCCGGTATTCAAAAGTACAGCAAAAAGAGGCCGAGAACGTTCAGATTCAGGAGCAACTCAAGGCAATGCAAGGGGAGAAAGCACTCATAAAGGAGGAAGTCGACGCCGAAGACATCGCCGATGTAGTATCACGCTGGACAGGCATACCGGTTAACAAGATGGTTCAGAGCGAGAAAGAAAAGCTGCTCCACCTTGAAGAAGAACTCCATGAGCGAGTAATCGGCCAGGAAGAGGCCATTCGCGCGATAGCCGACGCCGTGCGCCGTTCGCGCGCCGGTCTTAACGACCCCCGGCGACCTATCGGATCCTTCATATTCCTCGGAACAACCGGCGTGGGCAAAACCGAACTCGCCAAGGCACTCGCCGAATACCTTTTCGACGACGAGAACATGAT
>UREH01000106.1 GCA_900546835.1 uncultured Porphyromonadaceae bacterium
GCAGTTTTGCCTTTTGAGAAAGGAGTGATGCGGGCATCACGACTGACGAGAAAGGCAAAACTGGCCAAAATATGCGATGAGTTTAACTCCTATTAATCATAAAACCTTCTTACGGTTGGAATTTAACAGATATTATTAAACACCCTCTTTTAATTCCTATTTGAATTGACACAGGCAGTTCAACAGGCCAAAGCTCGATTCGGCATTGTAGGCATCGCTCCGGCTCTTACGGAGGCGGTGAGCCGTGCCCTGCGCGTAGCTCCCATCGACCTCTCGGTGCTCGTCACCGGCGAAAGCGGCAGCGGCAAGGAATTCTTTCCGCAGATAATCCATGCCTTCTCGCCGCGCCAGCATTCGCGCTATATAGCGGTGAACTGCGGCGCCATCCCCGAAGGCACAATCGACTCCGAGCTGTTCGGCCATGAAAAGGGTGCCTTTACAGGCGCCGTGGCCACCCGAAAGGGGTATTTCGAGGAGGCCGACGGGGGTACCATCTTCCTCGACGAGGTGGCCGAACTTCCGCTCACCACCCAGGCACGCCTGCTGCGCGTGCTCGAAAGCGGCGAATTCATGAAAGTGGGCTCATCGACCGTACAGAAAACCAACATCCGCGTGGTAGCCGCCACCAACGTCGACATGCTCAAGGCCGTGCGCGAGGGCCGCTTCCGCGAGGACCTCTTCTATCGCCTGAGCACCGTGCAGATTCAGGTGCCGCCGCTGCGCGACCGAGGTTCGGACATCGCCCTGCTCGCACGCAAATTCGCCGCCGATTTTGCCGAGCGCTACCGCATGGAGCCCATCGACATCTCCGACTCAGGCCGCGATGCACTGATGGCCTACCGATGGCCCGGCAACGTGCGTCAGCTCAAGAACGTTGTGGAGCAGGTGGCTCTCTTCCACGCCGGAGAGACCGTGGGCGAGGATACACTCAAAGGATATCTTCCGGAAATCACGTCCGGATATTCGCCCGTGCTCTCTTCGGATGCCACGCAGCAGCCCCACACCTACGAGCGCGAACGCGAAATGCTCTTCAATATGATATTCGCCCTCCAGGGCGAAATCGACTCGCTGCGCCGCAAAATTGGCGACGCACCCCAATCCGAGAGTCGGGAATCCGCTGACAGCCTGCGCATCGACAACCCCGGCGCGGCACTGGTGAAATACCCTGTGGCCACGCATCCGTTGTTTTCCCGGCCCTTCGGCGAAACACCCAAACCGGCCGAACAGACGCCCACGGTGGCCGAGCCTATCGACGTGACCCACTCGGTGGTGAACCTCGACCGCCCCACCCTCGAGCAGACCGAACGCGAGACCATCCGCCTCTCGCTTGAACGTAACGGCGGCCGTCGCCGCGCCACAGCTCTCGAACTCAATATCTCCGAACGCTCTCTCTACCGCAAAATCAAAGAATACGGACTCGAATAGACCCACTCCCCATACAAATGCTCCGAAATCTCCATATAAAGACCCTCCTTACGGCCCTGCTGGTAGCTGTGGCCGCCATGGTGCCCCAGAGCTGCCGCATAAGCTACAAACTCAACGGCGCGGCAATCGACTATACCGTTTACCGCACTATCCACATCGGCGAGTTCCCGATTCGCGCGGCTCTGGTCTACGCGCCCCTGCAGCAGACGTTTGAAAACGAGCTGATGGACTACGTGACACGCAATACGCGCCTGCAGGTGGTCGACGGAGCCTCCGACCTCGAGCTTGAAGGGGAAATCACGGGCTACAACCTTTCGCCCCAGGCCGTGACCGAAGACGCCTACGCTTCGAAAACGCGCCTCACCATCACCGTGCGCGTGAAATACACCGACACGAAAAACGACGCCAACAGCATCGACCAGAGTTTTTCGGCCTATCGCGATTTCGACGCTTCGCAGATGCTCACCGACGTGCAGGAACAGCTTTGCTCCGAAATTTCCAAAGAGCTTATCGACCTGATTTTCAACGCCACGCTCGGCAACTGGTAATTCTCTCACCTTTCCACAACATAATCATGTCCGAAACGCCCAGACTCGCCGACCTGCTCAGGCAGATAGTCGAAAGCCCTGAGACGCCGCTCCCCGACGGCGCCGACGAAATCCTCGCCCTCTCGCTCCCCGACACCGAAGCCGCGTCCAGGCTCGCCGACGCCCCCCAGGCAGCGCGCTTCGACAATTTCTATCCCTCAAAAGCCGGGAGCCGTACACCCTCGACCGAAGGAGCTATCTCCAAATTCCTCGAAAACTACGGCACCGACAACCCCGAGGAGACCTCGGTGCTCGAGCGGCTCATTTTCCATCCCGTGGCCGACTATTCGCAGCAGCTCGCACGCCAGGAGGCAGCCGACGCCCCCTCGGCCGAATCCACCGGCGACGACCGCGCCGACCGCATAAACCGCTTCATCCTTTCGCAGCGCGCCAAAGAAAGCGCTGGAGAAGGCGCCACGGCCGCTGTCGCCCCAGCCGACACAGAGCAGGAAGCCGCCGAAGTGCTCCGCCCTGATCCGAAGGGCGAAACATCCATAGCACCCAATCCCGCCCCTTCCCGTCAGGCTAAGAAAACTCCCCCTACCCCTCCGGAAAACTCGCTTCTGAGCGAGAGTCTGGCAAAAATCTACATAAAAACCGGACGCTATGAGCGTGCATACGAAATTCTTAACCGTTTAAGTTTGGCAGTACCGGAAAAAAATGCTTACTTTGCAGACCAATTGCGGTTTCTGCGTAAACTCATAGTGGCCGACCGCCTGCGCAGACAGCAAAATTCCGTCTCGAATAATAACACAAAACCATAAAATGTATACACTCATCATTATTCTTACAGTTCTTGTATCGATTCTCCTTATCATAGTGGTTCTCGTGCAGAAATCCAAAGGAGGCGGTCTGAGCTCCACTTTCGCAGGTTCCAACCAGCTCATGGGCGTGCGTCGCACCAACGACTTCATTGAGAAAGCCACATGGACTCTCGCCGGAATCATCGGCGTTCTCTCCATCATCTCGGTTTTCGTAATGCCCCGCAACATGATTCAGAGCGGTGCCCGCGTTAAGCCCGTCACCGAAATCCCCACCGTGGCCGGTACCGAGATCAACACTCCCGTTCAGCAGGCCAACCCCGACGCTGCCGCCCTTCCCGCAGCTACCGAGGCTTCCGCTGCAACTGAAGCACCTGCTGCCGAAACTCCAGCAACCGAAGCAGAATAACCTCCTTTTTAAGCTACATACACAGAAGCGGCATGTCGACATCGAAATCGACTCGCCGCTTCCGCTTTATCTATATGGCTTTTCAGCCTTTTGTATCGGTATTTTCGCCACCTATGGCTTCAAGGAGTTTGATGGCATCCACATAGCGGGCTATCCCCTCGGCTACCATCTTGGCGTCGCGCATGGCGTGGACAACAGTGGCCGGCCGGCCCGACACGTCGCCTCCGGCAAACACACCCTTGCGCGAGGTCATTCCGTAAGGATTCTCGCGCGTCAGCACGTAGCCATGGTCGTCAACATCGATTCCATCCGTAGAATCAACGATGCGCGAGGCGGGGGCGCTTCCCACGGCCATGACAACATGGTCTGCCGGACGTACCTCTTCCGTACCGTCGGTCGAGGTAAGCGTAACGGATTTAAGACGCTTGTCGTCGAGCGCCTCTATACGCGTTATCGAGGTGTTCCAAAGGAATTTCACACCCTCGGCCACAGCATCGTCGTATTCGGCGCGCAGAGCCTTCATATGGTCGATTGTGCGATGGTAGACAACAGTAACCTCAGCTGAACCCATGCGCAGGGCCGTGCGGGCGGCGTCGATGGCCGTATTGCCGCATCCTACCATAAACACGCGGTCGCCGTTGCCTACTATCACCTCCCCGCGGTCGATATAGCCGTTCTCGCTCAGGCTTACGCGACGCAGGAAACGGATGGCCTGACGTACCGCCGGATGGCTCGCACCCGGAATATCGAGGCGCTTTGGAACGCCCGTGCCTGTGCCCATGAATATTGCGTCAAACCCCTCGGCAAAAAGCCGGTCTATGGTAAAGTCCTTTCCGATGGTGGTATTGAGATGGAAAATCACTCCAAGGTTGGCTATTTTCTTTATCTCGCGACGTACTACCTCCTTGGGCAACCGATATTCAGGAATACCGAACATAAGCACACCTCCAGGCTCAGTCTCCATCTCGAAAATCTCCACGGCAAAGCCCTGACGGGCGAGATCGCCGGCAATTGTCAGACCGGCCGGCCCGCTGCCGATCACGGCCACGCGCCCGCGACTCTTTTCTGGTATCGCCTCGTGAGTCAGCCCCGCGTCGGAATCGAAGTCGGCCACAAAGCGCTCCAGTTTTCCGATATTGATATGGGCTCCCTTTTTTGCAAGCACACAATTTCCTTCGCACTGGCGCTCGTGGCCGCAGACACGGCCGCAGACAGCCGGCAGATTGCTGCGGTTGTTGATTATGCGCATGGCGTTGCCGAAATTGCCCTTGGCGAGCTCGGCTATCCAATCGGGTATGTCGTTGCTTATCGGACACCCTTTTCTGCAGGATGGCACCTTACAGTGGAGGCAGCGCTGGGCCTCCTTCACAGCTTCGGCTAAGGTATAGCTTTCGTTTACTTCCTTAAAATCTGATGTTGCAGTCATTTTTTCTTTAGAATTTTCCACTTTGTGCGGATAGTGTGCGGAGATTCTTCCACCTTTAATCATAATAAATACGCCGGACAGGCCGGCTGCCACTCAACGGCTGCCTTTCTACGTCAGAAATCGAAGAGCGTGCGGAGCACACTAAGCGAATTGAGCGACCCCATCGAAGGAAAATGCATCTGATAGTACCGCAGTATCAGGTCGAGAATACGGTTGCGGTCCGTACGGCTCAGGCGGAACAGATGCGCCGTGCGGCTTCGGAGGCTCCGTAGAGCAAATGCAGATGTAGATTCCGCCGATGTGAGATACATGCGGTGGAGGGGAGCCGATGGGCGGAAAATACCATCGGAAAGGTCGAAAACCGACCCGGGCGTATATGTGCTCCAGTCGGGCTCGATGCCCATGAAATGCATCATTCCCATCAGGAAGGCGATATGCATGTTGGCCGTGGCATCCGGCGAAGCGGATGCGAGCTGCGCGCTCCACCGGTCGAGGAAATCGAAAAGATTCGTATCGGTCTGAGGTTCGCGCAGTAGCGCGTTGGCCACATCGGCAGCAAACATCGCTATGGCGCTTTTCACAGGCGATGCCGACGGGATGGCGCCCCGGCGGCGCATTTCGGATATGTTGAAGAGGTCGCGTCCGGGACGTATCTGCGCCATGCAGTCGAAGCGGCTCATCGGAGCCGCCAGGGCACGCATCGACAGGGCGCGCGGCGTGTTGGCCGCCGGCAGCAGAAATGCTATCCGGCCGGTCTGGCGCGCGTAGGCTATGAGGATGTTATGGCGGTCGGAATGCCTAACCATCCTCAATGCTATGCAGTTGAGCGGCTGATACATCTCAGTTGATCGACTGATATTTTTTTAGTTAAAAAACCTCCGGGGTACCCCCGTTCAAACCTCCTCCTCGGCCGAATAATTGAGGAAGTCGATAAGTGGCTTAAGAAGACTGAACAGCTCGGCGCTCTTCTCAGGCCACGCAGGGTCAAAGAAAAAGTCGGCTCCGCAGGGATGGAATTTGCCGAAATCCTTGAGACGCAACAGATGTGCCTGCGGATGGTTTCGGTCGTAGCCTTTGGGGACCGTCTTGAGCGACGATCCGCACCATCCGGGAAACTCGCGCTGGAGCGCCGGTGCGGAGATTATCTCCTCGAATTCCTCGATATTGTCGACAATAGCCTTGCGGATTTTCTTGAGAACGACAGGTTCCGGACACCACATGCCCCCGAACAGCCCTGTATCAGCATTTCCGCCAAACGATCCGGGACCCGCTTCAATGTAATAGCCGCCATAGTGGGGGGCGCGCCCGCGCGTGCTTACGGAAGCCGAGAAATAGGTCTTGAAGGGTGTTTTATCCTGCGAAAAACGCGTGTCCCTATATATCCGGTAGGAGGCGGTTTTACCGGTGTTTGCCATAGCAATAGCCGGATCCCATTGCCCCATGAGGGCAATCATCCTGTCGATATCCTCTATCCAGGCTGCGCGCAGTTCGTCGTATTCCTCCTTGTTGGCCCTGAACCATTCGCGGTAGTTGTTGTCGCGCAGACGGCCGAGAAAATCATACAGGCGCGGCATGTAATATCCGTCGTTCATTTTCCGTCGGGTCATTTCACATCCTCCCATTCCACATCGGTAATCTGCTGCTCGACAGTGAAGTCGGTCTGCCGCGAAGTTCCTTCGGCAGTTTCGGCTGTCGAGGCGGTTTCGGTTGTCTCTATTTCCGTGAATTTCACGTATTCGCCCATTCCGGAGGGGATTTTTTTCTTACGTATGCGCGGTCGGGTCCATCCGGCTTTGCGCGAGCCGTCGGGATTGCGCGAGGAATCGCCCTTCTGCGAGCCGGGCTGCCCGAAAATATCGGCAAACCCCGACAGATCGCCTTTGCGAATCTTGCTATAGGTACGCCATACTTTATATATAGGGCGCACAATGAATAAAAAGAATACTATGAGGAGAAATAATCCGAATATCGACATTTTCGAATCAAATGATTAATCCCGTTCAGTGGGATTCCGGCCGGCTCAGTTTGCGCTGGGCGCATGCCGATAGAATAAAGTAGAGAATGATTGTATAGGCAAAGCCTTCAACACCGAATACGGCTACAAATACTACAGCGGCGACGATGAGGATGTAGCGCAGTAAATTCTCGCCTATACGGAAGTTCTTAAGTTTCAGCGAGAACATACGCATATCGGTTACCATCAGCAGCGCCACAAAGACAATCGCAAGCGAGACGATGAGATTGCCCCAATAGATATGGTCGGCCATCCACTCCTTGGCGTGGCTCTGCATCCAGGCGGTGGCTCCGATCCAGAAGATGGCGTTGGCCGGAATCGGGAGTCCCTTGAATATGGTCGACTGCGAATCGTCGAGATTGAACTTTGCCAGACGCAACCCTCCCATTACGGGGATGATAAGGCTTACGTAGGGAATCCACCACGAGGCGCTCCACACAATCAGAATATTATACAGCAACATGGCAGGAGCCATACCGAAGCTGATGAGGTCGGCGAGCGAGTCGAGCTCTTTGCCGAGAGGCGACGGGGCGTGAAGGGCGCGGGCAGCGGCTCCGTCGAAAAAATCGAAGAAGGCGGCCGCTCCAATCAGTATCCATACAATCTGACGTCCGTTGAGGCCCCATAAATCGGGAAATACGCGGTAGGCGGAGAAAGCGAAAATACATGCCAACGCACCGCAAAGAAGATTGCAGCACGTAAGCGTATTGGGAACGGAAGTTATGATTTTGCGGAACATAAGAAACTGTTCTAAAAGATTTTGTATATCCCGGCGCCAGGAGATCGACCGGTTACTTATCCGAATCGGCAGCCATGCTTGCCTGTTTGGAAGGGTGGAGCGTGCCCACCTGCGTGACACCTCCGATGGTGGCGTCGCCGAGCGAAACCTGGATGGTTGTGCCGAGTGGTAGGAACAAGTCGACACGCGAACCGAGCTTGATGAATCCCATATGGTCCTCGATAGATGCCTCGTCGCCCGGCTGGGCGTATGTCACTACGCGTCGTGCCATTGCACCCGCTACCTGACGCATCAGCACGAGCTGGCCCTCGGGCGTACGTATCACCACGGTGCTACGCTCGTTTTCGGTGCTCGATTTGGGAAGATAGGCGGCCATGAAGCGGCCGGGATGGTGTACGGAATAGATAACCTCGCCGTTGACGGGAAACCAGTTGGCATGCACATTCATCGGACTCATGAACACACTGAGCTGGATGCAACGGCATTTCAGATATTCAGGCTCATAGGTCTCTTCGAGAGCGACAACCTTTCCGTCGGCAGAAGCCACGACGGCGTTGACAGGATTACCCGGAAAATTGCGGCGCGGAGAGCGGTAGAAGTTCACCACAAGCAGGTAGAACACCACCGAAATACCGGCCAGGATCGCCGTAATCCATACATAGGGGCAGAATAACCACAAGGATACATTGATAAGCAGCAACAGAATCGCAGCTATCACAAGTATATTGGTGCCTTCGCGGTGGATTTTTACTCTCATTTTCAGGGCTGAATATAAGGAAATGGCTTTTTGTCAGGCAGATAACCGACGCTCAAAAGAGC
>UREH01000107.1 GCA_900546835.1 uncultured Porphyromonadaceae bacterium
CCTTTGGATTGTCGGCACCCCCTCCACCGCCTCCCGCCTCCGCTAATCCCGCCATCAACGCCCAAAACGCACAACGCCCCGCTACGCAGCATGGATCCTGAAGGAACTCTCTTTATTTGATAATTTCTAACTAACGCGATTTTTATCGCACCAGTAGTAATTTCAAGATTTTAATCAGTCCAAATTCTTCTCATGCAGCCACTGCTCCAATAGATCCGCAACCTCGGCATTATTCAAGTCCGACATCGGGAAATGGGTATTTCCGTGTAATCCAGCCTCGGGCAGATGGATTACCGTTACATCACCTCCCAATTCGTTGAGCATTCCGCCCCATTGACGCATAAGGTGCAGACGGCGCGTCCATTCGTAAATTTCCGGCCGTTCATCCGTTTCCGGTAAGTTGTCTCCATAATATACAATTATCGGTATCTTAGTGAACTTCATAAACTCCGACATCGGAATCTCGATGCCCTCCGTCTTTTTTGATAAGGTCAGCACCTTGCCTTCCGGTGGCACTTTGCCTGTCGGAAATGGTATTTCTCCTCCCGGTTCGTATGCGACTATCGCACGAATGTTGTCGGTTTTCAACAATGTACGCCAACCCACGGGCCCACCCTGCGAGTGTGTCACGAAGATTGCGGGTCCGATAGAATCGAACAAGGTGGCGTATGCGTCGGAATATACATCGAAATCCACTGAACCGAGTGTCGGAGTCATCTGACGGAAATATTGGTTTAGCGCCTCTTTGTCGCGGCTGAACTGCACTCCGTCGAAATATTCCGGCCAGATTCCAACACAAAAACGGTTGAACCACAATTCTTCATCAAATGCCGGAGAGATTGTTGCCGTTTCGGTGCTTCTTGCCGCATTTCCCCTGCGGGGATGATTCACCAGATATACAGGAAAACCCTTGCGCAGGAAGATTTATTACAGCACCGAACAGATGGAACAGATACGTTTGACACATTATATATTGGATGTGAAAAGTTCCCTTTTCACGATTCTACAACAGTGTCAATAAGCGGTGTGCTGTAATAAATATTCAATTCCTATCCGAGCTGAAATATGAAGTATTCGCCAAAGTTGGCGCTCGCTTGTCGGCGTAGCCGGTGCGAGCTATCAAGCCAACCTTTGGCAAACCGAAGTCATCGCGTAGCGCTTTCGTAGCACAGCGGAGAAAGAACACGCCTCGAACACCGCACCGACGGCACCGACGCATTCGACACCCTCTATATCGGAGCGGAAAAATTTCCTTACAACGACACCGCTTCCGGCATCTCCCTTGGCGGCATAGTGTGATTTATTTCATCTATCAAAGCCGCTCTCTAAGAAAAAATTAGTAACTTTGCATTATCAAGCAGATAATGCCCGAATGACCCAATCATAATCACAATATAACGGCGAGAGCCGAAAGATTTTGGAAGCTCCGATGTAGTGCTTAATAGGCTTTGGTCGGCCTCGCATTGCTACATTGAAGTTTCTGTTTTTAGTTTGAATGAAGAATACCCTTATAGACAATACCGAGAACCGAATGATGGCTGATACTCTCAAAGAGTGCATGGCCAATCTCGATTTCAAAGAGATTAGAATCGCCACCGGCTTTTGGGATCTACCTGGGACAAAAATTGTTGCCCGTGAGCTTGAAAAATTCTTATCTCGCGAAGGCACTTCCATGCGCCTTCTCATTGGCACAGACCCTACGGTACGTAGTAAATACCTCGACAAAGATTTTCCTGCCTCTGCCATAAAGAATGATATTTTCAAATTGCAGTTCAATGAGGAATACCAACCGTTAATTGACCTGCTTTTCAAGTATTGCAAGGCTAACCCCGAAGAGTCGAGACTCAAAATCCGCATCTATAAGCGAGACCCCGAAGGAGAAGCCCAATTCCTTCATTCAAAGTGCTATGTATTTAGCGGAGGCATCGACGAAGCCGTCGGCATAATAGGCAGTAGCAACTTTACAAAAATGGGGCTTGAGCATAACGCTGAACTAAACTATCTTGAAACCGACCCGGTTCGCGTAAAATATAGGCCACAACCCGGCTCTAAACTTCTTGGACATGAGGCGTGGTTTGATGCTATGTGGGAACAATCCCAGGATTGGAACGGCGAGTTTATCAACGAAGTTCTCTCAAAGGCTCCCATCGCCAAAGACAACCCCAATAATCCCGACAACCTGCCTCAGGCGCTTACCCCTTATGAGGTCTATATCAAATATCTCCAAACTCAGTTCGGCGATATTATTGACGAGTCAGTAGCCTCAGTCCTCAAATCTTATCTCCCCGAGAAGTACACTTCGCTTGAATACCAACTAGATGCAGTCAAGCAAGGTATCTCGATTATGAAGCGTTACGGTGGCTTCCTTCTTGGCGACGTAGTTGGTCTCGGAAAGACCGTTGTCGGGGTGTTGCTAATCCGCATGTTTCTCGACCAAGCCGAAAGTCTTGGTCGTCCCCGCAAAGTCCTTGTAGTTACTCCTCCGGCCATCCGCAAGGGATGGGTCTCGACCATCGAGGACTTCGACAAGGACAGCGCCATAAAGATTTCCCCCCTCGTCGATTTCATCACCACCGGCAGCATCGACAAGCTTGTTGACGACGAGGATGCCGGAGTCCAGAATGAGGACGGCGACTATTTCGACTCCGACCTCGACAATACCCGTTATGGCTTAATAGTCATTGACGAAAGCCATAACTTCCGCAACAAAGGCACTCAGAAATACGCGGCTCTGGACGATTTGATCGGTCACACCAACCCAACGCCTTATGTTGCCCTTCTATCGGCGACCCCACAGAATAATTCGCCTCAGAATCTCTACAATCAGATTTCCTTCTTCCTCCGAGATGCAAATAATTGCGATTTACCCGGAGTTGAAGGTGGAAAACTCGATTCATTCTTCCGAGCCATGATCAACCGCTATAACGAAGCGAGAAATATGCCGCGCGACACGCCCAAACAGAAAGCCGAGGCTCAGAAAATTATTGCCGAAGTCTCGAAACGCATTCGCGAAGCGGTGCTCAACGAACTCGTTGTGCGTCGCACCCGTGCCGACATCAAGGCTCAATACCCCGATGACAGCGCCGAGCTTCGCTTTCCAAAAATTCAAGGGCCGCACAAGCTCGAATATAAGATGGATGAAGAACTCGCCAAGCTCTTCTACGACACCATCAACGCCATCCATCCTGATGCAGCCAATACCCCCGAGGCAATTCAGTTCGTCCGCTACGCCGCCATCACCCAGTTCCGCAATCCGTCACATACCAAGCTATACGAGAAACGCAACCTGACGGTTGACTCCATCACTCGCCGTCTGCAGAAGATTATGCAGATCCTGCTCGTTAAGCGCCTCGAAAGTTCCATTGTGGCCTTTACCGCTTCGCTGCAGAACCTTCTCAACTACACCGACGTGATGATTGAAATGCTCCGTCATGATTGTGTCTATATCGCACCCGACCTTAACGTCAATGCCGTTTACGCAGACTGCAACGGCGACTTCGACAAGTTCAATCGCGAAATGGATGCCAAGATTGAGAAAAAGGGCGGAAATAACCGCCGCTTCAAAGCTTCCGATTTCAATGCCTCTTATCTCACCGATATCGAGGCAGACCGTAAGATTATCCGTAAGCTCCTTGACCGTTGGTTACACAACTCGGAGGACCCGAAATTTGAACGCTTCTCAGAGGCTATCAGTGAACTCTTCAATCCGGCAATCAACAATTCCAGTGGGCAGAACAAGCCCAAACTCGTTGTCTTCACCGAAGCCATCGACACGCTTAAAGCTGTTGCACGCAAACTTAAAAACAAGGGTCACAAGGTCCTTGAAATCACTGCTGGAACTCGCAACGAACTCGCTGACAAAATCGCTGAGAACTTCGATGCCAACTATCCAAAGGATAAGCAGCGCGATGAATACGACACTATCGTAACCACCGAAGTTCTCGCCGAAGGTGTCAACCTCCACCGTGCAAACGTAATCCTCAATTACGATGCGCCGTGGAATGCCACACGCCTTATGCAGCGCATCGGTCGTGTCAACCGTATCGGTTCCGTCGAAGAATTTGTTCATGTGTTCAACTTCTTCCCCTCAGCCGAAGGTAACTCGCAAATCCGCCTAATCGAGAAGTCTTACGCAAAACTCCAGTCCTTCCACGAGATGTTTGGCGAGGATAGCAAGATTTTCTCCGAGGAAGAAGAGCTTCGAGACAATCAGCTCGCCAAGATAGTCGATGGCGATGTGTCGCCTTTCGCTCAGTATATTCTCGAGCTTAAGACTTACTCTCAAACCTCGCCGGAACGCTACGAATTTATCAAAGGCTTGCCCCTCGACCATCTCGGAGGTCGCATCAACGGCAGTGACTGCATGTCGAGCCTCTTCATCTTCACCGATCAATCCCAAGGTCTTGTTTCGGTAAATGTCGATGCTCAGAATGATAATGAAGCCGTTATCATCTCGCCACTGATGACCATGGAATATATGAAATGCACTCTCGAAACGGAATTCGTACCTTTCGATTTCGATGACTCCAACCCCATGGCTGTCGCCGCCCTCCGCAAATATCAGCAGCATGTGACCCACGCACTGCGCGGCTCCGACTCCTCGGCCAAGGACAAGGACGCTCAGGAGTTCCTTGCCGAACTTCGCAACACACCCGGCGTCTCTCAGGAAAGCAAACGCCTTATCGCCAATCTCAATAAACTCGTGCGCAATAAGAACCGCTACGTCATCAAGACGCTGCTCAAAGCCAAAAAGGATCGCGCCACCCATGGCGCATCACTCTTTGGCGACGACTATGATATTTTCTCATGGCTTGACGCAACCTTCGCACACTATGCCACTGAGGCCGTCAAGCAAAAAGGTGAGTCCACCCTCGCATTCTACGAGATATGAAAGAACAACTTCAAGAAATATTCACCCACGGCTATCCCGGAGCCGAGACCTTCTTACAGAAGGTAATCGTGCCTATCCTCGGTGATGATGTCACCGCAATAGACTCTGATTTGCTCGACTCTCCGAAGATTCGTCAGCGAGCCGCCAATGCCAACATTTCATCGGCTCGCTATGTAGCCGACATCGACCGCGTTGATTCCGCTCCAATTGCCTTCTACGACGTTACCCTTAAGCCGGGGGCGAAGATAGAACACTCTCGTGTTGCTATTCGCCAGTTCATCACCTCCGAGATGATGAACTTTACCCACGGCTTCATTCTCTTCCACTATGAGAATGAGCCCGACCGGCCGTGGCGTTTCTCGTATGTATATAAGACTCGAAGCACAAGCGATGCTCGCGCTACCGCCAAACGTTATACATATGTTTTCGGCAAAGACTACCGCAGCAGAACAGCCGTGGAACGATTTGAAGCTCTTGCTCACAGTCCAAAGTCTGATGCCGACTTCGAGAAAGCCTTCTCTGTAGAAGCCCTCGGAGACGAGTTCTTCGACCGCTATCGCGACCTCTATGCCGATTTTGTTCAGTTCATAACCGGCAAGCGTTATGTCAAGGATGGCACCAAGTGGGTTGAACGTGTGATGCACGACCCAGATTCTCAGCATAAAACATCTTTTGGCAGCGAAGACAAGCTCGTCCGCGATTACATCAAGAAGATGTTTGGTCGCATCGTTTTCCTTTACTTCCTTCAGCGTAAAGGATGGCTCGCCGGAAACCGCAACTATATGCACGACCTTTTTGCCGACTCCGACAAAAAGGATAATTTCCTTGACGGCGTTCTCGAACCTTTGTTCTTTGAACTCCTAAACACGCGTCCCGAGCATCGTTGCACTGCTGCCCTCGCTCTCCCAGGCGGTAAGGATATTCCTTACCTCAATGGTGGACTTTTCCAAAATGACGAAATCGACGCTCGAAAGTGCGTTTTCCCTGAAAACTATTTCAAACGCCTCTTCGACTTCTTCGACCAATATAATTTCACAATCGACGAGAACGACCCCGAGGATGCCGAGGTGGGCATCGACCCCGAAATGCTTGGCCGAATCTTCGAGAATCTTCTCGAAGACAACAAGGACAAGGGCGCATTCTATACGCCGAAAGAAATTGTCGATTATATGTGCCGTGAGTCTATCATTGCGTATTTACTCAACGGCATCCCGGAACGTTCTCACGAGCTTATCCGCAATTTCGTTGAAACTCTCG
Organism: uncultured Porphyromonadaceae bacterium; assembly: GCA_900546835.1. Taxonomy (GTDB): domain Bacteria; phylum Bacteroidota; class Bacteroidia; order Bacteroidales; family Muribaculaceae; genus UBA7173. The sequence goes on from UREH01000107.1 coordinate 6,149, forward strand.
ACTCCGACACGCTCAACGAGGAGCAACGCAAATTTCTCAAGATGAAACTTCTTGATGTGAAGATTTGTGACCCCGCCATCGGCTCGGGTGCCTTCCCTATGGGTATGGTGAATATCCTGTCGAAAATTTACCTCGCCCTCGGAATGGTCAGCGACCGCTCCAAGATGAAGCGCCACATCATGGCGCAAAGCATCTATGGCGTTGACATCGAGAAGGGTGCCGTAGACATTGCTCGCCTCCGATTTTGGCTCGCCATGGTGGTCGATGCCACGGTGCCCGAACCGTTGCCCAACCTGCATTTCAAAATTATGCAGGGTAATTCCTTGTTGGAAAGCTACAAACGCAAGGATTTATCTCGCCTCACTGAAGTAAATATTGGGGACTCAGGATGTCTTGACCTTCAAAACGAAGAGGCCATATCTTTGAATTCAAGCCTTAATAAATACTATGGTGAATCGAATCATGAAGAAAGGGATAAGATTTTCAATGACATAATCAATAATGTTCGTCGCCAAATCTTTGGGATTACTCAGAGTGAGGAATTTATGACGGATATTAAAGATTTATCTGCCAATGATCAATTTTTCCTTTGGCATACTTGGTTCTCTGACGTATTCGCCAAGGGTGGATTTGACATTGTTATTGGAAATCCTCCATATATCGATTCTGAGACAATGACAAATAATGGCTTAGAAGGAATGCGTGATTATATTACGGAAACCTACGATTATGTCTCAGGTAACTGGGATATTTATATGGCTTTTTTTGAAAAAGCTATTAAAATATCCAAGAATGTAGTTTGCTTTATTACACCTGATAAATGGCTTTCAAAACCATTTGGAAAAAAATTTAGAGCACACTGCCTTTCCAAAAAACTTTCTAAAATAGTTCATGCTGGAAGCGACGTATTTGATAGTGCTACAGTAGATGCAATTATCTCTCTCTTCATTACATCATCCCAAAGTATTTCTGCTTTTGTTTTCAATCGTGAGAGAAAAGTGGAATCGAGAGGGTCTATGATTTCGTCTGAATTAAAAGACCCTTATCTAATTGACTCTCTATTCTCACCATACGCAAGCTTGATCTCTAAAATAGAAGCAGGAAAGGACTCTTTTTTACTTTCTATAGCCAAATGCGAGGGCGCCTGTTCGACAGGAGATGCATATAAACTGATTCCACTCATCTCAGAAGTTGATGATTCACTGTCTTATAGATTAGTCAATACTGGCACTTTGGATAAATTCTCATCTAAATGGGGAATAAAACCAATCTCCTATTTAAAGAAGGATTTAGGGTATCAACCCCTAAAACCTTTGGTAAATATAGCTCAATTTGAAGGTCTCTTTGGAAATGCATACATTACAAAAGCCAAAGGCCCGAAAATAATAATGAAAGGTTTAAATCTTTTAGACGCATTTGTTGATGAACAGGGGATTTATTTACCAGGGAAAACTACACTTGTAATTAATTCGACTAATGTCGAAAGTTTATTCTTCCTTTCTGCAATATTAAATTCAAGTCTATCAATCTTCTATATAAAGAACAAATATTCTTCGAGTTCTTATTGCGGTGGTATAACCTTTACAAAGGACATGATAAACCAGTTGCCTATACCGTCTCTCGAAGAATGGGAACGCAGCAAGTTAATAACCTTGGCACAAGAAGCTACGTTGAGCAAACAGAGAAACAATAATGCATCTATATCACATATTCTTAAAGAAATAGATGTATTAATAAATAAGGCATTCAAACTTTCGTATGACGAGGTGCTGATTGCTGACCCTGAAACCTCAATAACCCGAGAAGAATATGGGCAAGCT
>UREH01000108.1 GCA_900546835.1 uncultured Porphyromonadaceae bacterium
CGGCTCCTGCGGAGGGTGCGACATCCGCTCGAAGCTCCATAGCTTCAACTATTTCGAGGATATTCCCGGCGGCTATGCCGACGACGATATGGTAGAGGTGCAGTTCAAGAACACCCGCAAGGGCTTTTACGTGAACAGTACCGGTCTGCCCCTTGAAATCGGCGATATGGTGGCTGTGGAGGCAGCTCCCGGCCACGACATAGGCCGCGTATCGCTCACGGGCGCTCTCGTGCGCCTGCAGATGCGCAAGGCCGGCATCAAGCCCGACGCCGAAAAAAAACGCGTATTCCGCAAGGCCAAAGCCTCCGACCTGGAGCGCTTCGAGAAGGCCAAGGCGCTGGAGAACGACACAATGATACGCGCCCGCAAAATCGCCTCATCGCTTCAGCTCAACATGAAAATCGGCGATGTGGAGTATCAGGGCGACGGCAACAAGGCCATATTCTATTATATAGCCGACGAGCGCGTGGACTTCCGACAGCTTATCAAGGTGCTTGCCGAGACATTCAAGGTGCGTATCGAGATGAAGCAGATAGGCGCGCGGCAGGAGGCAGGACGCATAGGCGGTATCGGCCCGTGCGGACGTCCGCTCTGCTGCACCACCTGGATGTCGAATTTCGTGAGCGTATCCACCGGAGCCGCACGCTATCAGGATATTTCCCTGAATCCCCAGAAGCTGGCAGGGCAGTGCGCCAAGTTGAAATGCTGCCTCAATTTCGAGGTCGACTCCTATGTGGAAGCTGCCAAAAAGCTTCCGCCGAAGGATGTACGCCTTGAGACGGCCGACAATACGTACTACTATTTCAAGGCCGACATATTCAAGGGGGAAATAACCTATTCCACCGATAAGCATGTGCCCGCCAATCTTGTGACCCTTACGGCTACCGAGGCGTGGGATATGATAGCCCGGAACAAGGCCGGCGAAAAGCCGCTTACGCTCAAGGAGGAGAACGAGAAGGAAAAGAAACCCTCGGAATACTCCGACATTCTGGGGCAGGATTCCCTCACCCGTTTCGACAAGAAAAAGAAAAAGAACCGCCCCGGCTCCCAGCGCCGCAAGGACGGCAAGGACCCGAAGGAATCCAATCCTAAAGACCCAAACGCTAAAGACTCTAAGGACCCTAAAGAACTTAAGGATCCTAAAGACCCCAAGGCTCCCAAAGCGCCAAAGCCTCAGCAACCCCAGCGCGAAGGTGGCGAGAAGCGCGAACAGCGTCAGGGACGCCGCGGGCGCGACGGCCGCCACTGCCGCTGCCTGAGCAACCGCCGCAGCCCTCGTCGGGCTGTATGTTAACCTTCTCTTCCATAATTTTTACAAAAGGATTATGGACAGAGTTATTTGGCGAAGCTTACGGCACGGGTCTCGCGGATTACGGTGATTTTCACCTGTCCGGGATATGTCATCTCGTCCTGGATGCGTTTTGCGATTTCGGTGGAGAGGCTTTCGGTCTCGGCGTCGTCGATCTTGTCGGCACCGACAATCACGCGCAGTTCGCGGCCGGCCTGGATGGCGTATGTCTTGATTACACCGGGATAGCTCAGGGCCAGCTGCTCAAGGTCGTTGAGGCGTTTGATATAGGCCTCGACAATCTCGCGGCGGGCGCCGGGACGTGCACCGGAGATGGCATCGCAAACCTGCACTATGGGGGCGAGCAGTGTGGTCTGTTCGATTTCGTCGTGGTGGGCGCCGATGGCGTTGCAGATTTCAGGTTTCTCCTTGCAGCGCTCGGCAATCTTCATGCCGAGAATAGCGTGTGGCAGTTCGGGCTCTTCGTCGGGCACCTTGCCTATGTCGTGCAGCAGCCCGGCGCGACGTGCTTTCTTGGGGTTCAGGCCAAGTTCCGAGGCCATGATGGCGCAGAGATTGGCGGTCTCGCGGGCATGCTGAAGAAGATTCTGGCCGTAGCTCGAACGATATTTCATCTTGCCTATCATGCGGATAAGGTCGGGATGCAGCCCGTGAATGCCGAGGTCGATGGCAGTACGCTTGCCGGTCTCTACGATTTCTTCCTCAATCTGCTTGCGCACTTTGTTTACTACCTCCTCAATGCGTGCGGGATGGATGCGGCCGTCGGCCACGAGCTGATGGAGCGCCAGGCGGGCGATTTCGCGGCGCACCGGGTCGAAGCCGGAGAGCACGATGGCCTCGGGGGTATCGTCGACGATAATCTCAATGCCTGTAGCGGCCTCAAGGGCGCGGATGTTGCGGCCCTCGCGGCCGATGATGCGGCCCTTGATTTCATCGCTGTCGATATGGAACACCGTCACGGAATTCTCGATTGCGGCTTCGGTAGCAACGCGCTGGATTGTCTGAACCACGATACGCTTGGCCTCCTTGTTGGCCGTCATCCTGGCTTCGTCCATTATTTCGTTCACATACTGGGCGGCAGCCGATTTGGCCTCGTCCTTGAGCGACTCCACGAGTTTCTCCTTGGCTTCCTCCGACGATAGACCTGAGATGTGCTCCAGAGTATCCTGTGCCACTCGCTTCAGGCGGTCGAGCTCCTCCTTGCGGTTCTCGATTACCGCCTCCTCGGCGTTGAGACGCTGGCGAACGGCATCGAGCTCGTTGCGCTGACGCTGGTTCTCGCTCTGTTGCTGATTGAGCTGAATCTCGCGCTGCTTCATCTTCGACTCGGTCGACTGGATTTTCTGCAGGCGCTGGTTGGCCTGGCGTTCAGCATCGTCCTTGATTTTTATGCCTTCCTCACGGCCTTTGAGGAGCTCCTTCTGACGGATTACCTCGGCCTCGCGGTTAGCTTCGTCGATTATAGCCTTGGCCCGGCTGCGCGCCATGGCCTTCTGCACTCCCACGGTGGCCAGCGCGCCAACGGCGAGGGCCACAACGGCTATTGCAAGATAAATGATTATATCCATGATTACTATTTCATTGTTTTTTAGTTGTTTTCAAACTCTAATATCCGCGACCGGCTCCACGGTCGGGGGAAAGGCAATAAAAAAAGCCCCGGGACTCGTTCAGGGCATCTCAACCGCGGGCCACGCTTTCCCACCCATGGCAGGGCGAAAGCTGCACGGCCCGGTCGGCGGAAGCCGGAACGGAATCTCAGCGCAGAAAATCAGGCGACCGACGGAGCCTCTGCTCCCATTCGGCGAATCATATTAAAATACAACGGTTACGCACGCAGGCAAAAGCGCTCTTCAGGCTCCTGGCTCGTCGGAGTCGGGAAGCCCTACAAGAATTTTGTCGAGCGTCTCCTCGAAGCCCGCAAGGGCTTCTTCGGCATTCTTTGCCAAGGCGTTCTGCGTGAAAAAAAGTTCGGCGAAACGGAAAGCGACCATAGCAAGCACCTCCATAGAGGATTTATTCTTGAATTTGGCGCTCCAGGCGTTCCAGAGCTTGTTCACGTTGAACTCTGCCGTGCGAATCACCTCTTCGTCGTCTCTGTTGATCGACAGCGGAATCGGGGCTTGATTCGCGATGCGTATCGTTATGTTCAGTTTATCATTCATAGTGATGTCACCAATCGTCGGAAAATTCTTTCTTACACCCGCGCGGCGCCAAACCGGCCGCAATGGGTGGAAGTGGGAAAATGTCCGGATGAAATCAGTCGTTCAGCTCGGTGATGCACTTGTCGATTTCCCGCACCAATCTGGAAAGCGTAGCCCTTGTGGCTTCAACATCGGCCCTGTCGGGCGAAATGGTGGTGGCTACTTTCAGAAACTCCACCTCGGCCTGAAGGCGGCGGTTTTGCTCGGTCAGAGCGGCCACCTCACGCTCGAGGTCGGCTATTCTTGCGAGCGCCTCCTCCCTGCGTCGGTTCACGATGGCATAGCGGTCGAGAAGAATCTGCATTTTGGCAGAAACGCGGTCGATTACCTGCTGGAATTCGCTGGCCATAGAGAGGGTTGAATAGGGGTTGATGCGTCGGTCCTACGGATATGGCGGCGCACTGCTTGTCCAAATTTCTACAAATTTAATAATTTTCCGGGAAATTCCAGCTATCACCCCTAAAATTTATACGAGGATATACTTGTTGGCAATTTGCCGGGACTTTTCAGCCACTGACTTCGTCCACACTGTAGGGGTGAAGGGCACGCGCGTCCGCGCAACTACGCGAATGGGGGCTATGCTTCCACCCGGCGCCGGCCGATGCGACGGAAGGCTATATGACGGTTATAGACGAAGTTGCAGAGCGTGTAGACACACATGGATATTAGCGTGGCCACTCCGTAGCCGGAAAGTGTGAATCCCTTGATATTCCATTCGAGGGTGGCCAGCGGAGTGAAGTTTGTAAGCGTCCAGATGCAGGCGAACTGCAGGGCGTAGCATATTCCGAAACCTATGAAGAACTTGGCCATCTCGCGGTAGAAGCCCCCGTGGGAACGGAAAACCCACGAGCGGTTCCACAGAAAAGAGTTGGCCACTCCAGCCACGTAGCCTATGGCGTTCGAGAGATAAGGGTTGACGCCGAGGAGCGACTTGCACACGAAAATAGTGGCAAGCGTCACCATGGTGTTGATTCCGCCCACAATAATGAACTTGAGAAACTGTATCTGCTGTTCGCGCGATATTTCAGGGGTTATCTTCATGGCTTCGGTCGGAGGTTTCCCGGGGCTGCGTGCCGCCTTCGGTTTCTTGTCTGGGTTCGGCATCGTAGGAGAGCACAGGGAGCTGCCAGTTCCAGTGGAGGGCACCCATGCGCAGTCCTACCACCACCAGGGCGCATGCGAGCTGCTGCATCATCTCGGCCGCGCCCAGAGCCATCACGAGCCAGTAGACGAATCCGCCGGCCACGCAGGCGGTCGCATATATATCCTTGCGAAAAAACAGCGGCTCCTGATTGATGAGAATGTCGCGGAGCACACCTCCGAACGAGCCGGTTATCACGCCCATCACTATAGCCACCCACATCGGATAGCCCACGGCGAGCGACTTCTGGATCCCGATTACCACGAAGAGCGCCAGACCGAGCGTATCGAACACGAAGAGCATCCTGTTGCTGCTCACGAGCATTTTGCGGAATATGATTACGATGGCGAGGGCAATTCCGGTGACGGCCAGATAGCTCCACTGCTGCATCCAGAACACGTCGATGTCGAGCAGCACATCGCGCAGCGTACCGCCGCCGATGGCCGTAACCAGGCCGACGGTGTAGGCGCCGAACCAGTCGAAACGCCTGTAGGCCGCCAGACGGATGCCGCTGATGGCGAAAGCGAATGTTCCAATCACCTCGATGATAAACAGAAAAGTAGACTCCATAATCTATTGGGGCATCAACATGACGCACCTTTCTGATAATAGCGGCACACTTCGGTCAGTGTGCAGTTGAGGCAGTCGGGTTTGCGGGCCTTGCAGGTATAGCGCCCGTGGAGTATCAGCCAGTGGTGTGCCATGGGTATCTGCTCCTCGGGGATGTTGGCCACAAGCGCACGTTCCGTTTCAAGCGGGGTTCCGGAACCCGTTGTAAGGCCGATACGCTCCGACACACGGAAAACGTGGGTATCCACGGCCATAGCGGCGCGGTTCCAGACCACAGCAAGCATTACGTTGGCCGTCTTGCGTCCCACGCCGGGAATGCGCATCAGGTCGTCGATGTTGTCGGGAATCTCTCCGCCGAACTCCTCCACGATGGTGCGGGCCGCACCCAGCAGCGAGCGCGTCTTGTTGTTGGGATATGAAACCGAACGTATGTACTCGTAGACGGTCTCCGCATTGGAGGCGGCAAGAGTTGCCGCGTCGGGGAAAGCCTCGAAAAGTGCGGGCGTCACCATGTTGACGCGCTTGTCGGTGCACTGTGCCGAGAGTATTACGGCCAGCAGCAGATGGAAAGGCGTGTCGTAGCTAAGTTCGGTCTTCGGCTCCGGGATGGCCTCGGAAAGCAGCTGGAGAGTGCGCCGGTAGCGCTCCTTGAGAGTCATCGCGGCTGGAATCAGTGGGCGTGGGTAAACTCATCGAGGAAGCGGACATCGTTCTCCGAGAAGAGGCGAAGGTCGTTCACACGATATTTAAGATTGGCGATACGCTCCACACCCATACCGAGGGCGAAGCCCGTATATTCTTTCGAATCGATACCGCAGGCATCGAGCACGTTGGGGTCCACCATGCCGCAACCGAGAATCTCCACCCATCCGGTGCCTTTACAGAGTGCGCAGCCCTTGCCGCCACAGATGGTGCATGAGATGTCCATCTCGGCCGAAGGTTCGGTGAAGGGGAAGTAGCTCGGTCGAAGACGGATCTGCGTATCTGCTCCGAACATCTCGCGGGCGAAATAAAGCAGTGTCTGCTTCAGGTCGGCGAACGATACGTTCTTGTCGACATACAACCCCTCGACCTGGTGGAAGAAGCAGTGGGCGCGTGCCGAGATTGCCTCGTTGCGGTATACGCGGCCCGGGCAGAGAATGCGGATAGGTGGCTTGGCGTGCTCCATGGCGCGTGTCTGCACTGACGAGGTATGGGTGCGCAGCAGTACGTCGGGATTACGCTGGATGAAGAAAGTATCCTGCATATCGCGTGCGGGGTGATCGGCGGCAAAGTTGAGCGAGGAGAATACATGCCAGTCGTCCTCGATTTCGGGACCGTGCTCCACCACGAATCCGATGCGGCGGAAAATGGAAGTGATTTCATCGCGTACCACCGAGAGCGGATGGCGCGTGCCGAGCGCCACAGGGGTTGCGGTGCGCGTAAGGTCGATTTCGTCGGCGCCGTCGTCAGCAAGCTCGGTGGCTGCCTTCAAAGCGTTGATTTTTTCGGTGGCGAACGTCTTGAGATCGTTGATGGCCATACCGATTTCCTTCTTCTGGTCGGCCGGAACAGTGCGGAAGTCGGCCATGAGGGCGTTCAGCGCCCCCTTCTTGCTAAGATATTTGATGCGGAGCGCCTCGACGGCTTCAGCATCCTTGGCGGTAGCGGCCTCGATTTCGGCCTTCAGTGCGTTTATTTTCTCAAGCATATGCTGTTGGAATTCCTTTTGTTGGTTGGATTCAGAATGCAAATTTACGCTTTTTTTGGATATACGCCAAAGCGCCGCCCCGCAATGTTTACGCAGGTTTATCGATTGCGGAATATTAAAATTTGACTCCGGAGCGTTTCCACACCGGAGCCAACGTCATTACATCTAATATTTATTGAGGTCATTTAAAATTACTAATGTGGGGTATGCCATTGCAACGGCTCAGTTGCGGATTTCCACATCAACCCTCCCGTTGCGGTTTTCAGAACCGTCAATCTGGAGACTGGTTGTCACCGAGTTGCCCGAAGCTACTGTTATCGTCTCTCCCTCATGCCTCTTGCCGTTGACGTAGATTTCCGGCTTCGAATCCGAGTCGACGCCGCTTCTCACAATCGATACGGTGGTAGAAGAGGTGTTTCCTGTCGATGTCGTCCCATTTTTGTCGGCTCCGGAGAGATTGAAGGAAACGGGAACAACAAACTGGCTGTCAACCGGCTTACCATCGACAGTGGCGGGTTTCCACGCGGGCATCTTGCCCACCACGCGGAGTGCCTCGGCATCGAGCATCGGGTCAACGCTCCTGATAACCGTGGGATTGACTACTTTCCCTTTGGCGTCGACGGTGAAGCGTATCACAACCCTACCTTCCAACCCCTTGGCCTTGGCGGCCTCCGGATACTTCACATTCTGCATCAGGAAATTCATCAGTTCCGTTATACCGCCGGGATATTCGGGCATCACGCCTTTATTGACGCCGGAAGTGCTGACGGAAACGGATACGGACTTCGATTCGGCCTTTCCGGCCTTGGAACTAACAGTCTTTACGTCGGCAACTGATTTCATCACCGGCTTGTCGGCGGGCACTTCGGCCACTATTTCCGCAGCTTCCACCGATTCGACCTCACCGGGCTCCGCAGCCTCCGAAGCAACTTCCGAATCAATGGTATAGCCTACCGGCAGGGCAACCGCATCAAAATTTGGCTTTGATTAGCATCTCAGTCAAATAGTCGTT
>UREH01000109.1 GCA_900546835.1 uncultured Porphyromonadaceae bacterium
GCTCAGTGTCTCGTGGGCTCGGAGATGTGTATAAGAGACAGAGAATGGCGCCGGGAAATCGACAATGCTGAAAATCATTGCCGGACTGCAACGTCCTACGTCGGGGCAGGTCGCCGTCCCGGCCGAGACAACCATCGGCTATCTTCCACAGCAGATGAAGCTTGCCGACGAAACTACGTTGCTTGAAGAGGTGCGTAAGGCTTTCTCGCATATCGACACGATGCAGCGGCATCTCGACGACATAAACCGTCAGCTGGCAGAACGTTCAGACTACGAGTCGGAAGAATATGCCCGGCTTATTGAGCAGTCTACGACACTTACCGACCGTCTGACAATCGAGCATTCCGAAAATCATGAGGCTGAGATGGAGCGCACGCTCATCGGTCTCGGCTTTGTACGCGATGACTTTGACCGCGCCACAGCCGAATTTTCCGGAGGATGGCGCATGCGTATCGAACTGGCGAAACTCCTTCTCCAGCATCCCGATGTACTTCTTCTCGACGAACCGACCAACCATCTTGACATTGAGTCAATCCAGTGGCTCGAACAGTTCCTGCGATTGAAAGCCAAAGCGGTGGTACTGGTCAGCCACGACCGAGCATTCATCGACAATGTCACTACGCGCACCATCGAAATTTCCTGCGGCCGTATTTACGATTATGCCGTAAATTACTCCAAATTTGTCGAACTTCGCAAGGAGCGTATCGAACAACAGACGCGTGCATACCTGAATCAGCAGAAAGAGATTGCCGATACCGAGGCTTTTATCGAGCGATTCCGTTATAAGGCTACTAAGGCCGTGCAGGTTCAGAGCCGTATGAAGGCTCTTGCTAAAATCGAACGTATCGAGATTGACGAGGTCGACAATTCACACCTTTCTCTCCGCTTCCCACCGGCTCCGCGTTCGGGCGACTATCCCGTGATTGCCGATAATGTCGGCAAAGCTTATGGTGACCATCAGGTCTTCGACCATGCTACGTTCACTATATCCCGCGGCGAAAAAATTGCATTTGTCGGTAAGAATGGCGAGGGTAAGTCGACGCTCGTAAAGTGTATCATGGGCGAGATTCCTTTCACCGGCAGCCTGAAAATCGGCCATAACGTTCAGATTGGATATTTTGCCCAGAATCAGGCTCAGCTTCTTGACGAGTCGATAAGCGTGTTCGACACCATCGATCGTGTTGCCACCGGGGATATACGCACTAAGATTCGCGATATACTCGGTGCCTTCATGTTCGGAGGCGAAGCCTCGGATAAAAAGGTAAAGGTGCTTTCCGGTGGAGAAAAGACTCGCCTGGCAATGATTCGTCTGCTTCTTCAGCCGGTGAATCTTCTGATTCTCGACGAGCCAACCAACCATCTCGATATGCGCAGCAAGGATGTTCTCAAACAGGCCATCAAAGATTTCGACGGCACCGTGATTGTCGTGAGCCATGACCGAGAGTTTCTCGACGGTCTTGTGGAAAAGGTCTATGAATTTGGGGGTGGCCGGGTGAAGGAGTGCCTCGGCGGTATCTATGATTTCCTGGAGAAGAAAAAACTGACGTCGCTTCAGGAACTTGAGTTGAGTAAATCGCCCGGCGGTGGAGTTCAGGCAGAGCCGGAGCGTAAGGTTGAAGCTGCCCCCGCTGCGCGACCGGAGACTCAGGCCGACGGTCCTGCTCCGCGTCGGCTGAGTTATGCCGAGCAGAAAGAGCGTGAGAAAATGCTCCGCAAAGCGCGGAAGAAAGTTGAGGATGCAGAAGCCGCTGTGGGAAATATTGAGAAGGAGATTGCCGACATTGAGGCCCGGATTGCTTCGGGCGATTTGGGAGACAACGACATATACTCGCTTCATCAGCAGCGCACGCGCGAAATGGAGAACGCACTCAGCCTCTGGGAACTCGCTTCGCAGGAACTCGACGAACTGAACGCTCGGTTTGCCCGGTAGGTGGCGCTACTGCAGGCTGTGGCACATTGCTCTGATTTATTTTCAGTGGCGCTCAACCTTTCTTTTATTATAAATGTTAATAGAGTAAACATCGGCAGAATGTATCTTATGGACGTCTGCCATCCTGTCTTGAAACATTCTAACTCTAACAACTATTTATAATATGAAAAAGGCTCTATTACTGATGGCTCTCATGGTAGGATGCATGAGCGCTTTCGCACAGAAAATCGACAAAAACGAGCTTAAAGAGCTTCAGGCTTTCCTGGCTCAGCCCACTGAAAAACACGCTACCAATGCTGCCGCTCTGAAAATCACCGATGTCAAGGCTCCCGCTACTTGGGAAGGCGTTACTGTTGAAAACGGCCACATCACCGCTATCGAGTGGGCCGACAAGCATCTCGCCGGTACACTGAATCTGGCCGGCTTCTCCCAGCTCACGAAGCTGAATGTTTCCCGCAATGCCCTCACAGCCCTTAATCTTGACGGCTGTGCCAATCTTGCCCGCGTTGACGCCCAGCGCAACAGAATCGCTGATGTCAATCTCAACGGTTGTTCCGGTCTCCAGACCCTTAATATCTATAAGAATCGTCTGCTGGAAATCAATATGGCCCAGACTCCACTGATCGAGACCGTTAATATTTCCAACAATTATCTCGTGGGTCTGGATGTCGCCAATTCTTCAACTCTAAAGACTCTCAACTGCCAGGGCAATCATCTGGAAATGCTCAAGGTTGAAAACTGCACGAATCTTAAAAATCTCTACTGCGGCTACAACAAGCTTACCGGCCTTACTCTTGTCGGTGTCGAGAATCTTCAGAACCTGAATATCGACGACAACGAAATTTCCTCGCTGATTGTAAGCAATCTCCCTGCACTGAGCACATTCATCTGCTCCGACAACAACATGCAGTCGCTTGCAATGCGTCAGTGCCCCGTGCTCCTCGACCTGGTTTGCTCTTATAATAATCTAACCACGCTGAGTGTGACCGATTGCCCGCAGCTAATCTTCGTGGACTGCTCCTACAATGACCTTACCCAGCTTACCCTCTCCAACCAGACTTTCCTGCAGCGTCTGCTTTGCAACAACAACCAGCTCACCATGCTCGACGTTCAGTTCGACCAGGCTCTTACTTACATCAACTGCCGTTACAACATGATCACCGACCTCCGCACCGTTGGTTGCAACTCTCTCAGCATGATTGCCTGCCAGTGGAACTACTAAGTGATGATCCCCGGTCCCGAGTTACGAAGTCGGGATTCATTAGAATCCATTCCTGATTCTCTCCAAACAAAACCTGACCGTTTAACCGGTCGATAGATGCTACAACAGAGCTGAAACATTATATATCTTCCCGTTGCCGGAAGTGTCTTTACCGACACTTCCGGCAACTTTTTATTCCTCAAGGTGTATTGGGATATTTTATTTTCAAAATTTGCATAAAAAAATCTTTTATGTTAATTTTGCACTGGAATGTTAAAAACGGGACTATGGGGCTCCGATTCCCTTTAAAACAGATGGAATGACGTGGAGACCCAATAAACCTGTTGGCGAGCTTATTTGTTAATATTTTAAAAGAATTTTTAAATCAATGAATCGGTCGAGGTATTTCCATCCTCACGACGGATGCTCCCGGCTGATTCGAGTCAGTTAAATATGAAGAAATCCACTATCTGGCTGTTGGCCATCCTTATGGCGCTTACGCTTGTAGGACTCCTATATATCCAGATTATATATATGAAAAGCATGATTCGGATGCGCGACGACCAGTTTACCGAGGGCGTGCGCCGTTCGCTGTATGCTGTATCGTCGTTGCTTGAACAGGACGAAACAAAATATTTCCTTGAAGAGGATGTAGCTCAGGTGGAGTCGTCGTCGATTTATGCGCAATATGGTGGTGCACCTCATCTCGGCGGGGTGAAGTATTCTTTTACCACCCATAGCGGACTGGCCGGGGAGGTGACCCTCAAAAGCGATGCCGAGAAAATCTACAAGATTCAGAACGGCAACGGTATCGCCAACAGTTTCAATTCCATGCGCGAGGAGCTGAAGGGCCAGTATCTTTATCAGAAAGGTGTTATCGACGATGTTATCATCAATATAATGAACAAGGCGGGTGACCGCCCCATAGAGGAACGCGCCGATTCGGTTGCTGTCAGGAAGTACCTGCAGCGCGAGCTTGAAAACAATGGACTTGAGATTCCGTTTGAATTTGCGGTCGTAAGCCGTAACGGCAAGGTGTTCTATCAGTCTGGAGGTTTTTCCAATGTCAATCCGGCGATGCTTGAAAACAGTATGTTCGTGCAGTCGCTGTTTCGCAACGATCCGGCTGTAAAGAAAAATTATCTGAAGGTATATTTTCCTTCAAAGACGAAATACATTCTCAGTTCGGTGAAGTTTATGATTCCGTCGTTTATCTTCACCTTTGTGGTCCTGATAGTGTTCCTCTATACCATCATTGTGGCCTTCCGGCAGAAGAAAATCACGGAGATGAAAAATGATTTCATCAACAACATGACGCATGAGTTCAAGACTCCCATCTCCACCATTTCTCTCGCCGCTCAGATGCTCAACGACCAGTCGGTCCGTAAGTCGCCCGAGACGCTTCAGCATATTTCGAATGTAATCAACGACGAGACGAAGCGTCTGCGCTTCCAGGTTGAGAAAGTGCTTCAGATGTCGATGTTCGATAAGAAAAAAGGTACGCTCCGCATGCAGGATGTAGACGCGAATCTTGTAATTTCCAATGTAGTAAATACGTTCCGTCTGAAAGTCGAGAAATATGGCGGACGGATTGACTCGAATTTCGATGCGGTCGACGCTATTGTAAATGTCGATGAGATGCATTTTACAAATGTAATTTTCAATCTGCTTGACAATGCTTTCAAATACAGGAATGAGAATCGCCCACTTCTGCTATCAGTCAGCACCCACGATATATCCAACCAGCGGCTCGAAATCGTGATTGCCGACAACGGAATCGGTATCCGGAAGGAGGACCTTAAGAAAATATTCGAGAAGTTTTACCGAGTTTCGACCGGCAACCGGCATGATGTGAAGGGGTTCGGCCTCGGACTGGCCTACGTACATAAGATGGTTACGCTTATGGGAGGCGAAATCAAGGCTGAAAGCGAGCTCGGGCGTGGCACACGTTTTGTAATCACCCTTCCGCTACTCGAAACATCGTCTGACGACGAGACCCCCGAACGGACTCAGGATAGTGAGTAAGCCGTCTGATTTATAAATATGTATAAATTCAGGCCTTTTCACTGAACAATTTAGCTAAAATTAAATTAATATTAATATAATCAAAAACAAACACTATGGACGATCGTATGCGAATCCTCCTTTGCGAGGATGATGAAAATTTAGGCATGCTCCTCCGCGAGTATCTTCAGGCTAAAGGGTTCAATGCCGACCTCTATGCCGACGGTGACGCCGGATACAAGGCTTTCCTGAAAGGGAAATACGACATCTGCGTTCTTGATGTCATGATGCCCAAGAAAGACGGCTTCCAGCTCGCTCAGGAAATCCGCTCGGTCAACAGCGAGGTGCCCATCATTTTCCTGACTGCCAAAACCATCAAGGAGGATATTCTGGAAGGTTTCAAAATCGGTGCCGACGACTATATCACCAAACCTTTCTCGATGGAGGAGCTCGTGTTCCGCATCGAGGCCATCCTGCGCCGTGTGAAGGGCAAGAAGGGGAAAGACGTTACAATGTATAAAATCGGGCGCTTCACTTTCGATACTCAGAAGCAGGTACTTATGATTGACGACAAGGTCACGAAGCTCACTACCAAGGAATCTGAACTCCTGAGTCTGCTTTGCGCCCATGTAAATGAGATCCTTGAGCGAAACTATGCTCTCAAGACCATCTGGATCGACGACAATTATTTCAATGCCCGCTCGATGGATGTATATATCACCAAACTGCGCAAGCATCTGAAGGATGATCCTCAGATTGAAATCATCAACATCCACGGCAAAGGTTATAAACTGATTGCTCCGGAAACAGAGAATAAGTAAGACCGGTTAAAGAGGCTTTCTTCTGTTTTGAAGACTGATACCATTTCAAAGGCATCCGACAACTGAAATGCCGGATGCCTTTGATTTTACCGTATTATTCGCTAAATTTCCGTGATATAAAAGCGCGAAAATGGAATTTAGTTAAGGGTAAGCAAATAAGCGATTTAGCAAGATGTTGATTTTCGGCTTGTGCCCAAGTATTTTTTAAGAGTCGAAAATCGTATAACACTCTAATTTACTGCTGGTCATTCAGATAATTGGCTGATTGAATGAATGGTCTTTTAAATGACAGGGAGCCTATACCCCAAAATTGAGTGAATGAAAGCCTACTCATTAAGTTTGTTCAATCTCATCACGATTGAGGTTTGACTTCGACCCATTTTCGCTGCAATATATTTTATACTTTTACCTTCACTATATAGTTTTAGAAGAAATAGATCTGCACTTTTTGTCCACTTTTTATTGGCGTTGGGATGTTTTGCATAACTTCGCTCCGTGATTTTTTCAGGATGTAGGAATTCATCAACAAAAACAGAAGGGAAACGCTTGTCATATAATACAAAGGTCTTTATCTTGGCTCTTGTTATTGCTACATAGAATAACCTCCGTTCTTCTCCATAAGGATATTGGTCACTCTTTGTTAATACATAATTTAGTACGGGGTCATCATTGACAAGAGAGGGGAATCCGTAGGTATCCTTGTTGCATTGCAATATTATCACATAGTCCGCTTCAAGTCCTTTAGATTTATGGGCTGTTAGAAACTCTATTTTCCGGTTTCTAATAAAATAGTAAAATCGGCTGGCCTCTTTTATGGATTGAAACCTGAATGATAAATAATAGTCATCAAAAGAGTATCGCCCCAACAGTAATATAGAGCTATCCAAAGGAATCGACGCAACCAACTGTTCGATAACGTTGCAATAATTGGCTCGGTCGTATTCGTAAAAATACAGTTCAGTCTTTGCCTGAAGGTTAAACGAATGTATGTTCTTTTTAATTTGTGTTCCGTTCCGCTGTATAAACTGCGATGAGAGACTGACCAGCGGTTCGCCAAAACGGTATGTCGTTTCAATCTTGTTTATATCGGTATGCCCGAAGAAGTCCGGGAATTGGTTGAAAAGAGCCATGTCGCTGCCGGAAAAACGATATATGGACTGCCAGTCGTCGCCGACACAGTATAGCTTGGCTGGAGGATCGCCCTCTCGGAGAACTTTCAGGAAATTGTAACGGTCAACCGATATGTCCTGAAATTCATCAACAATGATATAATCGTATCTCACAGGGTGAAGTGAACGGCATATATCGGTAGCTTGCAGTATCGCATCCGTGAAATCTATCTGATTGAGTTTTTTTAGTTCTTCAATATATCTTTCATAAACAGGCTGAAAGATATTCTGTATAATGAACTCATTACGCTCATCATTCATGCTTTGGGCTTGCCTTATAACCTCATGTATGGATTTGCCGCTTGATTTTATTAATGTTACAAAGGTTACGACAAGCCGGATAAACGACTTTTCCTGCTTGCTGTTGGGAGGCAGAACCATAGCATATAATTCAGCATCCGTTTTTTCTTTGATAGGGACACCCACATTTCCCAGTTGTATCTTCAGTTTGTCCCTGATGTCGTAATAATGGAAGTCCGCACTTGAGGTGGTCAATAGTTCAGTACCGAATTTCTCATGTGCAGCCTTTTTCCATGTGATACCGTCGTTGTATTGCCGGTTGGCTTCCTCATAGGTAATACCTCTGTCTTTGGCCTGTCTCTTATACACATCTGACGCTGCCGAC
>UREH01000110.1 GCA_900546835.1 uncultured Porphyromonadaceae bacterium
TTTTTTGGTTACTATCTTGCGCTCCAAACCGGTCCGTTTTTGGGGGAGCATTATAGTATGAGGCAATCCTGCTCCCTACAGAAGAAGCAAGCCGAGTGATAGAGTTTGACCTCAAGAATGGTTACGACGCTCCTTTCGTATGGACAATGCCTGTAAAACTTGAGGGTGGCAAAAGATACCACTATACAGTAGTAAAATTGAGTCGTTCTGCCGTTGAGATTTCTGGAATCATTAAGCCTTGGACAGAGGCAGGAGACAATAATGAACATATAGCACAATAACAACTCTTAAATAACAAGAGATATGAAGAAATTTAGATTCTTATACATCGCTGCCGCAGCATTGCTGTTTGCAGCTTGCGCTAACGAAGAAGACGGTATCGGCAACAATGGTCCTGTTGCTGCTACCGTACAGGCGGACATTGTTAAAAACGCCACACGCGCCACCACTGGCAACACCTGGTCTAATAACGATGCCATAGGCGTAAATGTCACATCAACTGGCTATACAATAGGAGACAATGTGAAATATACAACTACTGGTGACGGAAATTTCACATCTGACAATCCAATATATTTTGCAAGCGCAACTGAAGAAGTCCAATTCTGTGCCTATTATCCATATCAAGAAAATGTTGATGGTAACGGCATTGTAAATAATTGGAATATGGCAGAGGTAAAGGAAGACGAACCATGCCCAGCAGATTTTCTCTTTGCAAGAGGTGCAACCGCCACCAAGTCTTCCCCACAGGTGCAATTTATTGGAGACAACCAATTCAAGCATTGCATGAGTATGATACAGTTGACTTTCACGGCTGGCAATGGCATTAATGCAAATAATGCGAACCTTAAAAATTACTTAAAATTAAAGGGTATCTGTAAGACAGGTTCTATTAATACACAAACTGGTGAAGTTACCATTTCTGGAGATAGAGGAATTTATGAATACGATGTGGATAATAAAAGTTTGAAAAACGGTGTCACATGTAAGTTCATAGTATTCCCTCAGTCTTTGGACAACAACAAGATGGATATAGAATTGGAAGTAGCTGACAATGGCACAATCAATACTTACACTACTTCATTGACTTCGTCAACAAACAATGAGTTTAAAGGCGGCTATCTGTACACATATACAATAAGTATCAACAACACAGGTATTGTTATATACAAAGCTGGCATCACAGCATGGCTGCCAAGTGATGAAGGTAGTCTGGACGCAGAACAGCAATAACAATGATAAAGAGGTGCAAATAGGAAATACAGGGTTAGTGAGCTTGGCCGCTCACTAACTCACTAACAATAAAAAACTGAAGATTATGAAGACAATAAAACAAAGAATTTCCTATGCGGTAATGGGCCTTATGGCTATGGGCTTAACAGCATGTACGCAAAATGAAGATATGGCTCCAACGCTGAAAGGGCAGGAAATCAATGCCACTTTCTCTGTTGGAGGTATGCAGACTCGTGTCAATACTTTAGGACATGGTGACAGTTGGGAGGACAAAGATAAACTGAAAGTAGGGACATTTACTGATTTCGTTGCTGGTAGTACGGCTATTCTTTCTTTTAATAGTGCAACAAACGAATGGTCTCGCAGTGGAAGTTTTCGTTGGTTAGATGAAGCCGACAAACATTTTATATTAGCTGTATATCCATCATCGGATGATTATGATCCATTTCATTTGGTATATGAATTGCCAACAAATCAAAGCTCACCAAAAGATTTGAAGTCTGCCGATTTAATAAATGGTCATTGGTACGGTTCTCCTTATGGTTATGTAACGATTCCAATGAAGCATCGTATGTCTTTGGTTACAATCATGTATCATGTTGGTACTGCAGATTATCCTAATTTGGACATAAGTAGCCCAAAAATTTGCTCACCTTGCAGTGGAGCGTATTTTAAATTGCCAGACGATAAAAATGGATGGAAAATGGACACTTCCAATTATCAAGAGGCTAAGTTGGTGGATGCCTGTAAGACAGAAGATGGTGAAGTGAAAACTTTCTCTGCCATCATAGTGCCTGGAACGGTGGGAACAGACAAGGAATTCTTAAAATTCTCAATAGGTGAGAAAAACTTTGTGTCAAAGCTAAAATCACAAACAGACTTTGAAGAGGGTAAACGCTACATCTACAAACTCGATGTAGGAAAAGACAAAGTGGAACTGACCCGAATCAGCGTAGATGATTTGAACGGTTGGGACAGTAACAACGAAGAAGAACTCAAATAATTGGAGGAAAGAATATGAAAAAGATATTTCAATACATCATGCTGGCAGTCGTTACTATAGTAATGGCGTCATGCACAAGTGATATAGAAGAAACAACCGCAACAACAGCCAAAAACAACGTACAGTTGGTTGTTGGTGAATTTCCGGCATTCGGAGATTCACAGACTCGTGCTATAGGTACACCTGATGAAGGCAAGACTTCATGGGCAGAAGGAGATGAGTTGATTCTGGTGATAGCCAACACCTCTTATGGAAGACATAGTGCAACCTTTACATATAATGGCAAGAGTTGGGAATTGACAAGTGGTGAATTGGTTTATCTGGAAGGAGACCCTGCATATATACTTCATGTATATTATGCCCCTAATTACAAATGGGAAGCCGGCATATTACACTTGAAAAAAGGTAAGGCAGCAGGAACGGATGAATGTATCGAGGGAAAAGCTATAATCACTGGTAATGGTGAGACTATAACCGTTTCTTTTGCCGAGGCAACACGCAAATATTCACGTTTGCGCATTGCAACTATCCCCAATGAGCAAATAACAGTTGATACCGAAAATTTCACTCCTGCGGGCAGCAGCGATATGGAACAGAAAGGAAATTATACACTTACTTCGGATGAAAAGGGCAATGCCTATTTATATGGTACTTTTGAAAATAATTCCGAAGTTACAGTGAAATATAGAGAAGCAGCTTTGACAACTTACACATTCTCGCAAGCAACAGAAAATGCTAAGAGTTATGCTCTGGATGCTACTGTTGTTTCGCTGGCTGACGAAGGTATCACTTACGATCAAATTGTGGGAAACGTCAAGAAGGAATTGGATGCGGGCAAGACTTACATCAATCTCATGCTTGCTCCCGATGCGGATGAAGAAACATTGGATGCAATACATATCGGACTTGCAGGAGCAAGTTATGGGACTATAAACCTTACTTTGATAGGATGTAAGAAGATTCCTTCAGGAGGATTTATGTACTGGAAAATGCTGAAATCCATAGCCCTCCCAGATGTTACAGAAATCGCGGAAAAAGCTTTTTTAGATTGTACAAGGCTTCAAAAAGTAGTTTTAGGCAATCTTACTAAAGTATATGGTAAAGCAGGAGAGAAAGGTATCTTTGAGGGTTGCAGAACCAAAGACATCGACTTGATTTTGTCAAAAGACCAGAAAGTCATGAATGGTGGCAAAACCGAAGGTGGATATTGTTGGACTGCTGATATTACTAAAGATTATAGTGGTAGCGACGAACATAATGGAAGAGTATTCCTCAATTATGACTTCCAGTCTATTACATGTGATTATCAAGTTCCATAAAAAAGCAGATTGTTTAACTCCTAAGCTGGGCAGGAGTATAAGGTGCCCAGCAATTATATATTCACCCGCACTTCACGGGAAACGACAAGGGTCTATATGCCACGATGAGAGGTGGGCGTATAGACCCTTCATCGTGTCTTGATACCTGTTGGGTGGATGATATGGCAGTGTGTGCAGTGGTTTCGTGCTACCTGTTTTCATGGTTTAAAGTACCTTTGCGTCAATCGTGAGGTGCTCAAACAGAATTTTATTATGAGAACAGAAATGAAAAAGTTGTATCTTTGCAATTCATTTGGCCGTCCCGGCGTTATACTTAGCATCTGCAGCATCGGATTCATCCGGTTTTAAATCCGGTTCCTGACCTACTTTCAATTATATGAAGAAAGCCGCTCTTTTCGACCTCGACGGAGTTCTTATTGACTCCGAGACATTATATACCCAGTTCTGGCAGCGTGTTGGCGAGATTCATCATCTCCCTTCGCCAACTTTTGCCTACGACATAAAAGGTACCACGCTCAAGGATATTCTGGAGACTCATTTCTCTGACCCTGAGGTCAGAAAGGATGTCGACCGCTTGCTTCATGAGTTTGAAAATGAGGTTTTATACCCTGTTTTTCCGGGGGCTCTGGAATTGGTAGATGCGCTGCGTGCGCGTGGCCTCAAGACTGTTATTGTAACCAGCAGCGACGAGAAAAAGATGCACTTCCTCTTCCGCCAGCATCCTGACTTTCTTCCTCATTTCGATACTGTTGTTACTGCCGAGGATGTCAGCAATTCAAAGCCCGACCCCGAGCCTTATCTTGTCGGTGCCCGTAAGGTCGGCGTCAGTCCGGCCGACTGTCTTGTTTTCGAGGATTCTTTTCAGGGGCTTCAGTCCGGACGCTCTGCCGGGTGCAAAGTCGTTGGTCTGGCAACTACGAATCCGGCGGATGCAATCCGCTCATACTGCGACGTCGTCGCTCCCTCTCTTGCAAGTCTTACCGGCTCAATTGAGACTTTGCTCGCATAGCGCAGTCCGTGGACTAAACATCTTGCTCTGGAGTCGCGTTGTAATATGAATTTTTTGAAGAAAAATCGTGTGTGGACATTATTTTTGACTTCGGTTGATTGCGAGGATAAAAAAACTGCGTAACTTTGCACGATAAGCGGCTCGACGGAATAAGATTCCGGATGCCATATTGATTTGTCAGATAATTTTATGCAGGACAAAGCAAAGCAGCAGGCTCTCGACAGCAGATATCTCCGCATGGCGGCCATCTGGGCTGAGAATTCCTATTGTCAGCGTAGAAAGGTAGGTGCTATCATCGTCAAACACGACATGATAATCTCCGATGGGTTCAATGGAACTCCCTCGGGATTTGAAAATGTGTGTGAGGATGAATCCGGCTTTACCAAGCCTTATGTGCTTCATGCCGAGGCCAACGCAATAACAAAAGTGGCCCGCAGCAACAATTCGAGCGACGGCGCCACGCTGTATATAACGGCCTCCCCGTGTATGGAATGCTCTAAACTTATTATTCAGGCCGGTATTAGAAGAGTGGTATATCACGAGCTATACCGTATCACCGACGGAATAGATTTGCTCGAGCGGGCCGGTGTGGAATGTGTGCATATGCCGGATTTGAACGATACAATTGTAAAATGAACAATCTTAAGCGTGCTTCGGTCTGGATTCCGCTGATTGTGGCTATTGCTTTTATCGTCGGTTTCCTGGCCGGTGATATTGTGAACCGTCAGAGCGGTCCTACCCCTACACAAAAAAAATTTCAGACCATTCTGAATCTTATCCGTAAGGATTATGTCGATGAGGTAGATCTGGACAGCGTACTGGAAAAGACACTTCCGTCAATGCTGGCAAATCTCGATCCACACTCGGCGTATATCCCGGCTTCCGAACTGCAGGCCGTCAACGACGACCTCGACGGTTCGTTTTGCGGAGTCGGCATCCAGTTCATGATCAACAACGATACTATTTCGGTTATCGAAGTTACGTCGGGTGGCCCGTCGGAAAAGGTCGGACTGCTCCCCGGCGACCGCATCGTGAAAGTCGACGGTGAGGACGAGGCCGGAGTCGGTATAACAAATGAGGATGTCATAAAGAAGCTGCGTGGACCGCGGGATACCCGCGTACAGCTCACTGTAAAACGGAGCAATTCAAAGAAACTGCTTTCTTTCGACGTCACCAGAGGCGACATTCCGGTTAATACGGTCGATGCCTCTTATATTGTCAGTCCGGGAATCGGATATATCAAGGTGAACAAGTTCGGACGTACAACCTACGACGAGTTCTGGAAGGCACTTACCGACCTGCGCTCACAAGAGGCTCAGGACTTCGTGATCGATTTGCGTGGCAATACCGGTGGCTTCATGGAGATAGCGTTCCTTATGGTGAACGAGTTCCTTGAGAAAGGTCAGCCGATTGTCACCACCCGTGGGCGTGATCTCTACTCAAGCCAGGAAGTTCATGCTGATGGGAACGGCAATTTCAAGGATGCTCAGCTTGTTGTACTCCTCGACGAGTTCTCCGCTTCTTCGTCGGAGATTTTCGCAGGTGCGCTTCAGGATAACGATCGCGCTCTGATTGTCGGACGCCGTTCGTTCGGCAAAGGACTCATACAGCGCCAGTCGGTGCTTTCCGACAGTTCCGCCGTACGCCTGACCATTGGCCGTTATTATACACCCTCGGGGCGGTGCATTCAGAAGGATTACTCCAACGGTGCCCTCTACGGCCATGATATTATCGACCGATACAACCGCGGGGAGATGTTCAGTCTTGATTCCATCAAGTTTGATGAGTCGCTGCAGTTCACAACCCTCAACGGACGGAAAGTATATGGAGGCGGTGGCATTATGCCGGATATTTTCGTGCCGAACGACACATCGGGTATAACGTCTTATTATATTAACGTGGCAAATGCCGGGCTTCTCCAGAAGTTCGCTTTCGACTATGTTGATACCAACCGCGAGGCTCTTAAGAGTAAAGCTTCCGCAGAAGAGCTTCTTAAGAGTTTGCCTTCCGACGATGTCCTGCTTCGTCAGTTCGTGAATTTCGCGGCTCGCAATGGAGTTCAGGCCCGGTGGTATTACATCAACATTTCCCACGATTTGATTGTTAATCAACTGAAAGCTCTGATTGCGCGCGATGCTCTCGGCTACAATGCCTATTTCGAGATTGTCAACCGTATGGACAGCAACGTGCTCCGCGCCGTGTCTGAGCTGCTTAACGGGACGGCCGCCTTCCCCATCAAGCCGGAACCGGCTGTGCCGCAAGGGCGGCCGGGAGCTTCCGCAAAAAGTAAAGCTAAAGGTGATTCCAAATCATGACCGATAAAAACGACATCCGCTCCCGGATCAAAACCCGCAAGTCGCTTCTATCCGAACAGGAAAAGGAAGCTGCCGCCACCCGAGTGTTCAGTCTGCTTGAGCAGTCGGCGGCATTCATGCTTGCCGAAAATGTACTGATGTACCATTCTCTCCCCGACGAGTTGTCGACTCATCGGTTCCTTGAGAAATGGTCCGGGAAGAAGCATTTCTTCCTTCCGAGAGTCAATGGAGTGAATCTCGAGATTCTTCCCTACGACCGCTCGCGCCTCGCTATGGGAGCTTTCCATATAGAAGAACCTACAGGCGACGAGACTGCCGATATCGACGATATCGAGCTGGTTGTCGTTCCGGCTGTGGCCTACGACCGGCGTGGCAACCGCATCGGTCGTGGTAAGGGTTATTACGACCGGCTGCTGGCCAACAGCCGGGCCACCAAGATTGGTGTCGCATACGATTTCCAGCTGTGTGATTTCGATTTCCCGGCTGAACCCCACGATGTCGGGGTTGACATCGTCATCACTGAATCGCACCGCATTGTGGTGCATCACGTGCGCTGACCCTACTGCCGGCGCGTTTAGTCTTTTAAAACCCAATTTCATTATCGCTGTGATTGCTGTTCAGAACCTCACTGTGGAATTCAGCGCCGTGCCTCTTTTCAACAATATAAATTATGTGATTAATCCGCGCGACAGGATTGCCCTTGTGGGCAAGAATGGCGCCTGTCTCTTATACACATCTCCGAGCCCA
>UREH01000111.1 GCA_900546835.1 uncultured Porphyromonadaceae bacterium
CGCGCAAAGAGCTGTGAATAGCGCGAAGGGGCGGAGGAGAACTCCTCGATGTCGTACCACTGGACGGAGGCACCGGGTCCGGCGAAAATCTCGACTACCTCGCTCGAGAGGCAGTTCTGACTGTCGGGGCGTGTGTGGTCGCACTTGAGCACCGATACCGACGAGCCTTCGCCGGCGACGAGCAGAACGCGACGCACGGCCATCAGAGGGAACTGCGACTGGAAGATGTCGACGAGCTGTATGGCTTTTTCGAGGCGCACACCTGGGGCCACGCGGATGAATACGCCATCCTGGCAAAGGAGCGTATTGAGCGCGGCATGGGAGGCAGCGGCACCTTGGGTGGCGGCGGAAAGATTTGCGTAGTAATCAGCCACGAAATCAGGCCATTGGCGGGCGGCCTGAGCGAGCGAGCAGACATCGACACCCTCGGGGAGATTCTTCAGCAGCGCCGGGGTGGCGGCGAAGCGGTCGTTGACCACGAGGCCGAGGAGTGTGCTGAGATTGGGGACGCCGCAACGGAACGAGGCGCTGACATCGGCGGGGAGGTCGCGGCGCTCGATGTTCACGCCGAAATCGGGCGCAAACATATCGTTGACAGAGGTTTTCTCGAATCCCTCGTCGCCGCGGTCCGGTAGACGGCCTACTTTCTCCAGAAGCGCGAGGGCCGCAGTGCGCGCCGCGTTGAGCGCCGGAGCGCTATGGGCGTCGATGGCCGCGCGGTTCTGCCGGAAGAGGTCGATATATTGGGTAAGTGCGTTCATCGGTTGTGAGAAGTAGGATTAACGATCAGGCTTCCTGGTCTTTAAGCCAGTCGTAGCCTTTTTCCTCGAGCTCAAGGGCGAGTTCGGGGCCACCGGTACGGATAATCCGGCCCTTATAGAGCACATGGACGAAGTCGGGACGGATATAATCGAGCAGACGCTGGTAGTGGGTGATGACGATGGTTGCGTTGTCGGCGCTCTTGAGCTGGTTGACGCCGCCGGCCACTACGCGAAGGGCGTCGATGTCGAGTCCGGAGTCGGTCTCGTCGAGGATGGAGAGGCGCGGTTCGAGCACGGCCATCTGGAAGATTTCGTTGCGCTTTTTCTCGCCGCCGGAGAAGCCTTCGTTGACCGAGCGCGATGCGAGCTTGTTGTCGAGCTCGACAATGGCGCGCTTCTGGCGCATCAGCTTGAGGAACTCGCCGGCCGAGAGCGCGGGCTCATGGAAATACTCGCGCTTAGCATTGACGGCCGCACGCATGAAGTTGACCATGGAGACTCCGGGAATCTCAACGGGATACTGGAAGGAGAGGAAAAGGCCCTCGTGGGAGCGGTCCTCGGGAGAGAGGGAGAGCAGGTCGAGGCCGTGGAAGTCGACGGAGCCTCCTGTGACGGTGAAAGCGGGATTACCGGCGAGAACGCTGGAGAGCGTGGACTTGCCCGAGCCGTTGGGACCCATGATGGCGTGGACCTCGCCGGGATGAATCTCGAGGTTGATTCCCTTGAGAATCTCCTTGTCGTCGACTTTTGCGCGAAGGTCACTGACCTTCAGAAGTATATCGTTGCTCATTTTGTGGTTGAGGGTTTGGGAGGGATGGGAGTATTGAGAATTATGGGAGAGACAGGGATTATGGGAATTTCCGGGAGGATGGGGAGGGATGGGAGCTTTGTTTGTCAGCCTACGGAGCCTTCGAGGGTGATGGAGAGGAGACGCTGGGCCTCGACGGCAAACTCCATGGGGAGCTTGTTCATGACTTCCTTGGCGTAGCCGTTGACAATCAGGCCGACAGCCTCCTCGGTGGATATTCCGCGCTGGTTGCAGTAGAAAATCTGGTCCTCGGAGATTTTGGAGGTGGTGGCCTCGTGCTCGACCACGGCCGTGGGGTTCATGACGTCGATGTATGGGAAGGTGTGGGCGCCGCACTGGCTGCCGAGCAGGAGGGAGTCGCACTGGGTGTAGTTGCGCGCGCCCTCGGCGGCGGGAGTCACCTTGACGAGGCCGCGGTAGGAATTCTCGCTATGGCCGGCGGAGATGCCCTTTGAGACGATTGTGGAGCGCGTATCGGGGGCGAGATGAATCATCTTGGTGCCGGTGTCGGCCTGCTGGTAGTTGCGCGTGACGGCCACGGAATAGAATTCGCCGGTAGCGCCGCGGCCTGCAAGGACGCAGGAGGGGTATTTCCAGGTGATGGCCGAGCCGGTCTCGACCTGTGTCCAGGAGAGTTTGGAATAGTCTCCGCGGCAGAGGCCGCGCTTGGTGACGAGGTTGTAGATGCCTCCACGTCCATGCTCGTCGCCGGCGTACCAGTTCTGTACGGTGGAATATTTTACCTCGGCGCGGTCTTCGACGACGATTTCGACGATGGCGGCGTGGAGCTGGTTTTCGTCGCGCATGGGTGCGGTGCATCCCTCGAGGTATGAGACGTAGCTATCGTCGTCGGCCACAATGAGGGTGCGCTCGAACTGCCCTGTGCCGGAGGCATTTATACGGAAGTAGGTGCTAAGCTCCATGGGGCAGCGCACGCCCTTGGGGATATATACGAACGAGCCGTCGGAGAACACGGCGGAGTTGAGCGCCGCGTAGAAATTGTCCTTGTAGCTGACGACGCTGCCCAGGTAGCGGCGCACGAGATCGGGGTAGTCGCGCACGGCCTCGGAGATGGAGCAGAAGATGATACCGCGCTCGGCGAGGGCTTCCTTGTGGGTTGTCTTGACGGATACGGAGTCCATTACGGCGTCGACGGCCATTCCGGCGAGCTGCTTCTGCTCCTGAAGGGGTATTCCGAGTTTATCGAAGGTGCGTATCAACTCGGGGTCGACCTCGTCGAGGCTCTTGGGGCCCTCCTTCCTGACGGGGGCGGCGTAGTAGCTGATGGCCTGGAAGTCGATATCGGGCATCTTGAGGTGACCCCATTCGGGCGGGGTGAGGGTGAGCCAGTAGCGGTAGGCCTTGAGGCGGAAGTCGAGCATCCAGTCGGGCTCGCCCTTTTTGCGCGAGATGAGGCGGATAACGCCCTCGTCGAGGCCCACGGGGATGATGTCGGTGTCGATATCTGTGACGAAGCCGTATTTATAGTCGCCGCGGGTGACGTTGTCGAGAACGCTGCCCGAGGGGGAATCGGTATGACGGTCTTTGCTTTTGTCCATAACGGTAGTTGACATTCTTATTCTCCACAAAAATCCTATTTATGAGTACAGCATCGGCTCTCCGAGCCTCCGATAGTGGTTTCAATCGACACTTGCATCAGAAGAGGGAGATACCTCGGCTCTCCGAGCCTCTGTTGAAGAGGATTTATATAAGCGAACCATAAAAGGATTCGAGTAGACAATCATTATAACGCGGCGGAGGGGGAAAGAGTTTCAGCCGCCGACGGCCCAGCCGAGGAGAGCGGGGGCGAGCCCGAGGATAGCCTCTATTGCATGGCCGTTGCCGATGGTCGACATGGCCAGGAAAGGAGTGGAGGGCTTGACGAGCAGCCAGAGGTTGAGCAGGATACTCAGTGCGAGCATCCATTCGAAGCAGCTGAACAGGGCGCCGGCGATGCGGTCGAGCACTCCGAGGCTGAGGGAACGGACGACGGTCTTGAAGAAGTGGGCGACGATTCGCACGCTCAGGTAGCCGATTATGAACAGGATGATGTTGGCCATCACCTTGTCGACATATCCGGGGTGAGCAGCGGCATCGGCCCCTTTGGATGCTATCATCGCTGCGATATAATCGCCTCCGATATGGCAGAGGAGAACCCCGAGAATTAGGCCTCCGAGGGCTCCGGCCTGGACAATGACACCTTTACGGAAGCCCCAGGCAACGGATACGACGAATACAATCAGGATGAATATGTCGAGTTTTGTCATTGCGGATTAGACTGCAAAGGTACGAATTTTTGCGTGGGAACGCAAGGATTTGCCTTTGCGATGGGAAAAGGTGGGCAAGCCGGCTGTAGAAGAACAAAGGACAGGAGAAGGAGGTATGGAGAAAAACCAATCAGGGCGAAGGTTTTCGCCCTGATTGGTTGATATTGCTGATTATCGGCTATAACTGATAGAATCTGCAGTTGAGACCTCCGGCGGGGTTGGCTGCCGGGTGGTTATTTTACGGCGGGGTTGGCCACTTTGCGGGAGTCCACCAGGTAGGCAACGGGGGTTGCGATGTAGATGGTGGAAAGTGTGCCGGTGATTACGCCGAAGAGCATCGCGAAGATAAAGGAACGGATGGAATCGCCACCAAGGATGAAGATGCAGAGGAGCACCAGGAGTGTCGAGGCCGAGGTCATGATGGTACGGCCGAGGGTGGAGTTGAGCGACTTGTTGATGGTGGTGAAGAAGTCCTGCTTGGGATAGAGGCCGACGTTTTCGCGCACGCGGTCGAACACTACCACGGTATCGTTGATCTGATAACCGATGATGGTGAGGATTGCGGCGATGAATGTCTGGTCAATCTCCATGGCGAAGGGAAGGATACCCCAGAAGAGGGAGTAGAAGCCGATGATGGAGAATGCGGTAAAGGCCACGGCTGCGAGTGCACCGAGCGAGAAGGCGACGTTGCGGAAACGCAGGAGGATGTAGAGGAACATCGCGGCGAGGGAGAGGATGACGGCGATGTAGGCCTTGTTGCGCATATCGTTGGCGACGGTCGGGCCGACAGTCTGGGAGGAGAGGATGCCCTGGGTCTCGTCGGTGGTAGAGAAGGATTCGAGGGTCATTCCGTCGGGGAGGAGGCCTTCGGCCTTGAAGGTGTCGTAGAGCTTACGGGTGATTTCCTCTTCGATGGCTGAGGCGTCTTCGTCGGATTTGATCTTATAGTTGGTGGAGACGCGGACCTGGTTGGAATTCTCGATGGTGATTACGGATACGGAAGCTACCTGACCGTCGGCGTTGAAGACGGGCACGAGTGCCTGCTGGAGTGCGTCGGTCTTGACGGGCTTCTCGAATTTAACTACGTAGTTGCGTCCACCGGAGAAGTCGATGCCCTGGTTGAGGCCACGGACGAAGAGGGAGATTACGACAACGGCGATGAAGATGCCGATTATCGGGAAGGCAATCTTGCGGGCTCCCAGGAAGTTGAAGTGGGAGTTGTTGAACATGTTGCGCGAGATTGCGGTGGTGAAGGTGAGCTTCTGGAAGGGCTTGGTCTTTCCGCAGGCGATGAAGACGATACGGGTGAGGTAGACGGCCGTGAAGAAGGAGCAAACGATACCGATTATGAGGGTGGTGGCGAAGCCCTTGATGGGACCTGTGCCGAAGAAGAGGAGGATCACGCCTGTGATAATCGAGGTAAGGTTGGAGTCGAAGATGGCGGAGAAGGCGTTGGAGTAGCCGTCGGCGATTGCGGTGCGGATGGATTTTCCAGCGCGGAGCTCTTCCTTGGCACGCTCGAAGATGAGCACGTTGGCATCGACGGCCATACCGAGAGCGAGGACGATACCTGCGATACCGCTGAGGGTGAGGACAGCCTGGAAGGATGCGAGGATGCCGAATGTGAAGAAGAGGTTGCAGATAAGGCCGAAGTTTGCGATGAGGCCGGGGATGATGCCATAGATGCAGCACATGAAGATCATGAGGAGCACGATGGCGACAACGAACGACCAGATACCGGACTCGATGGCCTGCTGGCCGAGGGAGGGACCGATAACCATGTCGGAGATGATGTCGACTTTGGCGGTCATCTTACCGCTCTTGAGTACGTTGGCAAGGTCCTGAGCTTCTTCGACGGTGAAGTCGCCGGTGATCTGCGAGCGACCGCCTTCGATGGCCTGTCGGATGTTGGGATAGGAATAAACGAGGTCGTCGAGGACGATGGCCACGGGGTGGCCGATGTTGCGCTGGGTAATACGTGCCCAGTCGCGTGCGGCCTCGGAGTTCATGGTCATGGAAACGACGTTGCCCTGCATCTGGTCGAAGTCGCTGGTAGCGCCGATTACGCCGGTGCCGTCGAGGGCGGGACCGCCGTTGGTTGCGCGGAGGGCGATAAGCTGATATGTGTCGATCTGACGCTCCTTATGGGTTACGGTATCAGTGAAGTTGACGGGCGAGGGCTTCACGCTCCAACGCAGGCGTAGGTTGGAGGGGAGGTATTGCTTGGCTTCGGGGGTTGCGAGGGCGGCGTTGATGCTGTCGCGCTCCTGTGCGGTTGCGATACCGAATACGGGGGTTGCGTCGGAGCTGATCATGAGGAAGCGCTCGCGGAGGCCGGTGCCGTTTTTAGCACGGAGGGCAGCGTCGAGCTGAGCGACCTGACCGGCGATTTCGTTGGCGCCGTAGCATTCGTAGAATTCGAGGTTGGCGGAGCGCTGGAGGAGTTCGCGCACGCGCTGATGCTCCTTAACGCCGGGGAGCTCGAGAAGAATCTGGCCGTCGTTGTCCTGAAGCACCTGGATATTGGGAGAAACCACGCCGTAGGCGTCGATACGCGAACGGAGGACGTTGGTGGCGGAGTTGTTGACGCGGTCCTTGACCTCGGACTTGAGGACGGAGGCGACGTCCTTGTCGCTCTGGCCCTGCTTCACGATGGAGTTGAACACCACGGAGTAGTCGGCGCCGGGGTTAAGGGCGCGGTACTGCTTGACGAAGGTCCCGACATAGTCTGAGGAGTGGTTGTTGCCGATGATGGAGTCGGTATTTGCGAGTGCCTGCTCGAAGGCCGGATCCTGGTCGGCGTTTTTCATTGCGCGGAGCATGTCGGGCATGGAGACCTGAACGATGACGTTCATGCCGCCTTTGAGGTCGAGTCCGAGGCCGACACCCCATTTCTGGACTTCACTGTAGTTGTAGCCCAGCCAAACGGGCTCCTTGGAAATTGAGTCGATGTAGGCTTTATAGGCCTTGTTGTACTGCTCGGAGTTCTTGCCCTGCTGCCCGGCTACGGAAAGAGCATACTGCTCAGCCTTAGCCTCCTGCTTGCTGCTCACGAGTGTGAACGACAGGTAGAACAGGCAGACAAGCACGAGGAAAATCGCGATGATACCGGCGATGATACTCCCGAGGGTTCCTTTGCTTTGCATGTGGTGTTAAAAAGTATTTATGTTATTATTTTTTATATTTTCCATTGCCTGAGCCGGCGGAAACGCCCCATAGCCGGGCAGCTCCACGCGGGCCAAAATAGGTGAAAAATGGAATGCCAGCGCGAAGCCAATCTACTGACAGTGAAGCAAGCAGAGCGGCCACAGGCCCCGGAGGGGGCTGCGCGACACAGTTTTCAGCTTGCAAATATACACAAATTCCGCAGATAATCAAAGGGGAATTTGCCTCCGGGCGGCAAACCGGCGGCACGAGGACAAAAGACAGGGAAACCCTCGGGCTTGCGCCTTCAGCACAGTACTGATAACTGGACGGATTGGATAGACAAGGAAAAGCGGCCAGGGGGGTTGCCGGCGATGCTCGCCGGAAGCGGGAAGCCGCACCTTTGATGGAGGATCAGGGGGAAGGAATCAGCGATAGACGGGCTTGCGGGATTTGGAGGCGGTGGCGGAGCCGTAGGCGACGGCGCGGGAGGGGCAGATATGGTAGCAGCGCAGACAGAGGGCGCAGCGGGAGCCCCAGACGGGGGTGGAAGAGGACGGGGAGGCGGGCTGCATGGTAATGTTGGAGAGCGGGCATGAGCGGGCGCAGAGCTGTCTCTTATACACATCTCCGAGCCCACGAGAC
>UREH01000112.1 GCA_900546835.1 uncultured Porphyromonadaceae bacterium
GCAGCGTCAGATGTGTATAAGAGACAGGTTAATTTGTGTTAACGAGGTGTTTTTTATGGTTTGAGGTGAAGAGCGGGTGGGAGGAGGCACAGGCGATGGAGAGGAGGTCGGGCAGGTCGATGGGGGCAGGGGCGGGGAGAAGGCCGGCGAGGTGGGCGATATGGCCCAGAAGCGACTGGGGTGTATGGATGGCGTGGAGGGCATCCATGGCCATGGCGCCGTCGCGCTTGGAGAGGCGCTGCCCGGCGGCGTTGCAGAGCAGGGGGAGGTGGGCGAATCCGGGCACGGGATAGCCCAGCAGCTCGTAGAGGTAAATCTGTTGGGCTGTGGAGAGCAGCAGGTCGTTACCACGCACTACTTCCGTGACGCCCATCAGGGCATCGTCGACTACTACGGCGAGCTGATAGGCCCAGGCGCCGTCGGCACGGCGGAGTATGAAGTCGCCGCATTGGGTCGCAAGGTTCACGTTCTGAGGTCCGCAGATGCGGTCGGTGAACACTATCGTGCGGTCGGGAACGTAAAGCCGCGTCGCGGCGTGGCGGTCGGAGGGAATCTCGGCGGTGCCTCCGAGACGCGGCGGACGGCAGGTGCCCTTATAGATTACGCGGCCGTCCGACTCGTGGGGCGCCTGAGTGGCGAGTATGTCGGCGCGGCGGCATATGCATCTGTAGGTCAATCCTTTTTCTTCGAGGCGTCGTAAGGCATCGGCATAGATGTCGTGGCGCAGGCTCTGAAGGTAGGGGCCGTGGGGGCCGCGGCCGTTGGTGCCACCCTCGTCCCATTCAAGTCCGAGCCATCGGAGGTCGTCCTCGATAAGCCGGACGTATTCCTGCTTTGAGCGCTGCGGGTCGAGGTCCTCGATGCGCAGAATCCAGCCGCCGCCGCGGCTACGGGCTGAGAGCCACGACATTACGGCGGTGTAGACGTTGCCCAGGTGCATGCGCCCTGAGGGCGACGGCGCGAAACGCCCCACGGGCGCCGACGGCACACTTGCGTGTGGCGTGGCGCCCGTGTTGAGCGAAGTATGTAGGGCTGCATCCTGCATATCAACGGGTTGTGATTACGGAATCAGGAGAGCAGAGCCTTGACGGCTGCGGAGATGGCCCGTCCCTCGGCTTTGCCGGCGAGTTCTTTCGAGGCCACTCCCATCACCTTGCCCATCTCCTTGGGGGAAGTGGCGCCTACGCGGGCGATAATCTCGCGGAGGGCGGCGTCGAGCTCCCCGGGGGTGAGCTGTTTGGGCATATATTCCTCGATCACAGCTGCCTGGGCGAGTTCGGCCTCAGCCAGTTCGGGGCGGTTCTGCTGGGTGTAGATTTCGGCGCTCTCGCGGCGCTGCTTCACCATCTTGGAGAGAATCTGGATGGCGCGGTCGTCGGAGAGGGTGCCATCGGAGCCTTTGGCGGTCTTGGCTTCGAGAAATTCCTTCTTAATGCCGCGGAGCGATTCGAGGCGAACGGCGTCGCGGGCGAGCATGGCCTTCTTGATGTCGGCCGATACGGTATCGAACAGGTTTTCCATATCTGAGTGTATTCTGTTGTTGTTCAGAGTTTATTTTGTGAGAGGAGAGTAGGATTCGGAGTAGCGGAACATCTGGGGAAGGTAGCCTTCGGTGAAGGTCACGTTGATGTCGGTGATGTTGCCGTCGGCGTCCAGAACCGGGGTGTAGACGGGGTTGACGAAGCCCTTGTAAGGGGCGATATTGAGTTTGGCGTAGCGGTCGAGCACTTCGCGGTGGAGCGTCGGATCGACCTTTACGGCGTACTGCTCGACCAGGCGTGCGCCGGCTTCGTAGTCGCCTTCGCTCTTTATGCGCTGGATTTCGCCGAGGAGCTCACCGAAGAGCTCGCGCATACGGGCGTAGTCGTTGATTTGCACATAGGTCTTGCCGTCGCGCTTCACCATCTCAATCACGCGGTCGGGGGCGCCTTTCTCAAGCACCCATTCGGCGATGAGCTTGCGGTTGCGCATGTGGGCTTCCTCAACGTCCTTGCCCGGCTCGATGCGCATCAGCTGCGTCATCAGGCCGTTGAGCATATATTTATAGTACTCGGCCTTGTAGGCGTCGGAATTGTCGAGCAGACCGAGCTCCACCAGATGCGGGTCGGCCAGATAGTAGAGGGCGAAGAGGTCGGCGCGCGTCTCCTCGAGCGTCGAGCCGTGGGCCTTGAGGGCGTCGGGGTCAACGCCGGGGAGCAGGCGGCCGGAGCCGTGGCCGAGACATTCGTGGAGGTCGGTGTGGAGATTGTCGGTTATGAAGAGATATTTGTCGAGAAGGTCGCGTGTGGGCTGGTCGATTACGAATTCCTCGTTGAAGCCGTTGCCGTGGCTGGCGTCGTCGTAGGCCTGGGTGATGTTCTCGATAGTCACGGATTTGGAGCCGTGGGCGGCGCGTATCCAGTTGGAGTTGGGCAGGTTGATGCCGATGGGGGTAGAGGGATAGGAGTCGCCGGCGAGAATGGCGGCGTTGATTACCTTGGCGCTCACGCCCTTGACCACGGGCTTGCGGAAACGCGGGTCGACGGGCGAGCGGTCCTCGAACCACTGCGCGTTGGCCGAAATCGTCTCCGTGCGCTGCGAGGCAGCCTTGTTCTTATAGTTGACGATTGATTCCCACGAGCCGGTCATGCCCAGCGGGTCGCCGTAGCTCTCGATGAATCCGTTGATGAAGTCGACCACAGGAGTGGTGTCCTCGGCCCAGAGAATCGAGTAGTCGTCGAAAGCCTTGAGCGAGCCGGTGCGGTAGAAGCCGATGAGCTCCTCGATGGATTTTTTCTGCTTTTCGGTCTCGGCGTAGGGGAGTGCCCTCTCCAGGTTCTCCACGATGCGTCCGATAGCATCGGAATAGAGGCCGCCGACTTTATAGGGAAGCTCCACGACCTTGCCGTCGCGTTTCACTACCTTGGTGTTCAGACCGTAGGATACGGGCGTGGGGTCGTCCGGATTCTTCAGTGCGTTGAAGTAGTCTTCGACCTCCTTCTGCGTGACGCCTTCATACATATTGTTGGCCGAGGTGAGCACGAGGTCTTCTCCTTCGGCCTGGTTTACGCGCTTGGCCATAAACGAGGGGTCGAAGATGAGCTTCTCGAGGTCGGGCATGGCCGGCTGGAGCTTGGCCGTCAGCGCGGGGTCGGCCTTGGCGAGCGCTGCTACCTGCGCGTCGAACCATGCGCGGGAGAACCCGGGCGTGAACTTGTCGGTGGAATAGTGGTGGTAAGCTCCGTTGCCGAATTCCACCTGCTTGAGATAAGTCTCGAAGGCGGTGAAGTCAGCCGCCTTGCGGTCGCCGCTGTAGTTTTTGTAGATAGCCTCGAGGAGCTGGCGGAGCTGTAGGTTGTAGCGTCCGTTCTGGTCCCAGAGTATGTCGCGGCCGCTGAGGGCAGCCTCGGTGAGGTAATAGATGAATTTCTTCTGGTCGAGGGTGAGGTCGGAGAATCCGGGCACGGTGTAGCGGAGCACTTCGATGTCGGCGAAGCGGTCTACTACGGTGCCCGAAGGATTGTTGGGGTCGGTGAAATTTGCCATGGCGGATATCGAGCAGCCCGCGAGGGCGGCGAGGGCGATGAGTTTGTGTTTCATTCTGAGTCGGTTGTTTATGATGGACCGGGAGGGTTATTCCACGTAGAGCACGAGGCCCTTGAGGTATTCACCCTCGGGGTGGTAGATGTTCACGGGATGGTCGGCCGGCTGGGTGAGCTGATGGAGGATGCGCACGCGGCGGCGGCTCTGGGCCGCGGCCGAGAATACGGCCAGACGGAACTGTTCGCGGCTCACGGCCTGCGAACAGCTGAAGGTAAAGAGGATGCCGCCGGGGGCGATTTTCTCGAAAGCCTTGGCGTTGAGTTTCTGGTAGCCGCGCAGGGCGTTGCGCAGGGCGCTGCGGTGTTTGGCGAAGGCCGGGGGGTCGAGCACGATGAGGTCGTAGGCGTCGGCCGCCATATCGTCGAGAAACTTGAAGGCGTCGCGGGCAAACGAGCGGTGGCGCGGACACTCGCCGAAGTTCAGGGCCACGTTGGCGTCGGTAAGCGTGATGGCCTTCTCGGAGGAATCGACCGAATCGACCGCTACAGCGCCGCCGCTGAGGGCGTAGACGGAGAATCCGCCCGTATAGCAGAACATGTTGAGCACTCTGCGGCCGCGCGAATAGTGCCGCAGCAGCGAGCGGTTGTCGCGCTGGTCGAGAAAGAATCCCGTTTTCTGCCCCCGGAGCCAGTCGATATTGAATTTCAGGGAGTTTTCCGAGGCTACCGAGGTCTCGAATCCTCCCACGAGATAAGTATTCTGCGGGTCGAGATGGGCCTTGTAGGGGAGTGTGGTCTCGGATTTATAATATACGTTGCGCACGCCCAGGCCGGGGAGCGAAGCAATCTGCTCGGCTATGGTCTGGCGGGCGTAGTGCATGCCGGGCGAATGGGCCTGTAGTACTGCCGTCGGGCCATAAACGTCGACCACCAGGCCGGGGAGGAAATCCCCCTCGCCGTGAACCAGACGGTAAGCGTCGTTGTCGGGGCGGGCGAGCTGCAGCGACTTGCGCAGGACCAGCGCCTGCTCCAGGCGCGAGCGATAGAAGTCGGCGCTGATGTCGGTGAGGCCGAAATCGAGGATGCGCACGGCGATGCTGCCGATCTGGAAGTGGCCTACACCGATGGCACGGCCGTCGGAGGTCTGCACGGCTACTACGTCGCCCTCTTCGAGCGATTCCGGAATGGTGCCGTCGGCGAGCGCTCCGGAGAACACCCATGGATGGAAGCGGTCGAGCGACTCTTCTTTGCCGCGCTTGAGGCGCAGCACGGGGTAGTTGGGTTGAGCCATTATTTTATCAGGAAGCGGTAAATATCGTTGGAGTTGGCGTAGATGAGCAGGGCGATGAGGAAGAACATGCCGGCCATCTGGGCGTATTCGAGCACCTTGTCGGAGGGCTTGCGGCGAGTGACGGCTTCCCAGAGCAGGAACATCACGTGGCCGCCGTCGAGGGCCGGAATGGGGATGATGTTCATGAATGCGAGGATAATCGAAAGGAAGGCGGTCATCTCCCAGAAGGTACGCCAGTCCCACGCGGCGGGGAAGAGGTTGCCGATGGCGCCAAAGCCGCCGATGCTTTCTGCGCCTTCCTTGGTGAAGAGGTGCTTGAGCGAGCCGACGTAGGTGGTGAGCATCTCAGTTCCGTTGCGCACACCCACGGGGATGGCCTGCAGCGGGTTGTAGGCCGTTATCTCCACATCGAATATCTCGGCGGGTGTCTTCAGGCCGAAGCCGAGCTTGCCGGCCTCGGTGGGAGTGGCGACCACGCTGATGGTGTCGTTGCCACGCAGCAGGGTAAGCTCTGTGGGCTTACCTTTGTAGGCCAGAAGAGCGGGTGAGAGCTCGGTGAAGGCAGGGGTGAGGCTGTCGCCAACGGCTATGATGCGGTCGCCCACTTGCAGCCCGGCCTCTGCGGCGGGTTCGCCGGGCATGATCTGCTTTACGTAGACGGGCACTCGGATGGCCATGAGCGGGTCGTTCTCCGGGATGGTGAGGATGGCGCCCTCGGGAAGCCGGATGGCTACGGTGTCGCGGTGGTTACGCAGCACGGTCACTTCCCTCGCTTCGAGCATTTTGAAAGCCACGGAGCGCTCGCGCGAGTCGAGTGTGCGTCCGTCGGCTTCAAGGAGGATGTCGCCGTTGCGGAATCCGAGAGCCTGCATCGCGGGGGTGAAGTCCATCCCCTCGTAGGCATTCTGGAAGGGGATGGTTTTCTCTCCCCACCAGAAGGCTATTCCGGCGTAAATGATTATGGCGAGGATAAAATTGTTGAGCACGCCGCCGGTCATTACCAGCAGCCGTTGCCATGCGGGTTTCGAGCGGAACTCCCAGGGCTTGGGTTCGGATGCGAGCTGCTCGGTGTCCATCGATTCGTCGATCATTCCGGCAATCTTCACGTAGCCGCCGAGCGGCAGCCATCCGATGCCCCATTCGGTGTCGCTCTTCTTTGGCTTCCATTTAGCCAGCGAGAACCATGGATTGAAGAAGATATAGAATTTCTCGACGCGGATTTTGAAGATGCGCGCCCACATGAAGTGGCCGAGCTCGTGGATGATAACCAGGAGCGAGAGAGCGCAGATCAGCTGGGCGGCTTTTATGAGGAATGTTTCCATGCGTGGTTGTTCGTCGGGGGGATGAGGTGGGACGTTATTTGGCGATAAGCGAGGATATATAGGCGCGCGTGGCGTCGTTTACGGCCACATAGTCGGCCAGCGAGGGGTTCTGAATCATCGGCATGGCCTGCAGAGCCTCCTCTATCAGGCGGTAGATATGCGTGAAGCCGATTTTCTGCTGGAGGAAAGCCTCTACGGCCACTTCATTGGCGGCGTTGATGATGCAGGCGGCTGTTCCTCCGGCTCGCAGGGCATAGTGTCCGAGGGTGAAACCGGGGAAACGCTCGGTGTCGGGAGCCTCGAAGGTGAGCTGGGTCATGCGGCCAAGCGTAAGCGGAGAGTCGTCGGTGGCCAGACGCACCGTCTCGCCCAGGGCGTAGCGAATGGGCAGGCGCATATCGGGCACTCCGAGCTGAGCCTTTACGGCGCCGTCGACAAATTCCACCATCGAGTGGACAATCGACTGCGGATGGACCACGGCCGTGATTTTCTCGGCCGGCATGTCGAAGAGCCAGCGTGCCTCGATAATTTCGAAGGCCTTGTTGACCATCGTGGCCGAGTCGATGGTGATTTTCGCGCCCATGCTCCAGTTGGGGTGCTTCAGGGCGTCGTGCATCGTGGCCGAGGCGAGCTGGGCCGGAGTCCATGTGCGGAACGGGCCGCCGGAGGCGGTGATTATCAGGCGGCGCACCTTTGCGGGGTCCTCTCCGACCAGACACTGGTAGATGGCCGAGTGCTCGGAGTCGACCGGGAGGAGGCGCGATGCGGAGCGGCCGAGGGCGGCGGTGACGAGTTCGCCGGCAACCACCATTGTCTCCTTGTTGGCCAGGGCAATGTCTTTCCCGGCCTCGATGGCGCGGAGGGTGGGGGCGAGGCCGCTGTAGCCCACGGTGGCCGTAACCACCGTGTCGAAGCAGTCGGAGGCCATGGCATCGTTGATGGCCTGCTGGCCGGCCGCTGTGGCGATGCCGAGCGGTGCCAGGGCGTCGCGCAGTTTCCAGTAAAGCGATTCGTCGGCGATTATTGCCATCTGCGGGCGCCATTTCAGAGCCTGCTGTATGAGTGTGTCGACCTTGCGCCCCGCCACGAGGAGCGTGGGGCGGAAGCGGTCGGGATATTCGGCGATTACGTCGAGCGTCTGCGTGCCTATCGAGCCTGTCGCCCCGAGGATGGCTATGCGTTTGGGCGCCTTGGCGGAACCGCCGGTTATTGTGCTTGTGTCGGAGGAGTTCACTGTAGGGTATGTAAGGTTTGTGGGCTGAACCCGGCTTGCGGCCCGATTCAACCCACAAAGTTAAGAAAATTCCTC
The DNA here is from genome assembly GCA_900546835.1 of uncultured Porphyromonadaceae bacterium. Classification (GTDB taxonomy): domain Bacteria; phylum Bacteroidota; class Bacteroidia; order Bacteroidales; family Muribaculaceae; genus UBA7173. Next base: position 7,444 of record UREH01000112.1, read on the forward strand.
CTTAAATAAGAGGGTGTTTAATAATATCTGTTAAATGTTACAATAAACAAAGTTTATGTTCTGTATATCAACATAATAATAT
>UREH01000113.1 GCA_900546835.1 uncultured Porphyromonadaceae bacterium
AGTGTCTCGTGGGCTCGGAGATGTGTATAAGAGACAGGAATCTCACGGGGTGGGTTTTGAAATCGGTAATGCGTTCGGCTTTGTCAGGTGCGCCGAGCGGGAAGGTCCACACATTGAATGTATCGCCGTCGCGCTCGCTGAGGAAGTAGACCGCACCGGTGGCCGGATCAAGCACCGGATTGCGGTCCTCGCCGGGACGGTCGGTCAGATTCGTATGCTTGCCGGTGGTGAAATCCACCATCCATATGTCGCGGGTGACGGAAGACGTATGGTGCTTTCTCCATTCGTCCTCGAATCCCTTCACGTCCTGATAGAGCATCACATTGCCGTCGGCACTGAAGGTGGGCATCTGAGCCGGCGTGCCGAGCACCTGCCGGGGTTTTCCGCCCTCCACCCCTACAGCGTAGAACTCGCTCATGCGCGAGCTCGGAAACATTGCTGATTGAGCCGGATTCTGTATGGCAGCCGAGAAATATACGGTGCGCCCGTCGGGCGAGAAGGCTTCGGGAATTTCAGCGGCCTGATTGCGCGTCAGCCGCGTGGCTGTCCCACCTCCGGATGGCATCACATAAACATCGAAATTGCCATGGCGCGCAGATGCGAAAGCTATGCGCGTGCCGTCGGGACTCCATATGGGGTTGGAGTCGTAGGCAGGATTGGTGGTCAGCCGCGTGGCCATACCGCCGGTTGCCGGAACGGTAAAAATATCGCCTTTATATTCGAAAGCTATGTGCGTGCCGTCGGGCGAAATCTTCACATCGCGCATCCAAAGGGCCTCGGCCGAGGCTCCGGTCGGCAGAACCGACGCAACGAGAATCAGTGTGGTTAATTTCTTCATATCGTGGCAAAAATACTTTTTCAGATGTTGGCCGGGCTGCGGCAATGCCGCGACACCGGAGGCATGCTACGCCTATTTCAGGCGATACATGTAGCCGAGGTTCACCATGATTGTGCTTCCGCGCGAGGCGGAGAACTCATCGGCTTTCGAGGAGGGGAATATATTGCCGAGCCCATAGTAATAGCGGGCTTCGAGAAGCACCGAATGACGCTTTTTTATTATGAATTCTACTCCGGCACCGCCTGTGATTCCGTAGTCAAATCTATTCTTGATTTTAAGACGCATCTGGTCGACCTGCCTGTATTCATATGGAAATCCCTCTACCTCAGTGGGGTTCTCATAATCGAAATTAGCATTGACGGCATCGCTCACCATATATCCGATCTGCGGTCCGAGATTGAAGAAGCATTTCACCACGCGCGAGCCGAAGAATATGTGGGTCATCACCGGGAGGGTGATGTAGTTCGTCCGGTGCGTATAGTTGAAGAACTCGTTGGCTTCTTCAAAATTCTCCTTCCATCCGGCCTGCATGAAGTTTAGCTCGGCCATCAGACCGACATGCCGCTCCTCGGCATATCTGAACGATACACCCATAGTGGCGCCTCCGAGCATCGATTCCTTCGACTTTGGATAGAACGACACCTGCGAAAGCGTCATCCCGGCATGGGCGCCGATATGCACATGCGGCACGTAATGGCGCTGGGCCCGGACTGCCGGAACGACAGCCAGGGCTATGAGCAGGACTATTATGATTTTCTTCATTTACTTGTCTAAAAACATTTTCAGAGCGTCTCACTCTCCACGAAGCCTCCAGGACTGTAGTGTATGAGGAATAGCAGATGGTTGATCAGGCCTCCCTGAGCGGGAACCGTCTCGGCGCCGGCGGTCTGAGCGTCGTCCGACGCCCCGATCCAGTCGAGGCGCAGACTGTTCTGTATGCCACTGAATTCTGCCGGAAAGGCTCCGGTTTCAGCCTTTTGTCGCAGGCCATTCACCACAAACATACCGGTGTCGAAGCCGAGAATGCCCTGGGTGGGCACCGCATCGAACATCTCCACCCCGTAGGCCGAGCGGTAGCGCTCCTTGAGGTCGCGGGCGCGGTAGTCGCGCTCATCCACAAGGAAACGCGAATATATCGTAGCGTCGAGATTGCATATGGCGTCGAAGCTGTCGCCGCGGAAGGTAACCCACTCAGGAAAACCCCAGAGAGCCACATTGCCCGGAGCAAGCGCCGACTGCCGCTTGGTGGTCAATGCGTCGGAATATCTGGCGAACTCGCTTTTCGAACCGGAGACAGGCACAAACCCCAGCGGCTGCGTGTCGGGGTCAAGCCCCTGGAGGTCGTCGTCGCGCAATATGCCGGAATACGCCACCTCGCGGTAGGGGATGCCGTCGGCATCGAGGCGCTGCTTCAGCGCGGCCACAAATGACTCCTTGTCGGCCTGGCCGCCGCTACGGCTGATGAACACCGGCAGACGGTCGGCAAATTTTTCCACAAAGGCATCGATGGCCTTGGCATACATTGCGTCGTGAGGTATGTTGGTCTGCACCACGTTGCGGTGGGTGAGATAGCTTTCATCTTTTACGGCGAAAATATTGAGTACAAGGGTCTCAGGGCCTACGCCGGTCAGGATGGCATCAATCTGGGCACTATTGTCCGGAGCTATCACGAGGTCGGCCTGCGCCACACCGGGATCGGCGAGAAGTTCACGCACACGCTCCAGCGAGGACTCAGTATCGTGAAAACTGAACTTCACGGGCTGCAGACCATCGCTACGGAGCGTATCGGCAGCAAGCAGCATCCCCTTGAAGAACTCCGTATAGAGTTGCGTGGTGCGGCTCATCGGCTCCTCGCCGAGCATAAAAGGAAGGAGAACCGCCACCTGCATCGTGTCGCGGGAAAGCCAGCGGTCGGCTTCGGCAGCCGCCGAGGCGGCAAGCGTTTCCGACTGGCCAATAGCAAGAACTTCGGCGCTCTCGGCCGCATTCACTCCGGCCGACTCGTCGGCCTGCATCGCAGCCAGTGCGTGGGCGCTACCACTATGGCGTGCGATTGCTTCGGGTGTAACGGGAATCATCAGAGTCTGTCCTGGCTTATAGCGCAGCGGGTCGAGCGTAGGATTCGCATCGAGCACGGCCTCGAGGGGTGCGCCGTTGGCATTCGAAATCGAAAAAAGTGTCTCGCCAGGCTCTATCACATGCTTAATATATCCGGCCGCATTCGGTTTTGGAGCAGCTGCTGCCGCTGCCGCAACAGAAGTAGTAGCCGTTGCAGTGACATCGCCCTGCGCGCCATCCGTAAGACGAAGCACCTGCCCCTCGGTTATCCCCTCGTCAGCCCAGGGGTTAAGACGCAGAAGATAGTCGGTCGACATGCCGTATGTGCGCGCAACTCCATATACCGTATCACCTTTCTTGACAACATGCGTGGTCACTCCGGCAGCGGCGGCATAGACAGCCGGACGCTCGCCCGGCGCCACCTGAAATACTTCCACCGGAAAATACAGCCGCATCCGGGGCTTCAGCCCGTCGGCCGCCGTAGGATTGTAATCCACAATCTGCTCGCGGCTCACTCCAAGCTCGTTTGCAACGGAATATATCGATTCCTTGGGCTTTACATCGTAGTAGAAACATTGTTTGCCTCCCACCGAAGTGACGGGGAGTTCGCTCACCACGGTAGCACGGGCTGGCAGCGACGCCATAAGCAGAAACGCGGCGCATGTGCCGGCAAACAGTTGTCTTATAGTATTTTTCATCTGAAAAGAGAATTTAGCGGGCCATCGCGATTCCGCAACGCCACTTTATTTCACAAATTTAGGCATTTTCCGCCGAATGCACAACATCTCGTCCATGGGTTAACCACTGACGTGTACGACATTCTCAACGGGGCCGAGAGGCCGTTAGCGATTCCGTTGAAAACATCGAATCCAGTCGAAATTTTGCTGTTTGGGAAATTATTGGTAATTTTGTCGAAATTTTCAACCAATACAACTTCTAATGAAGAAAACAATCATTACAGCGCTGGCCGCCGTGATGGCCGCAGGCGCATCGGCCGAAGGCTACCAGGTCAACACTTTCAGCGCAAAGCAGGAGGGTATGGGCCACGTAGGCGTGGCAATGAAACTCGGTGCCGAGAGCCAGATTTTCAACCCGGGCGCGCTTGCTTTCATGAATAAGACAATGGAAGTTTCCGGAGCAATCAGCGCCATTAAATCCACGGCGTACGCCACCGTCGGCGGCCAGGAATACGTTACAAGCAACAAAGTGGCCACTCCGATGAATTTTTCGGCGGCCTTCCGCATCTACGACAATCTTTATGCCGGTGTGACGCTCTACACGCCCTACGGCTCGTCGATTAACTGGGGCAAATCCTGGCCCGGCGCCGTGCTCAACCAGAGTGTAGACCTCAAGGTATTCACGGTTCAGCCCACCATATCCTGGCGCGTGCTCTCCAACCTTTCGATTGGCGCAGGCCTGATGATCGGCTGGGGCAACGTGAACCTGAACAAGGGACTGGCCACTGCCTCGTCGATGGACCGCCTGATCGACCTTCAGTATGAGGCCGCCACACTGAAATATGAAGCAGCCAGACTGCAATGGAACATAGCCAAGCTTCAGCAGGCCATGGGCGGCCCTGACCCCGGCAACGCTCCCATTGATGCAGCCACCGCACCCCAGTACCGCTACGGCAATATGCCCCCGGCCTCGGTGAACCTTAAAGGTGATAGCGAGCTGGCTATCGGCTTCAACGTAGGCGTGCTCTGGGATATCAACGAGAAATGGAACGTGGGCCTCTCCTACCGCTCGAAAATGAACATGCACGTAACAGCAGGCGACGCACAGGTTGAATACGCCGATGAGCAGGCGCGCCAACTTCTTGGCTCCACGCTCGACGTAATCAACTACACCAATTTCGATGCCTCGATGCCCTGTCCCTATGTGCTGACGGCCGGCGTAAGCTACAAGCCCATCCCCCGCCTCGAGCTGGCTTTCGACGCCCAGCTCAACGGATGGAAGACCTACAAGGAACTGAATATCGACTTCGCCAACCTCGACAAGCCCTTCGACCAGAATCTGCCGAAGAACTACCGCAACGCGATGACCTATCATATTGGTGCACAGTATGCGATGACCGACCGCCTCGACCTCCGCGCAGGTCTGATGATCGATACCAACCCCTGCAATCTCGACTACTATAATCCCGAGACGCCGGGGATGACCAAGATAGAGCCTTCCGTCGGACTCTCTTTCCGCCCGATCAAGGGTCTCTCGATCGACGTGGCATTCATGTATGTGAAAGGCTGCGGCCAGACCGGAGCCACGGCAAGCTACGACAACCTGCTGGCACCAAACTACAACGCCGGCCTCGCGCAATATAATGCCGGAGTGTCCCAGTATAAAGCGGGGGTAGCGCAGTTCAACCAGGTTCTTCAGTCTATCGGTCAGGCTGCCTACAACGCATATGATGCCCCGAACCTCAAGGAGATGCCCTCGTCGGAATCTTTCATCGCCGACTACACCCTCCATGCCCTCATCCCCGCCATCGGCATCAGTTACTCCTTCTGAGCAATCCGAATATCAAAAAATCAGGCAGAGCCCCGGAGCGCGTCGACGCACTCCGGGGCTCTTTGTCGGATACTTTTCTGCTCTGGCAGCCTGCGGGAATACGTCCCGCGTTATTGCTGCTGGTTGCGGATCTTGGTTTTGTTTTTGGTCTTTTCGGAGGAGGATTTGTCCATATCCTTTTCCTCCTTGAGGTCGATTTCGTTGCGCTGGGCGTCGAGCACCTTGTATTGCAGGTAGGCGAGCGATTCGTCGGCCATCACCTTGAACCTGGCGCCAAGCTCCATGCGCCACCGCCGGTAGAGTGAAATCAATCCCTTCTTGAGATAGGCGTCGACAAAGGGGTGAACGTAGACCACGAAATTCTTTTGCCCCAGGTCGTTTACAAGATAGGATATTTTCTCCTTGAGCGTATCGGTGAAGAGAAGCGACGGCTGAACCTCTCCCTTGCCATAGCAGGAAGGACAGGCTTCGGTGGTGACGATATCGAGAGCCGGGCGGACGCGCTGGCGTGTGATCTGCATCAGGCCGAACTTACTCAGTGGCAAAATATTGTGGCGCGCACGATCGGTGGCCATTATCTGACGCATATGCTCGAAGAGCGCCTGGCGGTGTTCTGCCTTGTTCATGTCGATGAAGTCGACCACGATGATGCCGCCCATGTCGCGGAGCCGGAGCTGGCGCGCGATCTCGTCGGCGGCCCGGATGTTTACGTCGAGAGCGTTTGTCTCCTGGTCGTTACCGGCTTTGGTGCGGTTGCCGGAATTCACGTCGATTACGTGGAGGGCCTCCGTATGCTCGATAATGATGTATGCGCCTGATTTGAATGAGACGGTCTTGCCGAACGACGATTTAATCTGGCGGGTGATGCTGAAGTGGTCGAAAATAGGCTCATCTTTATCGTATAGCTTCACTATGTCGGCTTTCTCGGGCGCTATCAGGCTCACATATTTCCTTATCTGGGCCATCACTTCGGGATCGTTCACATGAATATCCTCGAACGATGGCGAAAAAACGTCGCGCAACACGCCCACTATACGGCTCTCCTCCTCGAAGATGAGCGACGGCACGGGCGCCGTGCGGGCCTTGGCTATGGTTTCGTTCCACGACTGCAGAAGCGTCTGCAATTCGTGGTTAAGCTCCGATACGGTCTTGCCTTCGGCCGACGTCCGGATTATAACGCCGAAATTTTTGGGTTTGATGCTCTCCACAAGGTGGCGCAGACGCAGCTTTTCGCTGGTGGTCTTGATTTTCTGCGATATCGAAATTTTATCGCTGAAGGGGATGAGCACCATATAGCGCCCTGTGAAAGATATTTCGGTGGTGAGTCTGGGACCTTTCGACGAGATGGGTTCTTTTACAATCTGCACCAGGAGTTCGCGGCCGCAGGTCAGCTGGTCGGTCACGGTGCCGTGCTTGTCGATGTCGGGCAGCAGCTTCATGCGCGTAATATCGGGCAGCTTGCCGCCGGGGCGCTTTACCTGCGGCTGCTTTTTCTGATTGCCCTGCTGGGCGTCGGGAGCTTCGGGCTGTTCGCCAAGAAGCTGTTTGAGAAATTCGGAATACGACGAAAATCTCGGGCCAAGATCCAGATAATGCAGAAAAGCATCCTTCTCGTAGCCCACGTTGACGAAGGCGGCGTTCAGACCCGGCATCAGCTTTTTCACCTTTGCCAGATAGATGTCGCCGACAGCGTAGGCTATGTCGCGGTTCTCCTTCTGGAGCGAAACGAGCCGACCGTCCTCGAGCAGGGCGATCGACACCTCCTTGGGCTGAACGTCGACTATCAGTTCGCTTTTCATTGTTTATCTGTTGTAAGGAATTGTTTTGTTGTTAACTGAGGTATAACCGTAGTGGGGGCATACCTGCGGGAGAGAGGGCAGGATAAAAACAACGAAACAAACTTGGATGGGGCGCAAGCCTCGCAGCTCTGCCACATGAAAGTTTGTTTCGGTTTCGTCTGGCCACCGCCATTGCCTGATTCTATCGGCGCCGGGCTCCGTGGCCCGGACTGCCTGAGGTTGGCAGGACCGGATTGAATCGCCGGCCGCCGTGGCGGCGCC
>UREH01000114.1 GCA_900546835.1 uncultured Porphyromonadaceae bacterium
CAGCCGCGCCCCGAAGGGCTCGCCCAGGCGTTCATCATCGGCCGCGACTTCATAGGCGACGACGACGTTTGCCTGGTGCTCGGCGACAACATTTTCTACGGCCAGGGATTCTCGGGAATGCTGCGCGACGCCACAGCCATCGCATCTGAAAGACGTGAGGCAACCGTATTCGCCTATCCGGTGAAAGACCCGCAGCGCTACGGGGTGGTATCGATCGGTCCCGACGGACGCGCCACCAAAATCGAGGAGAAGCCCCAGAATCCCGAGAGCGACAACGCCGTGGTCGGACTTTACTTCTACCCCAACGATGTGGTCGACATCGGCGCCGACGTGCGTCCCTCAGCCCGCGGCGAGCTGGAAATAACGTCGGTCAACAACGCCTATCTTGACCAGCACCGTCTCAATGTGAAGCGCTTCGGCCGCGGATTCGCCTGGCTCGACACCGGCACAATCGACTCGCTAATGGAGGCGGCCAACTTTATCCAGGCAATCGAAAACCGCCAGGGCTTCAAGGTGGCCGTGCTCGAAGAAATAGCTTTCCGCATGGGCTGGATTGACGCCACACGCCTGCTCGCCCTCGGCAAAGAGATGGCCAACAACGACTACGGCCAATACCTGATAAATCTCGCCAAAAACGGGATCTGAATATCCTGCCGGCATCAGCCGGAAATACGCATCCGGATTCGATTTTTTATAACACAACAGAAAACAATGGAAAAGATGCCTTCACGGCCCTGCCTGATCAACCTCCCGCGCATTGCCGACCCGCGCGGCAGCCTCTCGGTGGTGCAGGGTGGGGAAGTGATTCCGTTCGAAATCAAGCGCGCGTACTGGATTTACGACGTACCCGCCGGAGGCGAACGCGGTGGGCACGCCCACCGCGCCATGAGCCAGCTGCTCGTGGCCGTGGGAGGCAGTTTCAACGTAAACCTCTCCGACGGCCATAGCTGGCATACCTATACGCTCAACCGCCCCTTCACAGGGCTGCTCATACCGCCAGGCATATGGCGTACGCTTGACAATTTCTCGTCGGGCGCCGTTTGCCTCTCGATTGTCTCGACTCCCTACGACACAGCCGACTATATCTACGATTACGACGAATTCCAGCGCCTCACGGCCAACACCGGGCCAAGGCTCTGACCCACATTCCCATCCACTGCCAATGAATCCCGGAACACGTTACCCGTTTCTCGATCTTGCCACCGTCAACGCGCCGTATGCCGACGAAATCGCGGCGCGACTGGCCGATGTTGTGGCCCGCGGCCGCTATGTGGGCGGCCCGGAAGTGGATGAATTCGAGGCGCGGCTGCGCCACGTCTCCGGAGCGGACTTTGCCATAGGCGTAAGCAACGGCCTGGACGCCCTGCGCCTGATTCTTCTGGGCTATATCAGGCTTGGCCGTCTGCGGCCGGCCGACGAGGTGATAGTTCCGGCCAACACATATATCGCCTCGGTTCTTGCCATAACCCACGCAGGCCTTGTTCCCATGCTCGCCGAACCCGATACACTGACCTCCAACCTCGACACGTTGCAGCTGGAAGAACTGATCGGACCACGCACGCGCGCCATAATGCCCGTGCATCTCTACGGACGCGTATGTTTCGACGATGCGCTCATGAGCGCGGCCCGACGCCACAATCTGCTCGTAATCGAGGACAACGCCCAGGCCATCGGGGCCGTCTCGGTCAATGATGGCCTGAACGGCACGCGAACCACCGGCTCCCTCGGCCACGCCGCCGCCTTCAGCTTCTATCCTACCAAAAACATCGGCGGCATGGGCGACGCCGGCGCCATAACCACCTCCGACGCTGAACTGGCCGCTACAGTACGTGCGCTCGCCAACTACGGCGCCGACCGGCGTTACCACAATATCCACGCAGGCTTCAACTGTCGCCTCGATACCATGCAGGCGGCGGTGCTCAACGTGAAGCTTCCACACACAGCCGAGGAAAACGCCATGCGACGCTCCATCGCCCGCATCTATTGCGAAGAAATCCGCCATCCCGATATCCACCTGCCGCTGATGGCCGACGATTGCGTGTTCCACCAGTTCGTAATCCACACCGACCGACGCGACGAGCTTACGGCCTATCTCACCTCCAACGGCATAGGGTGGGACATGCACTACGCCACGCCACCCCATCTCCAGCCATGTTACCGCGCCGAACGCTCCTGCGCGGATAATGCCGGATTTATCCGGACTCCGTCTGGCCCTCTGCGTCTTCCCAAAGGCGGACTTCCCATAACCGAGCACCTTGCAGACACTCTTCTAAGCCTTCCGATCTCCCGCTGCACCACACAAAAAGATGCCCGCGAAATCGCAGACATCATCAACAACTGGACCTGAAAAAGCCTCAGGAGCCCCACGACCGTAAAGCCCCAAAGCATTGGCTTGTACTTCAGAGCACGCGGCGTGCGCCAAGATAGCGCGAGGCGTAGTACGCACCCGAAAGTCGGTCGATACGAATGCCACCGCCTACGGCAGCGTGGATGAAGGTAATTTCACCCGTGGCGGGATCATTGTCGATGGCAATAGCAACATGCCCCACGCGGCTGCTGCGCGAATTGCGGCCCTTGAAGAAAAGAAGGTCGCCGGCACTCACTTCGTCGCGGGCGATTTTTGAACCCTGACCATACTGTACGGCCGACGAGGGGGAAAGCTCGACTCCGAACTGGCCGAAAACGTAGCTTGTGAATCCCGAGCAATCGAACCCCTTGGGCGATTTGCCGCCGCGCACATAGCGTGTACCCATGAATTTGCGGGCGAATCCGAGCATATCGGATACCATCTGCGGGTCGGCCTCACCGGCCGAAAGGATTCCGTCGTCAAGCAGCTCCATGCCGGCGGCAGGAACAATCTCGAAGGGATTGGTATGGGAAATCGAGGCATAATGCATCTCGGCCTCGTCGGCAGCCTGACGGGCGCTTACGGCGCGCGATGCGTGGTGTGTGTGTTGCTTCTGCGCAGTGCGCTCGGCGCCTGCCGGAAAGGCAACCGCGAGGGCAAGTAGAGCTGAAGCTATGATATTTCGAATCATAAAGGTCAAAGAGGAGGGCGCCGGTAGGCACATACGAAAAAGTAATCGCCCGGACCGATGCCGTGTAACGGCATTCCTGTCCGAACGATTGCAAAGTTAGCAAATTCAGCCCTTAAACGAAAATATAGCCGGGGTAAATATGCCGATTTTATGTTAATTTAAGTTATCCGCAAATATCAGTGCGCTTAGAAGAGCCACGCGGCGGTTACATTCCAGAAGCGGTTTTTTGCGTCGACACCAATCGGCCCGTAAAGCGAAGAGTCGCCCGATGCGGAGTTGCTGAGGCCGAGGCCGTAGGCAGCGCCAATCTCAAGCTTGTTGATTATTGTGAGGCCGAAACCGAAAGTCCATGCGAAATCAAACTTGCGGTTATCCCAGGCGTTTTTCACATTTTGGCTTGATACGAGGAAAGAAAAGTCGGGGCCGGTAGCCACATAAGGCGTTACAAATTTGCCTACCAAGGGAAGACCCAGATTCCAGCGAAGGTTCACGGGAATTTCGATATAACTACGGCTCACGGTCACGTCGTTGTGGCCGGCCTCCTTAAGGTCGTATTCTGCTATGGCGCGGGCCGAGCGACGCGTGAACATAAGCGAAGCGTCGACGCCAAAGCCCAGCGGGGTGGAGAACTTCATCATACCGCCAAGCGTATAGCCCGAACGGTTGTCGGCGGCAAATGCGCTTTCGTTGAATTTGAGTGAATTGATGGTCACGCCACCCTTCAGACCGAAGGTAACCGGAGTAGCCCCTTTCGCCGCCGGTGCAGACGCAAAGGCCGAGATGGCCACAAGAGCCACAGCAAAGCATTTCAAGAATTTTTTCATAGACTGTATCATTGTATTCGGATAAGTTGCAACCACCGGAGGGGTGCGATGCAAAATTAGGAAAATATGCCGAGAAATCGCAGAAAAGAGCTAACTTTGCGTAAATACGACAAAACTACCGGCATTTATGGACGCAGAAAAACATTTGGAACTCGAAGAAAAAGTGGTGGAGATGCTCAAGACGGTGTTCGACCCGGAGATACCGGTCGACATCTATAGTCTCGGCCTTGTTTACCGCATTGATCTCAGCGACGACGGCAACCTTACCGTCGACATGACCATGACGGCTCCCTCCTGCCCCATGGCCGACTTTATCCTTGAGGATACTCGCCAGAAACTGGAGTCGATAGAAGGGATCGGAACCGTAACCATCAACCTCGTTTTCGAGCCCGAATGGAACAAGGACATGATGAGCGAGGAGGCCAAACTCGAACTCGGGATGCTCTGAACCGACCCCGACACCAAGCCACAGCCCATGGGAAAGACCTATTTCATATCCGACCTCCATCTGGGAGCCGGCTACATATCCGACGGCAGGGCCCACCAGCAGCGTGTGGTGCGCTTCCTCGAGAGCATCGCCGCCGACGCCGACGAGCTGATAATGCTCGGCGACGTGCTCGACTACTGGTATGAATACCGCACGGTGGTTCCGCGCGGATTCACGCGATTTTTCGGAGCGCTGGCCCGTCTGGCCGACCGGGGGGTGAAAATAACATGGTTCATCGGCAACCACGACATATGGCTTTTCGACTACCTGCGCGACGAAATCGGCATGCGCGTTGTCGACGGCAGCGAAGTGCGCGAAATCTACGGCCGTAAATTCTATATGACCCACGGCGATGGCGTAGGACGTCTGCCGGCATCGTTCCGCATGATGCGTTCTATATTCCGCAACCGCCTCTGCCAGAAGCTCTATGCGGCCATCCATCCGCGGTGGACAATTCCATTCGCACATGCATGGAGCACCCATTCACGCAACTATGAGGCATATGAGGCTGCAGAGGGAGTCGACAGTTCCGACCCTCTTGTGGATTTCTGCCGCGAATATCTGCGCGACGTCGATTCGACGGTCGACTATTTCGTGTTCGGACACCGCCATGTGCTGGCCGACTTCCCTCTCAATCCCCAGGGATGCCGCATGGTTATTCTCGGCGACTGGATACGACATTTCTCCTACGGCGTGTTCGACGGGCAATCGTTCGCACTTAGAATTTTTAGCGATTAAATGCCTTTTTGCTGAATAAATTATTTTTCACGGATACGCGCACCAAGCAAACCGCATAAAGACTTTCGCGGCCGAATCTTTCTATTTATCAAGAAATTAAATCCGGCATAATATAGAGCGAACAAAAACATGGCTAAAAAAGTATGCCGTAAAACATATTAAAAAATTTTGTTACTAAGATAAAAAGGGTGAACTTTGCGTCACAAACCTAAAACAATCTTTTTTACCTTAGAAATTGTACCTATTGGAAACCAATAAAGGGGCGCTTAGTGATAAGCGCCCCTTTATTTTCATACATCCCATCCGGGATGGTGTGCGGAGCGCGGCGTCGGAGCAAGTCTAAATTAATGTGAAAATGGGGCGCATAGGTTGAATTTGTGAAAATTAATGCTAAATTTGTGGCTAAGTACCTGGTCGAAATCTTGAACAGCTACTTACATCAACAACTTCCATACACTCACACTTACATTTAAGCTTATGGCAAAAATTCATGGAGCCGTCACCATTGAAAAAGAGCGCTGCAAAGGATGCGACCTCTGCGTGGTGGCCTGCCCGTGCGACGTTCTCGCCCTTCAGCCCAAGGAAGTGAACGACCGCGGCTATCACTTCGCCTATCCCCTCAACGAGGAAGCGTGTATAGGATGCGCCGCTTGCGCTCTTGTATGCCCCGACGCCTGCATCGAGGTATACAAAGTAGTGGTGAAATAACCGGCCACCGGCATCTGCAATCAAAAATCAAAAGAAACAGAACACACCCAAGCAAACCATCGCAAAAAGGATGAAAGAAGAAATAAAACTGATGAAGGGCAATGAAGCCATAGCCCACGCCGCCATCCGCTACGGCGCCGACGGCTATTTCGGTTACCCCATCACCCCCCAGAGCGAAGTTCTTGAAACGCTTGAGGCGCTCATGCCGTGGGAAACCACGGGCATGACCGTACTCCAGGCCGAGAGCGAAGTCTCCTCGATCAACATGGTATACGGCGGAGCCGCAACGGGCAAAGCCGTGATGACCTCCTCGTCGTCGCCCGGCGTGAGCCTCATGCAGGAGGGAATCTCCTATCTGGCCGCCTCGGAGCTGCCCGCACTGATAGTCAACGTGATGCGCGGAGGCCCCGGGCTCGGCACAATCCATCCGTCGCAGTCCGACTACTTCCAGGCCACCAAGGGAGGCGGCCACGGCGACTACCACCTGATTGTGCTCGCCCCGTCGACCGTTCAGGAGATGGCCGACTTCGTGGCCCTCGGCTTCGATCTGGCATTCAAATACCGCACACCCTCCATGATACTTGCCGACGGCATCGTGGGCCAGATGATGGAAAAAGTAGTGCTGCCTCCGCAGCGTCCGCGACGCACGGCCGAGGAAATCGAGCGACAGTGTCCCTGGGCCGTCACGGGACGCAAGGGCGGCCGCGCGCGCAATGTCGTGACCTCGCTCGAGCTCGATTCCGCCATTATGGAGAAAAACAACGAGCGCTTCCAGCGTACCTATCGTGAAATCGAGAAAAACGAAGTGCGCTACGAGGCCCGCTACACCGACGATGCCGACTACCTCATCGTAGCATTCGGCTCTATAGCCCGCATATGCCTCAAGGCCATCGAGGAAGCCCGCAAAGAGGGAATCAGGATTGGCCTGATACGGCCCATCACTCTCTGGCCATTCCCCTACGAAGCCATCCGCGAAGCCGCCAAAGGCGTAAAAGGAATCCTCTGCGTGGAAATCAACGCAGGCCAGATGATCGAGGACGTCCGTCTGGCCGTAAGCGACTCCGTGCCGGTATGCCACTTCGGCCGCATGGGCGGAATCGTTCCCAACCCCCAGGAAGTGCTCGACGCGCTCCATAAAGATTTCATCAACCCAGCTAAAGCCTGAACCGAGCCATGACACGTGAAGAAATTATAGCCAACGGCACCAAAGTATATGCGCGGCCGAAACTTCTGAACCGCAACGTGATGCACTATTGTCCGGGCTGCAGCCACGGCGTAGTCCACAAACTCGTGGCCGAAATAATCGAAGAGCTCGGCCTTGAGGAAAAAGCAATAGGCATAGCCCCGGTGGGATGCGCCGTATTCGCCTACAACTACATCGACTGCGACTGGGTGGAAGCCGCCCACGGGCGCGCTCCCGCCCTGGCTACAGCCGTGAGCCGCCTGCATCCTGAAAACGTGGTGTTCACCTACCAGGGCGACGGCGACCTCGCCGCCATAGGCACCGCCGAGACCATCCACGCCTGCACACGCGGCGAAAACATTGTGATAATCCTCATAAACAACGGCATCTACGGCATGACCGGCGGACAGATGTCGCCCACCACCCTCGAGGGCGCCAAGAC
>UREH01000115.1 GCA_900546835.1 uncultured Porphyromonadaceae bacterium
GCTCAGTGTCTCGTGGGCTCGGAGATGTGTATAAGAGACAGATTTAGGCTGTGGCATGGCTTAATCTTGCTTTGCCACAAAAGTACCGCTATAAATAAGCGGGGTAAAAGACACTGAAATCCAATAAGAATGTGTAACTTTGTACTTTGAAATAAAGACGAAATGATATTTATTTGGCTTGACGAAAGCGACCGCCACGGAGAATTTTATTCCAATTTCTACGGAGGCATACTTGTTCCCTCACGACATCATCGTGAGGTCTTGGAGCGTATGCGTTCCATAGTAGAGGAAGTAGGAATAAAAGATGAAATTAAATGGCAGAAAGTTAACGAATATCATTACGAGAAATATATTCGTCTGGTAGATGAGCTTTTTGACCTTGCCAAAGAGGATAAGATTAAGATTAGGATTTTCTTCAGACATAATCAATATACCCCGGCGAGAATTACGGCAGAAGAAAGAAAAGCAGATTATCCTATGCTGTATTATCAGTTTATCAAGTATGCTTTTGGACTGCCGTATGCCGGTGTCGGCGAGTTAGATTCGCTTACCTTGTATCTTGATGAGATACCTTTGCGCCAAAGTGAGCGCGATGATTTTATAGCACATATCCGAGGACTAGCTAAAGACCCGGTATTAAAGAAAATGGGATTGAAGATAGCCGAAGATGGCATTGTAGAAGTTGATTCAAAGCAACATCTACCCTTGCAATTTATGGACGTTATTCTCGGTGCAATATGCTTCAAACTCAATGAGAAGGATAAATTAAAGAAAGAGGGAGAGAATAAAGTTGGCAAAAGAACCCTCGTAAAGTTGAAATTATATAGGCATATAAACGCCCGGATTAGAGAAATCTATCCCAATTTCAATATCGGGGTAACTACCCCTATCCGTGTGCCATCCGATAGTTGGACACAAGTTTACCGGCATTGGAGTTTCATCCCGAAGTATCATACCCGCGACACATCACGAACCAAAAGGGCAAAAAAATAACCCGCGTAACCTACACTTGTGAGCTACGCACTTTTCACGTAGCCGTTCAGTTACGAAGGGTATTTTTTCTGATGCAAAGGTAATACCTTTTTCGCTATCTTCAAAATTATAACGTAAAAATTGGCGAAAAAGTTTGTTAAACAGCCCTTAAACGCTCCTTTTACCTTAGATGGCCGACTGAAAAAGGGCCGGCTTTCGCCGACCCTCGGAGGGGCTGGAGGCTATCGAGCCTCAATAGTGGCGGAACACGTGGCCGTTATCCATGTAGTAGTCGTACATGAAAAGGTCGCGGGCGAAGGCGGCATAGTCGAAGTAGTTCGAGAGGTTGCCCATTAAGCGGTTGAATTTTCAGTCATTGGTGGAAAAACTCAATTATATTAACGTGAGTTCGATGAAAATTTAGTGATTGAAAGATTTGGAGGTTAGCGACAATTATATTAAAATTAAAGTGCTCAATTTCAAATAATTACTCTTATCGCTATGCTAACCCATGACAAAATTACGGAATTTTTTGTAATGGCAGACGAGTTCTGCAAAATTTTTAATGCGATGCTCCGTCGCAGAGGGTTTGTTGAGGGTTAAAGGGCGCATAAAAGATGGTGGAAGTGGGGAAGGCGGTCTGAAGTTCGGGGAGGGCATCGGGGGTGTCGAAAAATCCGTAGACGGAGGAACCGCTGCCGCTCATTGAGGCATAGATGGCTCCGAGGTCGAGCAGCGTGGTCTTGATAAATTCAATTTCAGGGAATTGAAGGAAAACTGATGTTTCAAAGTCGTTCTTTACGCGACCTTGCCACAGCTCAAATGGAGTGTTTTCAATGATTTCATTAAGATGAGTTGCAGGAACTCCCGGTATTACTTTCGAGTATGCCTGAGCTGTTGAAACGCTTATTTCGGGTTTGATGATTGCAAGTTGAAGATTGTCGGGAATCGGTAAGGCTGTTGACGACAGGACGTTGCCAATTCCTTCGCACATCATCGGACGATTATATATGAAAAATGCGCAATCAGCACCCAGCGATGCTGCGGTAGCAGCCATTTGTTCATCCGTCAGACCCAATGAAAACAGCTGATTGATTCCCCGGATGGTGAAGGCGGCGTCGGCCGAACCGCCTCCGAGACCTGCTCCGTCGGGGATTATCTTATGCAGATGAATGTCGACAGCCGGGAAGTTGAACTCAGTTCTAAGGGCTTTAACCGCCTTCATGACAATATTGCTCTCAGGTGGGCAAGCAATTTTACGGCCGGTAACGCTAAGCCGGTCAATTTCATCTTTTGAAGGCACTATTTCAAGAATGTCGGTCCAGCCGGTAGGTGCCATCACCGTAGATAAATCATGATAGCCATCCGGCCTGCGCCTCAATATGTCAAGGCCGATGTTAATTTTGGCGTTCGGGAACAAGATCATTGTATTGCTTCTGTTTTCAGACTGCAAAGTAAATCGATTCATTGCTAACAAAAAAATATTTGTTTAATTTGCAACCATTCTTCGAGGTGCGACGTCAAAGTAAATGAAATCCATCAAGGATTTCGCCCCAAGTCCGTAGTATATTTTTAAAGACTCTTTACGCGATATGACAAAACTTAGTTATTTGCTGGCCTGTGGTGTCGCAGTTTCTGCTGCCGCCCTGAGCGCTGCTCCTCCCTCTGTAGGTCCTAAAGCCGACTCTATCGAGGTCCAGGCTAAAAGTGCCGCTGCGGTCGATTCGCTTACCGCAACTGTTGCCGATTCAATCCAGGCGCCTGTAGGTGCCGTCTATACTATGATTGACGGAGATGAGTACATTCTTAAAGACGGAACGGCCTATAAAGTTTCAGACAGCGATGTTTCTGTAGAATCGTCGGAGGCCTTGATGACTGTCGACTCGGCAGATGTGGACTACGGTACCAACCGTATGACTGAAGCTGTGGCAGATCATGTCGTTCCTATTGTCGGGATAGTATTTGGACTACCATGTGCTGCAATTGTATGTATCGTGTGGTTTCTAACCAACTATTTTATCCGTAGAAACCGCGATAAAAACGCTTTGATCAGTAAGGCGATTGACAATGATTATACCCTCCCCGATGCCTTCTTCTCCCAGCCCGCATCGTCGGAAGCGGCTATAGGCGATGAAAGCCAGATTTCGGCAGCCAACTCGACGAAGATGTTTGCCGCGCAGCCTTTAAGTCAGCGCGATCCAAGACGATTCTCCACCGGAATTATGCTTGTATGCATCGGTGTGCCGGTATTCCTTTTCTTTCTCGTGAACGGTGTGCCCTCTGCAGCATTCCTTTGTGGTGGCATATTGATTTTCATCGGGGCTGCAAAGCTGCTCAGCTATTATTTTGTACCCGGATATTCCAATGAACGGCTACGCCGCCCCGGTACACAACGCACTCCTTACCAGCCGCAGGCTCCCTTTGGCCAGCCCCAGCCTTTCCAGCAGCCTTATCAGCATCCTTACGGCTATCAGCCGCAGCAGAGATATGAGACCCCTCAATCAAATCCGACGGCCACACCATCAGGGATGTCTGATTATCAGCAGTGCCCCCCGCCGGTTCCCCCGAAGGAATCCTGAACACGCGTACTGAATAAACTGTACTTACCACTTTGAATTAATCTACGTTACCAACCATAGCTTAACCCCGGCATTTCAGCCGACATTTCTTGATGCTTTCCAAATTCGAAGAAATGAAACTTGTGGCACAATGTATGGCCACCGACAACCGCGAGGCTTTTTCGCGGCTTGTCGTTGCCTACGAGCCGGGGGTTAAACGTTTCCTGATGAATATGGTCGGGGGAGATGCTGCGCTGACCGACGACCTGGCTCAGGAAACTTTCATTAAGGCTTGGCTGGCCATACGTAGCTTCAGAGGATTATCTGGCTTCAAGACTTGGCTCTATAGAATTGCAGTCAACGAGTTCGTGTCATATCGTAGAAAGCGTTCCGTCGACGCCGAGATCCCTTATAGTGCCTTTGATGTCGATGTGGCTGGAAACAAAAACAGTGTAAGGCCACATGATGCAACCGAGGCGTCGATGGATGTGGCCTCGCTTCTGAAGATGCTCCCCGAGAATGAAAGAATTGTAAGCCTGCTTTTCTATCTGGAAGATCAGCCTATAAAGAAAATATCCCAGATCACCTCAATGCCGGAAGGAACTGTGAAATCGCATTTGAACCGTGCGCGGCTCCATATGGCAAAGGTGATGGGCAAAAACTGAATATGATTATGAAGAAATCCGAATACAGCGGCCTTGACCGTGAAATACGCGAAATGTTTCACAAGGAGTTGCCCGAAGCTCCGGAAAACCCATGGTTGGTCAAGAAGATATTAAACCGCCTTCCCGAGGCCATGGCATGGACTCCGATGTCAGTATGCGTAAGCCTCTTTTACATCCTTGGTGCACTCGCCATGGTGTCGGGATGGATATATGCTGTAACCGACACAATCAACAATGGGCTGACATCAACGACTTTAACGCTGGCAATAGCACTACCGGCCACTACCCTGGTAGGCATAGGCCTGGTTGCCATACCTGCGATAAAACGTTCGCTATAGAACGTAGATAACTAACTGTTCAAAGTTATTTTATTCTTTCCTGATTTGATTATTTCAATATATCCACGGTAAAAATTTCAGGAGATTTCCTCCCGGAAGTATCAAAATAATTTCGACCAGTTACTTACGAAAGCTTTTGAGAGACATAATGAGATTTACTCCATGAGATGCTCTCCGTCGGGACGACGGGAAGCATCTTTTGTATTCCCCCTTGCCGGTCCGCCTCCGTTATGGCCACTCTACTTTTCCGGATTGGGAATAAGTGAAGGAATGGTTACCTTTGCAGTCGATTGAGTATTCCGGCCTTTTCCGGGCGCCATATTCTAATTTAAGAAGTCAAATTCTAATTTAAGAAGTCAAATAATGACTAATTGTACATCGGATTCTCCTGCGGTTGTTGAACGATGCATCCGGCTTATGAAGCTTGCATTACCGGTACTGATTTCGCAGATAAGTCTTATTCTTGTTGGATTCGCAGACAATATAATGGTGGGCCATTACTCTACACAGGCTTTGGCATCGGCATCGTTTGTTGTTAACGTCTTCAATATTGTCCTCCTCTGCGCCATGGGGTTCTCCTATGGGCTGACTCCTATAATCGGTATGCTGTATGCCCGCAGCCGACGTCGCCGGATAGGCCTGGTGCTTCGCGCGGGTGTCTACGCAAATCTTGCAGTCGGAGTAATATTGACGGCAATAATGGGATGCGCCTATTTTTATCTCGACAGAATGGGGCAGCCAGATGAACTGCTTCCGCTTATACGCCCGTTCTACCTGATTATATTGAGTTCTGTGATTTTCGTCTCGGTTTTCAATGCATTTGCCCAGTGGAGCTTTGCAATCAGGAACACACAGATGCCGATGTGGATTCTTCTTGTGTGCAATCTTCTCAACATCGTAGGCAACTATATGCTGATTTACGGACGTTGGGGTGCGCCTGAACTCGGACTTACCGGAGCTGGAATTTCCACATTTTGTGTGCGCGTACTGGCTGCTATTGCCATCATGGCTGTATTTTTGTTTAGTCCGGCTTATCGGGAGTACAAATCGGGCTTCCGCGACCGTAGATTGTCGGTAAGCCGTCCGATGTTCGGCAAGGTAGTAGCTACCTCCTGGCCGGTGGCACTTCAGATGTCGTGTGAAACTTCAGCCTTTTCTTTCTGTGCCGTAATGGCCGGTTGGCTTGGAACGATTTCTCTTGCGGCATTCCAGATTATTGTAATCATAGGCTCGCTCGGGTTCTGCGTTTACTACAGTATCGGAACCGCAATAGCGGTGAGTGTATCGAACATAGCCGGAGCAAGCGGATTGCCGGCATGTCGGCGGGTAGCATTCGACGGTTATCTGGTCATGCTTGTATTCGCCATGATTTCCACCTGCATATTCATCTTCTTCGCGCGCCCGCTTATGGGACTTTTTACTACCGATGCCGAGGTGTTGTCTATGGCAACCGGATTGGTCGTACCGCTTGCGCTTTATCAGTTTGGTGATGCTACGCAGGTAACATTCGCCAATGCGTTGCGCGGCACCTCCCGCGTGATGCCGATGCTCTGGATTGCAGTCGTCAGCTATGTCGTTGTGGGGTTGCCCACCTCATGGACGCTCGCCTTTCCGCTGAAACTTGGAACGTGGGGAATCGTGCTTAGTTTCTCCGTATCTCTTTTTCTGGCGGCCGCTCTATTTTTCCGCAGTTTTATGACAGCTACCCGACGATAATTATTGCTATATACTATGAAAATCTGTACCTTTGTGGTAGCAATAACCTCAAAATTTCTCAAGTAAATGAAAACCCGTGATGAACTGATCGATGACCTTCTCACATTGGCTTTTGCTGAAGATGTGGGCGATGGCGACGCCACTACCCTCTCGACAATACCGGCCGAGGAAACCGGACGACAGCAACTCATTGTAAAAGAAGAAGGCATTCTTGCCGGGGTTGATATAGCCCGTAAGGTGTTTCATAAATTTGATCCGTCGTTAAAGATGACGGAATATATATCTGACGGCGCGCATGTGCGTCCGGGCGATATTGCCTTTGTCGTGGAAGGACCGGTGCGCTCGCTTTTACAGACCGAACGAATTATGCTGAACATCATGCAGCGCATGAGTGGTGTGGCAACAATGACCGATCGGTACCAACAGCGGCTTACCGGACTTAAGACTAAAGTGCTCGACACGCGTAAGACTACTCCGGGTATGCGTCTGCTTGAAAAGGAGGCCGTGAGAATCGGAGGCGGAAGCAATCACCGTATCGGGCTGTTCGACATGATTCTCATAAAGGATAATCACGTTGACTTTGCCGGGGGCATACCTCAGGCTGTCGCAGCTGCAAAAAAATGGTGCGCAGACAACGGCAAGAACCTTCAGATTGAATTGGAGGTGCGTAACACGGAAGAAATCGATCTGGCCCTGGCAGCCGGAGTAGACCGCATTATGCTCGACAACTTCACACCGGCCCGCACGATGGAAGCCGTGACGCATATCCGGGCGTATAAAGCGCCTGATGCACAGCTTCAGGCAGATTCGCATGTGCACAACGGCACGGATGTTGAGATTGAATCGTCGGGGGGAATAACCCTTGATACGCTTCGTGATTATGGAGAGTGCGGTGTCGATTTCATCTCTGTGGGTGCGCTTACCCATTCCGTGAAAGGGCTCGACATGAGTTTCAAGGCCTGCTGATATAGCATCCGCGAATCCAGAATATAAAGGCGGTGTGTCAAAATTCCATAATTTGACACATCGCCCTATTTTTTACCCGAATGGTGAGGGCGCTGTCAGCCATCGACCTTTGGTCGCTTTGCTATGCAAAGAATGGTCCAGATGGTAGGAGCTTGAGGGTGAGGGCGAAGGGAGTTGACTAA
>UREH01000116.1 GCA_900546835.1 uncultured Porphyromonadaceae bacterium
CTCCCCCCACCCCGACGACGACGTAATCTCCATGGGCGGGACAATCTATCGCCTCGTAGGCCAAGGCCACGACGTGCATATCGCCTATGAAACCTCCGGGAATATAGCCGTAGCTGACGAGGAAGCGACACGCTTCATGCACTTCGTCAACGGGTTCAACCAGATTTTCGACCTCAACTGCGACTTTATCCCCGAAAAATACAGCGACGTGAAAAAATTCCTCGCCGGAAAGAAAGAGGGCCAGCCCGACACACGCGACATTCTCGACATCAAAGGCCTCATACGCCGCGGGGAGGCCCGCACGGCCTGCACATTCAATGAAATTCCGCTCTCCCATGTCCACTTCCTCGACCTCCCGTTCTACGAGAGCGGATGCGTCGAAAAACTTCCTATGACACAGACCGACGTCGACATCGTCAAGCAGCTTATCGAGGAGGTCAGGCCACATCAGATTTATGTGGCAGCCGATCTGGCCGATCCACATGGAACTCACCGCAAATGCACCGAAGCCGTTCTCGCCGCTCTTGAGCAGATAAAGGAATCCGGCGCCGAATGGCTCAACGATTGCCGCATCTGGATGTATCGCGGAGCGTGGGCCGAATGGCCCGTCGAAGATATAGAGATGTGCGTGCCGATGAGCCCGGAAGAACTCATGCACAAGCGTAAAGCAATACTCAAGCATTCCTCCCAGATGGAGAGCGCCCCATACTTAGGCAACGATTCGCGCCTCTTCTGGCAACGTGCCGAGGATCGCAACCGAGGCACCGCCCGCCTCTACGATGCCCTCGGCCTCGCCTCCTACGAAGCCATGGAAGCCTTCCGCGAATATCACCTTTGATACCCACCAACCTTATTAATCGGGGGGTAATCTCGCCAGCCGGGATTATCCCCGATTTATTTCTATCCATTTAGTCTCGCTTAATCCTGCCTATTCCCGATAATCCCGGATAATTTCCGCCTATTCTCAATAAATCCCACTTATTCCCGAAAAATTCCCAAAATTCCCGCCTGTTCCGGAACATTGGCTCACACAAAAAAAGAGCCGGGCAATTGAGAAATCTCAACTGCCCGGCCTTCATACTCAGTGTCCGAAATGAGACTCGAACTCACACGATCTAATGATCACTACCCCCTCAAAGTAGCGCGTCTACCAATTCCGCCATCCGGACATTTCTGTTCGCTATTCCTCGGCAGAGCTGCCGTACGATTCGTAAAAACGTTAGTCTGAGCGAAAAACGGGACTCGAACCCGCGACCCCGACCTTGGCAAGGTCGTGCTCTACCAACTGAGCTATTTTCGCAGGAAATTGAATCGTATCTCCCGGCTAACCCGCCCAGGGGTATTAGCGAACTACAATATGTTAATGTTCTGAGTTGGAGCGAAAAACGGGACTCGAACCCGCGACCCCGACCTTGGCAAGGTCGTGCTCTACCAACTGAGCTATTTTCGCATTATGTTCGTCATGCAAACTCGGGCGTCTCTCGTGGCGGCCCTTGTTTTTTCGTTTGCGTTGCAAAGGTAGGCATTATTTTTGAATTGGCAAGCGTTTCCACTAAAAATTTTCAAATTATTTTTCACCAAACATCCCTCCCCCCACCGCTCTGACGGCTTTAAAAGGCTGATTTGGGGCAGTTTCTTCCACCTTTGGTGCCTGTCAAAATAAACCTACATTTTTTTGCCCGATTTGGCAGTGTCGCCGCCGATACCTATATTTGCACATAGAGATTCTATACCAACCATACCCTAATCCATCGAAAAACTTCAATCCATCGAAAAACTTCCTATGGCTACCGTCAAACCCTTCCGCGGCATCCGTCCGCCCAGAAATCTCGTGGAGCAAGTGGCTTCCCGACCCTACGACGTGCTCAACTCCGACGAAGCCCGTGCCGAAGCGGCCGGAAACCCAAAGTCGCTCTACCATATAATCAAGCCGGAGATCGACTTCCCCGCAGGCACCGACGAACACGATGAACGCGTCTACGACCGCGCCGTCGAAAATTTCCAGGCCTTCCGCCAGAACGGCTGGCTGGTTCAGGACGATGCCGACCACTATTATATATACGCCCAGACAATGGACGGACGCACCCAGTATGGCATCGTCGTGGCCGCCAATGTCCACGATTATGTAAACGGCGTAATCAAAAAGCATGAGCTAACCCGCCGCGACAAAGAGGACGACCGCATGCGCCACGTGCGCATCAACAACGCCAACATCGAGCCCGTGTTCTTTGCCTTCCCCGACAATGAAATTCTTGAGACGATAATCCGCAAGGTCACCTCAGCCGAGGCTGAATACGACTTTACAGCTCCCGACGGCTTCGGCCACCATTTCTGGGTTGTCGACGACCCCACCGATATTGCAGCAATCACAGAAGCCTTCGCCGCAATGCCCTCGCTCTATATCGCCGACGGCCACCATCGCTCGGCGGCGGCAGCCCGTGTAGGCCTTGAAAAGGCTCAGACCGACCCCAATCATACCGGCGACGAGGAATACAACTATTTCCTCGCCGTGGCCTTCCCCGCCTCACACCTACGTATCATCGACTACAACCGCGTGGTACGTGACCTCAACGGCCTGACTCCCGAGCAATTTCTAAAGGCTCTCGAAAAAGATTTCATCGTAGCGCCGAAAGGAGTCGAAACCTATACACCCTCGGGATTGCACAATTTCTCACTGTATCTCGATGGGCAATGGTATTCGCTCACGGCCCGTGAAGGGCGATACGACGATGCCGACCCCATCGGCGTGCTCGACGTGACAATCTCATCCGACCTGATTCTGCGCGATATCCTTGGTATCCACGATCTCCGTTCCGACAAGCGCATCGACTTCGTAGGCGGAATCCGCGGACTCGGCGAACTCAAACGCCGCGTCGACTCCGGGGAGATGGCCATGGCCCTGGCGCTTTACCCGGTTTCGATGAAGCAGCTGATGGACATAGCCGACACCGGCAACATTATGCCCCCGAAAACCACCTGGTTCGAGCCAAAACTCCGTTCCGGCCTGGTTATCCACGAGCTAATTTAATAATAACAAAAAAGCTAAGTAACTGGTCGAAATTATTTTAATATTTCCGGGAGGAAAATTTTCAGGAGATTTTTCTCGATGAAGAAGGAGTGTAGATGTCTACACGACTGATGAAGAGAGGAAAAGATGCGAAAATTTTACCGCGGAAATGTTGAAATAATCAGATCAGGAAAGTATATAATAATTTTGAACAGTTACTTATAATATCCTCAGCAACCGGGGGGATGCGCCAGCAAAAGCGCATCCCCCCGATTTCATATCTTTGATGTGGATTATTCCTCAGCGGTAGCAACCTCCGATTCCAATATCTCAGCCTGCGGCTCCCTGATGTTGGGGAGTTCGAGCCCGAGACCTTTGCGGCGGTCAATCACCTTAAGCAGCAATCCGATAAGCAGAGCCGCCACGCCGAGGCATGCGAGCATCACCAGCGGAGCCGTATAATCGTAGCTCACAGCTGCCTGTTCAGGCGTCAGGACGCCGTCGGCCAGACCCTTTACAATCTGGGGGTTCGTATTATCGAGAACCTTGCCGATAAGCAACGGGAAGAGCCACAGGCCGATATTCTGAATCCAGAAGATAAGGGCATAGGCAGATCCGATGATTTTAGAATCGACGAGCTTCGGTACGCTCGGCCAAAGCGATGCGGGCACCAGCGAGAACGAGGCTCCGAGCACCAGGATGGTAAGATAAGCGATGCAGACGCCGCCTACAGGACTTCCCTTGAACATCGGCAGAATGAAAGCAAACGTAAGATGACAGGCGATCAGCAGAAGCGAACCGATTACGAGCATCGAGGCCGCCTTACCCTTGTAGTCGACATAATTGCCGAGGATGGGAGTGATACCTACCGCAAGGAGCGGGAACACTGCGAAAATGGTGCTGGCACTCTGACGTTTGTAGCCCATGAAGCAGAATGCCACGAGCGCCACGATGGCCAGCGCCATCAGTCCGTATTTACGCGCTGCGGCCTTCGAGAAGTTGCTCGCGAAAGCAGCCGCGGCAACCACAATCATTATAACGTACTGAACGAGCGTCACCGTGTCCGAAGCCCAGAACGAGTCGGCCGGAATGTCGGTAAACGTCAGATTGCACTGCAGCATATTTACGGCATACTTCTGAAAGGGGAAAATGGCCGAATAATATAGTACACAGAGCAGCGCTACAAGCCAGAAACCGCTACTCGAAAGTATTTTCCCGAGATCCTTGAGCTGGAAGGGGTCGTCCTTCTCCTCGGCCATATGGGTCTGCTCGTCGAGTTTCTTGTCCATAAAGAAATATACGATGAACATTATCAGCGCAATAAGCAGAAGCACTACCCCGAAGGCCACCGAGCGCGATACGCTCACCACGCCCCCGAGTTCAGCAAACATCGGCGAGAATATCATACATGTGGCCACGCCAAGACGCGCAAGCGCCATCTCAGAGCCCATGGCCAGAGCCATCTCGCGCCCTTTGAACCACTTGACGATACCGCGGCTCACGGTAATACCGGCCATCTCCACGCCACAGCCGAAAATCATGAAGCCGACAGCCGAGAATTTAGCCGAGGCAGGCATGCCTTCGTAGAATGGCGATATTCCCAGCTCGTCGAACACCGGAATATAGTTGAGATGCGTGGTAAACCACACGTCGAGACTGCTGCCGATAAAGGCATCGGTGAGTGCGTACCAGTTGATGGTGGCGCCCACGAGCATCACGGCTCCCGAAAGGACCGCCGTGAAGCGTACACCCATCTTATCAAGGATAATGCCGGCGAAAATCAGGAAAAAGATGAATACGTTAAGGAATGTTTCCGACCCCTGCATGGTGCCGAATGCGGTAGAATCCCAGCCGCGGGTGCTCTGCAGGAGATCCTTGATCGGCGAGAGCACATCCATGAAGATATAGGAACAGAACATGGCGAAGGCCAGAAGCCCGAGGGCCGTCCAGCGAGCCCATGCCTGGTCGTTGAGATTTTTAACGGAGGCTTTTGTCATTTGTCTTTTCGATGTGAAATATAATAAATGTGATAATTACTGAATGCAGACCGAGAGGGTGTTTAATAATAGATGTTAAACTGCCTCAAAATATGCAATGAGTTTAACTCCTATAATCATAATACCTTCTTACGTTTTGAATTTACAGATATTATTAAACGCCCTCTGAGTAAATCCTTCGGATATTCCGACAAATTTACGCAAAATAGGCCCATATTGAAAAGTTTTGTTTTAACTTTGTGACAACATCGGCTCCACAACCCTGGAGCTCCATACATCGCCAAGCAATGACAATGCCCCATCACGAATCCCGGCCGTATACGTTCGACCGCGTAGTACGCATCATAATAACACTCTGTATCACAGCCGCCGCGCTCTGGCTTATCGACATCCTCAAGGATGTTCTGCTCCCCTTTCTGGTAGCCTGCCTGATAGCGTATCTTTTCGAGCCGTTCGTACAGTACAACCGCGCGCTGCTGCGCCTCAAAGGGCGCATAGTGGCCATTTTCGTCACGCTTTTCGAAGCCATGCTGCTATTCGGACTGCTCCTCTATCTCTTCGTACCGTCGGTAATCGACGAAATGCACCAGATGGCCCAGATGCTCCGCAACTACTCCACATCCGACATCTCCATAAAATACCTGCCGCCACAGTTCCACGAGGTGCTGCGCCGCAACATCGATTTCGAGATGCTTGCCCAGAAACTCATGGAGCAGAACATCGACAAGCTCATGGACAGTGCAATGACGCTGATTCACGGCGGTCTCAACGTACTCCTTGCCATAGTGGGCTGGCTCATCGTATTTCTCTACGTGATTTTCATAATGCTCGACTATGAGCGGCTCATGCGCGGATTCCGCCTTATGGTTCCTCCGCGGATGCGCCCGGTAGCCTATAAAATCGGACGCGATATCAAGGATTCGATGAACCATTATTTCCGCGGCCAGGCGCTAATATCCTGTTGCGTGGCCGTAGTCTACTGCGTGGGCTTCACCATCTGCGGTCTCCCGCTTGCCATTATTATCGGGCTCGGCACCGCAGTACTCTTCATGATTCCATACTGCCAGTATCTCAGCATAATTCCCGTAACGCTTCTCTGCCTGGTCGACTCCGCCAACGGAAGCGGCGACTTCTGGGCGATGTGGTGGGGATGCATGGCAGTTTTTGCCACAGTGCAAGTGGTCGGCGACCTCATCCTCACTCCACGCATCATGGGAAAAGCCATGGGGCTTAACCCTGCCATCATTCTCCTGTCGCTCTCCGTGTGGGGCACTCTGATGGGCTTCATCGGTCTGATAATAGCCCTGCCGCTCACCACGTTGCTTCTGAGCTATTACGAGCAGTACATCATAATGCGCAACGACGACGAGCCCCCCTCGCAGCGCCGCGAGGAAGTGCGGGAACTCCAGGACATGACCGACGTTCCATTCCGCGACGACGAATAATCCCCAAAATAATCGGGTTTAATCCGGTTTATTCGGGCTTATTCCTGATTAATCCCGAATCCAATTAATTGCTAAAACGAAGCGCGGCGCCATTTCTCTATCATCGCAGTCATATCGGGTGGCACCGGGCAACTGAAGAACATCTTCTCGCCGGTGGCGGGATGTACGAACCCCAGCGTCCGCGCATGCAGCGCCTGCCGCGGGCAGACCTCGAAACAATTGCGCACAAACTGGCGGTAGCGCGCCGACGTGGTGCCACGCAGTATCTCGTCGCCTCCGTAGCGCGCATCGTTGAGCAGCGGGTGTCCGATGCTCTGCATATGGGCGCGGATCTGATGCGTGCGTCCGGTCTCAAGCACGCATTTCACAACAGATACATACTGAAGTTTCTCCACCGAAGCATAGTGTGTCACGGCGTACTTGCCGATTTCCGAGTCAGGAGGAAAAACGGCCATACGCAGGCGGTCCTTAGGATCGCGCCCGATATTGCCGACTATAGTGCCCTCTTCAGGCTGCGGAATCCCCCATACTACGGCAACATATTCGCGCTTGGTGGTCTTGTTGAAAAATTGGCGCCCCAGATGCGTCTTGGCATCCGGCGTCTTGGCTACCACAAGCAATCCGGATGTATCCTTGTCAATGCGGTGAACGAGACCAAGGCGCGGGTCGTTCACGTCGTAATCGGGCGTATTGCGGAAATGCCAGGCAAGAGCGTTTACAAGCGTTCCGGAATAATTGCCGTGGCCCGGATGAACCACCAGCCCCGCGGGTTTATTGACCACCAGCACCGTATCATCTTCATATACAATGTCGAGGGGAATATCCTCGGCTATGATTTCGCATTCGTAGCGCGGGCGGTCCATCACCACCGAAATCACGTCGTCGGGTTTTACCCGATAGTTCGACTTTA
>UREH01000117.1 GCA_900546835.1 uncultured Porphyromonadaceae bacterium
ATCAGCAGCCGAGCCATACATTTTGCCTGTCAACGAGTTTTATCGGACAGCAATATTTATATATGAAAACGATTTTCAGAAAAATATCATTTTTCGTAGAGTTTGGCCATATCACGTGATCGGCGAGCTACTAAATCCCGTAGCCACAGAGGTGTCAGCACCTCGATGTCATTGCCGTGGCTCATAATTTCCTGAATGAAATCATAGGCAGGAGACATGTAGTAACCGAAGGTGGCGAAACCATCACCGGTTTCGAGTTCCTCCTGTGTCGGATGCAGAGGGAGCGATTTGATATACTTCGGAAATTCACGGAAGCATTTCAGAATAACCCTTGTTGGCTTGGAATAGCTATCCTGACAGATACCGTAGAGATTGGCAAAGTATTCTTTGGCAGAGAAATTTTCTGGATAATCAAATGTTTCCTCCAACATTACCAAGGAATGGATTCTATCCAAGGCATAAGTCAGCTGTTGCTTGTTGTCAACTGTTTGGCCGAGCATATACCAACGCCTTTTGAAAAGTTTGAGACACAGAGGTTCAAGTATTCTTTCCCTGTCATTGTTTTGCTTGGAATGGAAAGAAGTGTATCTGAACTTTATGCGACGATTTTCTTTGAGTGCTTGTGATATAATGTGCAGCCATTCTCTTCCTCCGGGAATGTGTTCCAAAACAATCTTTTCAGCAATAGCTTTGTTTTCAAGAATCAGAGTTTCGGTAGCCATACTGTCCGTAAGCCATCCAAGCACCTCGTTGTTCTCTATCTCATCCTTGTTTGCGATGAAATACTGACTATTCTCGCGCATTGAGGAGCATTGGATGTCAACTCCCAATTCTGTTAGAATCGCCTGTCTATGATTGTGAAACGTGCGTTTGGACAACTCCGTCCCTTTATAATTTAAGGACGAACGGTCCCATTTATCACTTATCTCCTTGAAAGTGATTTTTCCGGCATCAAGAATTGTATTGATCAGCCAGATATACTTGCGCATTGTTGAATCAGCCATACTCATGTAATGATTAGACTGCAAAGATAATCATTTTGTGTGAAATTGAATTTCATACAATTGATTCCTTGAATCCACGCAAGCGAGTATAATGGAAAGAAGCCTTTGGGACTGGAAGCTCAATACCCTTTCGCTTTGGCTGCTTCAAAGAAACCTCTGCAACGGATGTCACCATGAAGAGTATTTCCCCATATCATGAAACCCTCTTTATCTTGGACTTCCTTATTGATGTCACAGGCTTTAAGAATTGATTTTACCATTTCAACCTGCTTCTCACCAGGTTTATCCTTGCACCAGAATCCCCAATAAGGTTTGTTGCTGTTGTTTGTTCCAGTCCCTGACCAACAACCAATCCAAACACCGTTTATTAAGAGGCCGAAGGAATATACTCCGCCTTGAAAGTTGTGTTTAATTTCAGGATAATCGGCAATCAGTTCTTTCTCCCATTCTTTGATGAACTCGATTGAGACAGGAGCGCGAAGTCCGTTAACTGCGTCCCTCAACTGGTCAAGATCCTTGAGAGTTTCGTCTATTGCCTGCCAATCAGATTCAGCACTGATGCCATTCAATATCTTTTCTTTAAGAAAGTCTGTTATAGCCATCTTTAGTTTGTTGTTAAATCGGGTTGAATAAAGGCCTTTAATATAATCAGCAAATTGAATCATGCATGATTTAATAGGCATTTCTTTTTGTGGGAGAGTTTCTGCGATTTCAAGCAACCATTCAGCGAATTCATTATGAAGAGTATAAACCCTCTCCTGCGAGCGCTCAAAAATTGTTTTGTCACAATTTTTACACCATTCCAATTGCTCTGAAGTGTATTCATGCAACGGAAAATCACACCAGCATTCGTGCTGAGCTACTATGCATTTTCTGCTTCCATTTGGGAGTTGCAAATCTTCAGGAAGTCTTCCCGCCGATAATCGAGGTTTCTTATATGTAAATTGGGGAAGTATTACCAAATAAATCTGACTTTCATCGTATCCATACTGACTGTTCAATCTTTTGAGATATCGGGCCAATTGATTTCTTTGGAATGTGGCATCCTTCAATTTATTCTCGATGACCAAAGCAAATGCCTTATCCAATATGGAGACATCAAAATGAGAAGTCTCTGCCTCTATCCGAGGATTTAATAGCAAAAGATCCTTAGAAATGAATGTGTGCAAAAATGATTCAAGTATGATCGGTTTTTGCGTAGCGCAATCCCTATAGGAGAAAATAGCTCTGATAATTTTACTGGTCAAAGGCTCAGATATGCCACCAATTATATCTAAAATGCATCCATCAAATGGCGGTTTGTATGGCGACTCGGTTATGAAGCGTGATAACTCCTCAGAGAGGCTTATAAACATCTCTGCCGAATCCTCTCTCTGATTCTGATAATCAGAAAAAAGACCATATGCATTGAGTAAATCAATCTGCTTCATAAGGCAAAGGTAGTCAAAAATCTCGAAATTCTTACAGCGACAAAACCAAAGCGGCCCAAAAGACCAAGTTTTATTGTTCAAGATTTCAAATTATACATAATCGTTTAATTTTAGCAACTACTTACAACTCAATCGTATAAAGCACATGGGTCAGCAAGGGTGAACCCTTTGATAACTTCGGATGGTCGAACTCTCCGACTTTTGTCATCCCGATTTTCTGCATCACCCGCTCCGACGGAATATTGATTTTTAGCAGTGAATGAATACAAACAATCTATTCTCAAACCTTTAGCCAATTTAAGCACTGCTTTGGCAGCCTCAGTCGCATAACCCTGGTTGTGATAATCAGCGGCAAGACGCCAGCCTATTTCTATGCCGGGCGTGAAGCCTGCATCAAAGCCTATTTCATGAAGTACTACATATCCGATGAAATCTCCGGTGGATTTAAGTTCCACAGCATAAAGCCCCCAGCCTTTACGATTGAACTCATCTTGGATCCGGTTGAAGAAGGCTTCCGTCTCTCCCTCACTCAATGTTGCCAGGAAATAGCGCATGACCCGATTGTCCTTATTCATATCGGCGAATAAAGATAAATCTTCCGGTTTCCATGAACGTAATATCAGCCGTTCAGTCTCTGCATAAATCATATTCATCTCAATTTTACTGCAAAATTAGCGAATATCGCCCATACATCATATTTTCACCATTCAAATAATTTTAGCCTTTAATAGTTGCTTTTCAGACCGTTAAATTTTGCATATCGGTTATCTTATGGTAGTGATAACGGTTAAATTTTTCACCACCAACTCGCCATTTTACTTTGCGGTTAGTAATTGTGCCAGAGGGCACCGCGCACCGGCTGCGCCGACATGCGCTCAATTCTAACTCGCGAGGGCTTCGCCGTTGCGGTTAGAAAGTCAAACGAACTTCAAAACCACAAATAAAAATGGAAACACCCACAATCACTTTCGACCAGCTTCCCCACGTGGTAGGCGGTCTTTCTGAAAAACTCGACCGGGTGCTTGACCTGCTTGAAAAGGCAGGCATAACCGGCCAATCCAAACAGTCCAAGCCCTCACCCAGACTCGTGTATGCGAAAGAGGCTTGCCAGATAATCGGCAAGTCACTTTCGACACTCTACCGAGGCATCAAGGCTACGAATGACCCCATCCCGAGTTACAAGCGCGGCAAGCTCCTCTATTTCTTCGAGGATGAACTGTACGCTTGGATTGAAAAAGGAAGAAAACATCCGGTTGTACCCTCGCTTGCCGAACAAGCAGCTGCAATGACAGCCGGGATGAAACGTCGTCCTCGCGGAGGATATAATCTGTTATGCCCATGGGAACAGCAATACAGAGCAGCGACTTTCCATTGTCTGTACTTCCTATGGAATTGCAGCGTATTATCGGTGAATTGAACGGCAGCAACGGGTTCCCAATCGATTATACCGCTTCGGCCATGCTTGCCGCGATTTCAGTCGCAATCTGTTTCGCCGTGTGCACCAAGGATGGTATGAAGCTGTCGTGTTACTCCGCTAACAATGTTACTCCAACCGATGATGAGAGCGTTCCGAATTAATAGCCCATATCGGCTTCCGAATATCCGTGACAAGCCGCTGTAATATCATCTCTCCTCACTCAGTAAAGCCCAATGTTCAACCGGACGAAAGTCCATAAACACTAACTCTATGCCACAACCAAAACTTCAAAATTCTCAGTCATCCGAAATGACTGAATTGTCTAACCCCTCAAATAATTCAAAAAGTATGGAAAATTCAATCTTCCCCGAAGCTCAGTCAATGACCGAGCAGAGCGCAACCGCTCAATCTAAGTCAACCCGTCCCACTGCCAAGCAGCGCAAGAGCGACCTCGACGAATACCGCAACGCTTTCTTTGCGCCGATTAAACTCGGTAAAGGCAACAAGCATCAGGTAGCCATCAGCAATGACACGTTTGACCGCGTGGAACGTATCGCCCGATTCTTCGGAGGTTCGGGTTACAGCGTCGGCAGCTTCATCGAGCATATCATCAATGAGCATCTTAATGCCAATGCCGCCAACTATGAAAGTTGGTTCACCGTAATCGGCAAGTCATTCTAATCACGGCCCTACGGCAGTGAAAATGGCGAAGCCATCGGCGTAGCCGGTACCCGGAAAATCTGATAAGATTTGGAGGGTAGCAAGGTTGTGGCAATGTAAACATTTCCGATCTTGCACCCTCCCAAATCCGGGCGACCGATACGCTCCCGATGGTCACCAAAGCAACAAATATCAATATCTAAAATCACACGAACATGACTTTTATAAAACGTAAGAAATCGCCTCCGGGCGAAACGAAGAAGCCTGTCAAATCCCGTGTCGTGAGCGTCAGACTCAATGATGGCGAACATCTTCAGGTGAAAGAGAAATGCCGTGAATCCGGCAGAAAAATATCAGATTTTTGGCGACAGGCACTGCTTAAAGCTAATGTCATTCAAGTTGCCACACCTGAATATATGGCGTTGCTCCGACAAATCGGAAGCATGTCGAACAACCTCAACCAACTCGCAAAACGAGCCAACGAAGCCGGGTTCAAGGTTGTGAAATGGGAGTTGGAGAATCTGGCGAAGAATTTGAAATCTCTTTATCTGAAACTGTCGGATGATTGGAAGCATCAGTAAGGGAAGCGACTTCGGCGGTTGCGTAGGCTACGCTTTGGCGGTTGATAAGAAAGATAAAGAAGCGCGTCTTTTGTATGCCGAGGGAGTTTTAGCAGATTCTCCGCAGTCGATTATCGAGGGATTCGAGTGCCAGCGGCGCCTCAATCACCGTGTCCAAAAATGGGTTGGGCACATCTCACTTTCCTATTCGCCCGAAGATTCGGATCGGCTTACTGACGCGGCGATGGTGAAACTGGCGCAGGAATATATGGAGAAAATGGGCATCGTGAATACCCAGTATATCATCGCCCGACATCTCGACAAGGAGCATCCGCACTGCCATATCGTCTACAACCGGGTTGACTATAACGGCAAATGTATTGACGACGGATTCGAGCGTTACCGAAACGTCGAGATATGCAAGGAGCTTAAACGCAAGTACGGCCTGACTTTCGGAAATGGGAAGGATAAGGTGAAAACCGAGCGATTGCGAGGACGCGACAGGACCCGTCAGGAGATATATCTCGCCCTGCGTGATGCGCTTAAAGTCGCCAAAGACTGGACTTCTTTTCAGCGTGAACTTGCCAAAAACGGCGTGACGGTGAGAAAGAAATTCAGACGGAACACTACCATCGTAGAGGGTCTTTCATTCGTCAAAGACGGTAGAAAATTCAAGGCTTCGGACATCGACAAAAAGCGTCGTTTCTCATACGCCAACATCTGCCGTATTCTCGATGAGAACAAAAATGGAAAGAAAGCCACCGCTCCATCCATGCCGAAAGCTGCCACAAGGACACCGGTGCCACCATCACAAAAAGCTTCTTCTGTCGCAGAAAAAGTGATTGATACAACTGTCGATATAGCCGAAAATCTCTCCGCCGGAATCTGCGGACTCTTCCAAGTCGGCCCTGCCTACGACCCGGAAGAGGAGGCGTTCATCCGTCAGATGAACCGCCGAAAGAAAAAGAAAGGCAGAAGTATGTAACCATAAATTTTAGAATCTCATGTCTGAAAAAATCGAAAATTCATCCGGGGAATTCCTCGGAAACATCGCCGACGAACTCGGCAACATTTCGGGCGTATGCACCGAAATAAAGGAAACGCGACTCAACTGCGCCACCACCGATGACCTCAACAACTTGGGGTCAACCCTTACCGATGCGGTCTCTGGAAAGGTTGACAACCTGCAATCGTCTATCGAATCTCAGACCCAAACTGTGAGTGAAATCGGCGAGAGCCTGACCGAATCCGTCAACAATCTCTCTGCCACTATGAAGGAGAGGATGGACAATTTCGCAGCCAATCCCCCGGTGCAGAAGGTCGAAAAGACCGTCCGCATTGACAAATCCTCATGGCAGTGGTATGCCTCGCTCGCATTCTCCATAGGCTCATTCGCGCTTTGCGTTGCCGGATTTTTCTGGCAGGAAGGACGTATCGAGCAATGTCGCATGGCCGATGTGAAATACCACTTCATAATGATGCACAACGGCGTCACATCCGAGGGCCTTGACAGCATCGAAAGTTGGTTCCGCGACCCTGAGCACGCAAAATATATCGAAAAAGAAGTGCGAGAATATGAGGAGCGAGTGCAGGAAACCGCCCGTGCCCTCCAACAGAAATACCGCCTCGAAGAGAAAATCAACGAACTCAATTCCCAAAACCAAAACAAAAATTCCAGAAAATGAAGAATCTCAACAATCTCAACCAACTCCTCTCCCGTATCAAATCCACATTCAGCCACAAGGCCCCCCGGCAATCGCCACTGCCCCGACTGGAACACCTCCCTCGACCGACATCTCGGTCGTAAACGCCCCCCGGCTCAAAGCGGCATTCAATGACGTGGAGAAATATCTCGCCGACCACTACGGCACTCCAACCTCGGCGCTCACCTATAAGAACTACGCCAACGGCGCCATTCTTGTCAGCACTGACAAAACCCTCGACTTCGCACTCATACTCCTCAACACGTCAGAAGGTCTAAAGAACCTTCCCGACAATGTGATGATTTTGGGCTATGTCAACTCCGCCAACGGCAGCGAATGGCTCATCGGAGAAGTCGGGAGCTTTCTCTCTTTCCTCAAATCAACCTGCGAAAAGCACAAAATCCAGCACCTCGCCCTCGCCTTCAGCACCGACAAGCCCGACCACCCCGCCACCGTCAAAGATGCCGACATAACCTGCATCCGCCTCTGCTAACCATCCCATCCTCCCCAACGCCCCGACAAGAAATCCCCCTTGCCGGGGCGTTATCTGTAG
>UREH01000118.1 GCA_900546835.1 uncultured Porphyromonadaceae bacterium
GTGGGCTCGGAGATGTGTATAAGAGCCAGCTCCTTCACCCGCCCCTTCCCCACCTGATACCACTACACAACAGCAATATAGATTCCAACAGCCACGCAGAAAAGGAAGGTGAGGAATCCGTTGTGAAAACATCCGGAGAAGGGGAGCAATCCCTTTCTCTTTTTTCATTTTATCAACGGGGGTTAGCGGGAGATTTCGGCGGAGAGCATGCGGTGGCCGAAGCGGCAGTAGATGCATTTGCGCTTTTCGCAGTATTCGCGGCGCAGCTGGATGAGGGCCTGGGTGTCGAAGGCATCGGCGGCTTCGATGCCTGCGTCGGCGAAAAGGCGCGTAACGGAGTTGTTTTCGGGTTCGATGGCCTGGAGTAGCTCGATGTCGGAGGTGAGTGTGTCGTCGTCGCCGCGATATGTGGCGTAGGCGTGGCGCAGAGGTACGGCGGCGTTGATTATCAGAGTGTCGATGGAGGGGCGGCTAAGCGCACGGGGCGATGTGGCCTGCGTTGACGCGAATGTATAGTGTGTAGCCCAGAAACCGCGCAGGGTTATGTCGAAGAGCTGACGCATGTGGTCGATGGTGTCGGCTTCCACAAGGCTACTCATCAGGTAGAAGCCTTCGTGGACTTTCTGTGCCAGGGCGGCTATGCGGCGGTGGGGGAAATTCTGCGGGCGGGTGCGCGCCATCTTCCACGCGAGTGCGAGCGGCCGCAATGAGTATTTGTGGCTGAAAAACCGGTAGTCGTCGCGCAGGCGTGTTATGTATGGGTCCTCGCCCGTGTCGGGTGGGGGTATAAGACCGGCCTGACCGAACATGAAGGCTTCTACAGATGTCAGCTCGTCGCGATGGCGGTTGAGGAATTTCAACGGGAGCTGCCGCGCGAGTATTTCCATGGGTTCGCTGTTGAGCCCGAAACCGAGGGCGCGGGCGAGGGTGACGAACGCGGCGGCTTCCCAGTTGCCGGCGGTATCGTCGACGAGACTGCGGATACGCTCGCTCTTCATGTAAAGACGCTCGGCGCCGAGCGACGTAAGCCAGTCGGTATGGTAGATGTGGGGCAGCGAGGAGATGGTGGAACTGCAGGGAAGCGACGCCCCGGCGTGGTTAATCAGCAGGTTGCAGCGGCGCGCTCCCTCGGGGGTGCAACGCATTATCATCTGCGGAATCAATTCACCGCTGGAGCGGTAGACGGGCGCGTCGTCGACCTGCACTACATGCAGTATCACCGAATCGTAGGCGGGATCGGCATCATGGCGATGGCGGAACCAGTCGGAAGCGCGCACATGGATTTCCACATTTCCCACCCAGGTCTGGCCATCGATTTCCACAGTGGCGTTGAAAAAGTCGGGCCCGGCATCGGCGTTGAGTATCCCCTGGTCCACGACGCTGACGCGACGGCCGTCGACAGTGGTCTGACCGCCGCGGAGACCGAGGCGGTGCTGCCATACGAATTGCATCAGTTGCTCCATGGTGCTTGGTAAGAGGGGGTTGTTCCGCTGTCGGACCGAAGGGATGGCCGACAATCAAATTTAGCTCATTTTTTTCAGTCCGGCAAGCATTTCGGCGGGAGTGAGCCGGAGCTCGGGGTGAACCCACTGCGGCCACAGCTGAATCATGGGTCTCAGCACGAATTCGCGCAGATGCATGCGCGGATGGGGCACTTCGATGCCGGGCTGACGCACAACAGTATCGTCGAGACAAATCAGATCGATGTCGACGGTGCGGTCGGCATAGCTTCCGTCGGCGTGGCGGTGGGGAGTATCGGCAATCGACCGCTCCACGGCGTGCAACCGCTCCATCAGCTCGGGCGCGCTGAGCGTGGTATGGATGTTCA
Source organism: uncultured Porphyromonadaceae bacterium (assembly GCA_900546835.1). Classification (GTDB taxonomy): domain Bacteria; phylum Bacteroidota; class Bacteroidia; order Bacteroidales; family Muribaculaceae; genus UBA7173. Next base: position 1,829 of record UREH01000118.1, read on the forward strand.
TTCCCACGTTAAGAAAGCGATGTGACGATGTGAAACCCCACGGCTCCGATTCGATTATGTCGGATACCTGAACCCCGGAGCCCTCCGACAATAAGGCAACCCCGGCGACCGCACGCGCCAGATAGGCGCGGCTGTCGCCGAGGTTGGATCCTATGTTGATATGCGCTGTGGCCATATCGGGCTGTATTGCAGGGGAGCGCCGGGGTTCCGACTTGATGCGTAGCAGCGGAGCGCTGCATCAGAGGGCGCGGGCCACTTCCACTTGCTCGAAGCCTTCGATGATATCGCCGACCTGGATGTCGTTGTAGCCCTGGATGGATAGGCCGCAGTCGAGACCGGCAACGACCTCTTTGGCGTCGTCCTTGAAGCGCTTGAGCGAGCCGAGCTCGCCGGTGTAGCGTACGATACCCTCGCGGATGAGACGCACTTTGTTGGAACGTTTGATTTTGCCTTCGCGCACAATGGCTCCGGCAATGGTGCCGACCTTCGAAATCTTGAACGTCTCGAGCACTTCGGCCGACCCGGTAATCTCTTCCTTCACCTCGGGAGCGAGCATGCCGGCCATGGCGTCCTTCACCTCCTCGATGGCCTGATAGATGACCGAATAGAGGCGGATTTCAACGCCCTCACGCTCGGCGTCGCGGCGTGCTGCCTGCGAGGGGCGCACCTGGAATCCGATGATGATGGCGTCGGAGGCGGCGGCAAGCGTGACGTCGCTTTCCGAAATCTCGCCGACGGCCTTGTGGAGCACGTTGACCTGCACCTCGGGGGTCGAGAGCTTGATGAGCGAGTCGCTGAGGGCCTCGATGGAACCGTCGACGTCGCCCTTTACGATTATGTTGAGTTCGTGGAACGAGCCGAGAGCCTGACGGTGGGCGATTTCCTCAAGGGTGAGGCGCTTGGAGGTGCGCATGCCCAGTTCGCGCTGCAGCTGCTGGCGCTTGTTGGCAATCTCGCGGGCTTCCTGCTCGGTGTCGAGCACGTTGAAGGTGTCGCCGGCGGTTGGAGCGCCGTCAAGTCCGAGAATGAGCGTGGGCTCGGCGGGGCCGGCCTCCTTGATGCGCTGGTTGCGCTCGTTGAACATCGCCTTGATCTTGCCGTAGTGGGTGCCTGCCAGAATTACATCACCCACGCGGAGCGTGCCGTTCTGCACGAGCACGGTGGCCACATAGCCGCGGCCCTTGTCGAGGCTCGACTCGATGATTGAACCGGTGGCGTTGCGGTTGGGGTTAGCCTTGAGTTCGAGCATCTCCGCTTCGAGGAGCACTTTCTCGAGAAGCTCCTCCACGCCGATGCCTTTTTTGGCCGAGATGTCCTGGCTCTGGTATTTGCCGCCCCATTCCTCCACGAGGTAGTTCATTGCGGCCAGTTCCTCCTTGATTTTGTCGGGGTTGGCGGCCGGCTTGTCGATTTTATTGATGGCGAACACGATGGGGACACCGGCGGCCGAGGCGTGGTTGATTGCCTCTACGGTCTGGGGCATGACATCGTCGTCGGCTGCTACAATGATGATACAGAGGTCGGTGACCTTGGCGCCGCGGGCACGCATCGCGGTGAAGGCTTCGTGACCCGGGGTGTCGAGGAAGGTGATGTGGCGGCCGTCGGAGAGCGTCACGTTGTAGGCTCCGATGTGCTGGGTGATGCCGCCGGCCTCACCGGCGATTACGTTGGCCTTGCGTATGTAGTCAAGAAGCGATGTCTTACCGTGGTCCACATGGCCCATCACGGTGACGATGGGCGGACGGGCCATGAGGTCTTCCTCCTGATCTTCTTCCTGCGAGATTGCCTCGACAACCTCCGCCGACACGAATTCGGTCTTGAAGCCGAACTCTTCGGCCACGAGGTTGATAGTTTCGGCATCGAGACGCTGGTTGATGGAAACCATCACTCCGATGTTCATGCAGGTGCCGATTACTTTGTTGATGGGCACGTCCATCATCGATGCGAGGTCGTTGGCGGTAACGAACTCTGTGAGCTTGAGCACGCGGCTCTCTGCTGCTTCGAGTTCGGCGGCTTCACGTTCGCGCTCGGCTATGGCCTCGCGCTTCTCCTTACGCCATTTCACGCCACGTTTCTGACCTTTATCCTTGGCGGTGAGGCGTGCGAGCACCTCCTTCACCTGCTTCTGAACGTCTTCTTCGTTGACGTCGTTATGACCGGGACCGCGGCGGTTGCGGTCGCCGCCTTTGCCCGACTTTCCATCGCGGCCGCGTCCTCCGCCCTGCCCGGGCTGCTGGCCCGAGTTCTTCTCAATATCGATTTTCTCCTTGCCGCCGATGCGACGGCGCTTCTTGCGGTCGCCGCCGGCTTCGGAAGCGGCGCCGTTGCCGCCGTTTGCCTTGGCTATGCGCTCGTTGCGACGCTCCTCCTTCGATTTCTTTTTGGGGCGTGTGGACTGGTTGATGGCCGAAAGGTCAATCTTGCCGACCACATTGATTGTGGGGCCGTTGGCCGGGAGGCCGACGGTGAAGATTTCCTCTTCCGCAGCTTTAGGCGCTTCGGAAGCAGGGGCAGCCGCCGGTGCGGCATTCTCCATAGGGGCGGATGCGGGTGTAGCTTCAGCCTTCGCCGCAGGGGTTGCCTGAGCGGGAACGGCCTTAGGCTCGGCCTGAGGAGCAGGAGCGGTTTTAGGGGCCGCCTGAGGAGCCGGCTGGGGCGTCGAGGCAACTGCCGGCTTCGGTTCCGGCTTCACCTCTGCGCTCGGCACAGGCTTGGGCGCAGGTGCGGGCGCCTGCTTGCGGATGGGGTTTCCATGAGCGTCAAGCTCTATCTTGCCAAGAATCTTCGGCTTATTGATTTCGGAGGTAAGACGCACCTCCTCTGCCTCGCGCGGCGCAGGAGCCGGTTTGGCCTTCTCGCGCTCGCGGGCGCGGTCGGTCGAGAGCTGCTGCGACTTGTTTTTCTGGTCGCGGTCGGTCTTGAACGAGCTTTCCAGAAGCTCAACGACGTCTTCCTCGATGCGCGCGTTGGGGTTGTCGTCGACCTCGATGTTTTTGCCTCGCAGGAACTCTACAACGGTAGGCAGGGCAACGTTGAGATCTTTTGCTACTTTACTTATTTTGATTCTCGCCATGTAGTGGTTTTTGTGTTCTAAAGTGATTTTGCGGGTGGAGTGGAGAGGATTCGGGAGTTTCACGGGAAGACGTGGCTCTCACGGCCACTTTTGGCGTGAATCAGTTGGCGGGTGTCTCGTCGGCCGGAGCTTCGGGAGCTTCGTCGGCGGGAGCATCAGCAGAAGCTTGGGGAGCGGCTGCCGGTTCCTCTTCGTCCTCGAATTCGGCACGCAGGATTGCAAGCACGTTGTCTACGGTCTCCTCCTCGAGGTCTGCCTTGTTTACGAGATCCTCGCGGGGCGTATTGAGCACGGCCTTGGCTGTGACGCAACCCATATCCTTGAGTGCCTCGATTACCCATTCCTCGATTTCATCCTTGAATTCGTCGAGGTAGATATCCTCCTCGAAAACTTCGTCGGTATCGCGGTATACATCAATCACGTAGCCTGTAAGCATCGAGGCAAGCTTGATGTTGAGACCTCCCTTGCCGATGGCGAGCGAAACCTGGTCGGGCTTAAGGAACACTTCGGCCTTCTTCTCCTCCTCGTCGATGCGTATCGACGAGATTTTGGCGGGCGACAGGGCGCGCTGGATGAAGAGCGAGGGGTTGGCCGTATAGTTGATTACGTCGATATTCTCGTTGCGCAGCTCGCGTACGATTCCGTGGATGCGCGATCCCTTGACGCCCACGCAGGCGCCCACGGGGTCGATGCGGTCGTCGTAGCTCTCAACGGCGATTTTGGCGCGTTCGCCAGGGATGCGAGCCACAGCGCGGATGTTGATAAGTCCGTCGTGGATTTCAGGCACTTCCAGCTCAAAGAGGCGGCGGAGGAAATTCTCGTTGGTGCGGGAAACGGTGATTTTCGGATTGTTGTTCGTATTGTCGACGTTGGCGATCACGGCGCGGATAGTTTCGCCTTTACGGAAGAAATCGCCGGGAATCGACTGGTTTTTCGGCAGAAGAAGTTCGTTCTTGTCGTCGTCGAGCAGGAGGGTCTCGCGGCTCCAGGTCTGATAGACTTCACCGGTTACGAGCTCACCCTCGAGATCCTTGAATTTAGCGTATATCGCCTCTTTCTGGAGTTCGAGAATCTTGCTCTGGAGAGTCTGGCGCAGCGTAAGGATTGCGCGGCGGCCGAAATTGGCGAATATAATCTCCTTGGTGTGCTCCTCGCCGATCTCAACCTCGGGATCGTTGTCAGCACGGGCGTCGGAGAGCGAAATCTGGAGATTGGGGTTCTCTACCTCGCCGTCGGGCACAACCTCGAGATTCTGAAAAATCTGGACGTCGCCCTTGTCGGGATTCATGATTACGTCGAGATTGTCGTCGGTGCCAAACATCTTGGCGAGCACGTTGCGGAAGGATTCTTCGAGCACGCTGATCATCGTGGTCTTGTCGATGTTCTTGAGTTCCTTGAACTCGGCGAAGCGCTCGACCATGTTGGGAGTTTCCTCTTTCTTAGCCATTTTTATATATCTGTGTTTTTTATTATTCTGAATTGCGGCGGAATCAGAGGTCGGCGGGGCCACTTATTCCTTTAAAATTCCTGTGTGTCTGACCCGGTTGAGCCGGGAAATTACTTGAACGAGATAAGATACTTAACCTGCTTGGCCATGGCAAACGGGAGGGTCTCGGTCTCGGTTTTGAGCACGGGGCGCTTGGCTCCAGGCTCCTTTACTTTCACCTGATATTCGATAGTGAAGTCGTCGGCGCCTACCGCCGTAAGTGTGGCCTTGATTTTTCGGCCGTCGCGGGTGAGAATCTCGACTTCGTTGCCGATATTCTTCTCATACTGGCCGCGCACTCTGAAGGGGGCGGTCAGACCTGCCGAACCGACCTCGAGGTCGTAGTCCTCCACGTCGCGGTCGAAGTCTTTCTCGATGGCTCGCGTCACGGCGGCACACGTGTCGATGTCGAGACTTCCGGGGGAGTCAAGTTCAACCACAATATTGTTCTGCGCACTTACGGTGATACCCACAATAAAGAGGTCGGTGCCCTCAATAGCTTTTTCAACCGACTCGCGCAGGAGATTCTTGTCTATCATAAACAGCGTGAAAATTAGCCGGACTATATTGTCTATAAATCAGACTGTCCAAAATAAAGGGAGGAAGCCGAAAGGCCTCCTCCGATAACCGATGCAAAATTACTGAAATTTATCGGAATATGCAAATCCCATCGCCCGGATGGAGCTACAAGAGGTGGAAATTGAGGCCAAAAACGAGCATACATTAAAATTTTAACAATATTTAATGCGCGAGCATACGATTCAATTTAAAAATCGCGCAGTCAATTAACACTTCAACCGTATTTTTCAGCTACATTCTTAAGGGCCTAAAAGGCCATAAAGACCATAAAGACATCAAGGATCTCGAAGACCCTGTGAACCTCAAGGGC
>UREH01000119.1 GCA_900546835.1 uncultured Porphyromonadaceae bacterium
CCCGAAAAGATCCCGAAAAGATCATTAAAAAAATTCCATCTATGTTTGTTTGATAAAAAAAATATCGTAACTTTGCACAACCAAAACGCGATGCCCAGGTGGCGGAATGGTAGACGCGCGCGTTTCAGGTGCGCGTGCCGAGAGGCGTGCAGGTTCGAGTCCTGTTCTGGGCACCACAAAGGCTCCGCAAGCCCGTTATAGTCAACGACTTGCGGAGCTTTCCTTTTAATCAACAGGCAAATTACAGGCAAAAGGGGGGTCAGCTCCTTCTCCTGATCCGTCTACCGCCTATTGCATCGAATTTCGACAACCGAAAAAGTTATAGACAGAAACACTAATCATCACCATGAAACCATTCGTAAAATGGGCCGGAGGAAAATCGCGATTGCTCTATGAAATTGAGCGACGGCTTCCTGCTGATTTTCATGAATGGGAGGATGTAACCTATGTGGAGCCTTTTGTTGGAAGTGGTTCGGTGTTATTTCATATGCTCAAGCTTCATCCTAATATAACTCACGCGGTCATTAATGATATAAATAAGGTGCTAATGGCATCCTATGAAGCCATCAGAGATAATCCAGACGAGGTATACGGGTCGCTTGAATTGCTAGAGAATGAGTATAACTCTCTTAAATCCATCTCGGCAAAATCTAATTTCTATTATTTGTGTCGAGACCATTTCAATGGGTATAAAGAAAGCTTATCAAGATTCTCAGTTACCCTTTTCATCTTTCTCAACCATACCTGTTTCAATGGTCTATATCGTGAAAATGCTAGGGCCTTTTCAATGTTCCTCATGGGAAATACGAGAAAATAAGAATTTGCGACCGGGCTAACCTTACACAGCTAAGCCAGGTTTTACAAAAGGTTGATATCAGATGTGGTGATTTCTCGGGAATGCTGTCTGACATGATTCATGAGTCGGAGCAACCCGGAAAACATTTCATTTATGCAGACCCTCCTTACCGACCGATTAACAGAAAAGCCTCAATGTTTACCCAATATGACAAAAGCGGCTTTGGTGATGAGGATCAATCGAAACTTAAAGAATTCTGCGATATTCTTGCCAGGAGCGGAGCCCAGATAATGATTAGCAATTCTGACAGTTATGTTGACGAGGGCTCATATTTCGAGAATCTATACCAAGGATATAATATAGACAGAATAGAGGTTACAAGAATGATTAATCCATATAACTCTAAAAATCGACGACCCAAAGAAGTTATTATCACTAGCTACCCCATACCTCAATTTAATAATCCCCAACTTCCATTATTATAGCATATGGCATTCTTAAACGACCAACAGAAGCAACAGATTCGCGACCATGTCACGAGCGATCCAACTGTGCTCAGCCGTAAATACAAGGCTAAGAAAAAGGAGTTTGACGAAACCTCGGTCGAACTCAATGAAGTTGAAGATTACGAAAAGGATGGTTGGGAGATAGTCAGCCAAAGTAAGCGCAAGGCTAAAATGCAACGTCGTAAGCGTGCCGGTCGCTTGTTCGAGGACAAGGTTTGGGCTTTATTCTATGAGTTAGGATTTAAAAACCTCAACATAGATGAGAACCTCGTTATCCAATGGGGCGATGGTACAGGTGATCATCAGCAAATTGATGTCCTTGCCGTAGGCGATGAAGCCATATTCGTGGTAGAATGTAAAGCTGCCGAAACGCCTAAGTCAAAATCGTTCAAGACTGATATCGACCATTTGGAGCAAACTAGAGTAGGGGTGACTCGTGCTCTTAAAGAGGTGTATGGCAACGACAAGAAGATTAAATTTGTGTTTGCCACGCATAACTACCGATTCCCTGAAAAGAGCGAAGATTTGCGTCGCCTGGATGACAAAAAGATTTTCCATTTTAACGAGAACGCCTTCAACTACGTGGCGAATCTCGTGAAGTCCTATAAGAATTCGGTCTTGTACCAATTCTATGGACTGATGTTTAAGAACGAACTCATCAACAGCGAAAAAATCCGTATCCCAGCATTGAAAGGCAATATGGGCGGCCATGACTACTATATGCTCTCTGTTGAACCTGCCACCTTGTTGAAAATCGGCTTTGTGCTTCATCGCACGAAGGTTAATGATTCTATGGCACCGACTTACCAACGCCTGTTGGTGCCAAGTCGTCTTAAGGGTATCGGAGCGTTTATCAATAACGGAGGATATTTTCCTAACTCCATCATAATAAACTTCGACTGCCAAGATAAGAAACTAAAAGTGCAATTCGAATCCGCAGGTAAAACGTCGTCCGATAGCGATTCACATTTCGGCACGTTGATTCTTCCAAATGCATATGGTATTGCGTATATCATCGACGGCCAACATCGTGTATATGGTTACGCCGGAACTAAATATAAGGACACCAATACCATACCGGTCGTGGCTTTCGTCAACATGGAGTCCAAAGACCAGTTGCAGATATTCATGGATATCAATGAAAACCAAAAAGCCGTGAGCCCCTCTCTGCGCCTAGACTTGGCTGAAGACTTAAACTGGGCATCGGGCCGAGTAGACTCCCGAATGCTAGCACTGCGCTCATCTATAATAAAGATGCTGTCGAGAGATGCGAATTGTATTTTATATAATAAGATATCTGTGGGCGAGGACAATGCGAAACTGACATTTCGCCCCTTCGATGAAGCGCTCAAGAAATCATCGCTACTTCCAAAAGGCACACAAAAAGCATATACAGACGATACTGACGTATGCCTCTATGATTGCCATCTAACTGATACGGAAGATGCGATGAACGATAGCAAGAAACGTATAGCCCGGCTTCTCAAAGAATGTTACGGTTTCATGCAACGAAATCTTGAACCGAAATACTATGATCGCTACATCGAGTCCAACCGAGGAACATACGGGTTCATAGTGTTCCTTGGGTCTGCCCATAAACACCTCATCCGCAAAGGAGAACTCACTCAAAAATCGTCACTTGAAAAACAAATGGAGGCTCTTTCGCCTTATCTGCAGATTTTGGCCGACTACCTTTCAAATCTACCCGAAGAAGATGCAACTGAGCTGGAAATTATACGCGGTCAACAGGCCGATACAACTTGGTTGAGAAAATTCCAACAATCCGTCAATAAAAAAATGCCGGAATTTATGCCTGACGGATTCGAGAATTGGCTCGAAACACAAGACAAGGACCTACAAGAGGAAGGTCAGAAAATGGGTAAATCCATTATGGAAATTCTCCACAAACATGTGATTGAAAAAATCCAAGAACTTTATGGTGACAGGTGGGAGTCTGCAGTCTCCGAAGTCAGAGCAAGATGCAAGAACCGCATAAACGAACGTGAAGCTGCAGATGACAGTTTCAATGCCGAGGACGCCGATTGGGTTGATTTCATTGATTTCACCGACCTAAAATCGATTATTGAGAAACATTGGAGCTACAAGTCCGAGGACAATCCCTCTGTCATTACATTTGAAAAGGAATTTGCCATCAATGTTGGTGAACCCTTCAAAACAAAAAAGGACAAAACTAAGTGGCTAAGCGAGTTGGCCTCCATGCGAGACTCCTGGGAAAAGGCCAAGGGGAAACCCCTCGTTCGCACTCAGGTTGAGACCCTCCGAACAATATTGCTTTCACTCCAATCGGAATAGAATAAATGTATCTCGAGCTTTGTCGCCCCGACTATACGCTGCGAGATTATCAGCAAGAGGCCAAAGAAAAAATCTTTGGTCAGTGGGATTGTGTGAATAATGTCATGTATCAGATGCCTACTGGTACAGGAAAGACGCGCCTTTTTACTTCCGTGATTAGGGACATATCTCTCAGCGCATTGCAAGAGCATAGGCGTAAAGGGATTTTGATAATAGCTCATCGTACTGAACTCATAGAACAGATAGACGAGAGTCTTAATCGATACAGAATCCCTCACGGAATTATCGCCGGGGCATTCAAAGAAAGGCGAGATTTGCTACAATCGGTCCAAGTGGCATCGATACAGACTATTACTCATCTGTCAAATCGCCAGTTAGCCGAAGCCTTTGATGCAGACTTTATTATAATAGATGAGGCTCACCATGCTACTGCCAATTCTTATCAAAGACTATGGGAATTTTATCCCGAATCAAAGAAACTCGGAGTGACAGCCACCCCCTGGCGCATGGACGGTCAAGGTTTCCGAAGTGGCTTTGATGTACTCGTGCCATCAATGCCCATTAAAGAATTCCTTGAAAAGGGTTGGTTGGCTCCATATCAATATTATTCAGTGCCTGTTGATAGTCAACTCTGCCATGAGATTGAAGCAATTAGAGACTTTGGTATTGACGGGGATTACAAGACGAGTGCCCTTGAAACTGTTGTAGATACCGGACGTATCCGCGCTCAACTTCTTGATAGTTATTCTAAGTTTGCAAAAGGAAAGAAAGGAATCATATACAGTATCTCACGAAAGCATAGCAAGCACATTTGCCAGCAATATCGAGATGCTGGCATCAGCATTGCAGATATCGATTCTGAAACTCCGGGATATCTAAGGAAACGACTGGTTCAGGATTTTAAGAATGGCGAACTGGACATAATAGTCAATGTTGATATATTCTCAGAAGGTTTCGATTGTCCAGATCTGGAATTTGTACAATTGGCCCGACCAACTCGGTCATTGGTAAAGTATATTCAACAAGTAGGTAGAGGCCTGAGACGGAACGGAGATAAACAATGTCTTATCCTTGACAATGTGGGCATGTATGGACGTTTCGGGCTTCCAGATGATGAGCGTCCCTGGGAACTGTACTTTGATGGCCAACCTCAAAAGTCTTCTGAATATAGTTCATCCAAAAAACAGAGAGATGTTCTAATCGAAGGCTCACCCAGAAGCCTAGACTTAAGTGAAGGCATTGACGAGATGTCTCTTATTCAGAAAATTGGCATTCAAATCAAAAATGATTCTGAAGAAGTCAAAGATGATGAGCAAGAAGTGGAAGAAAATTCTTCTAATGAAATCACATCTAAAACAATATTCGCCAAATATCAGATGGTAGAAAATTCTGATGGGTTCTTCATCCGGAATATCCGAAATGATGAAGTTCAGAAAGTAAGCGATTCTCGTGGGAGAATGTCACTCACCCTCAAAATCATAAAGACCCCAGAAATCTCAAAGAGCTACACAGTTTTAAGTTCATACAACCGCGATGCCAAAGCGTCAGTCAATGACCGCATTATTGGCTATGTATATAAAGAAGGAAATATCCTCAGATTTGCGCGCCTTGACGGTAAGAACTGGATGGACATCAAGATCTGATGACTCTTGTCAGAATATTGTTAGTATTTTGGGCTACTACGGAGGTAGATTTAGATTCAGAGAATCCTTGAGACCGGGGAGATAATAGGAAATTTCAGGAAGTAGCCTGAGGACAAAAGCAATATAAAAATCTACATGGAGCCTGAACGGCTATTATTGCGTTCCCGGAAATATGAAGACAGGAATATTTTCGCTGAAATGAACGGCGATAGAAATGTCATGAAATATTTTCCGGCGACTTTATCTGCCGATGAATCAAATTCCTTCGCGGATCGCATCAACGCCGAATTTGAAGAAACAGGCGCCGGATTATATGCCGTTGAAATTAAAGAAACCAGTGAGTTTATAGGATATGTCGGATTCCACCGTTTTACTTTCAATGCTCCTTTCTCTTCCGGATGGGGAATAGGATGGCGCATCTCAGATAGGTTCTGGCATAAAGGGTATGCAAGTGAAGCTGCAGGGGCTTGTCTGGACTATGCCCGCGAGAAACACTTTTGTAATAAACTTTACTCCTTCACTGCCGTTCCAAATATTCCTTCAGAGAATGTGATGAAACGCATCGTCATGAGTTTTCAGGGGACATTTATGCACCCGAAGTTAGCCGACGGTTATTGGCTGAAAGAGCACAAACTATATTCAATCGATATATAAAAATAGTACAGGCCACCCAGGGCGAATATGTAAGATGCCGACAACATTGGAAGGCGGATTATCAGAGGCTTGACTCATGAATTGCTGACACCAGCGACAAGTGGCAGGGCAATTGTAAAAGTCCTTATCATGCAACGGCGATAAAGGACACGAAGGAACGGCAATCAGCCTCAGAGGTGTCCTAACGGACCGAGATGGAATACCTCGAATTAGCCCGGTACCCATTCCACACAACAATAGTCGTGTATGCGTGTGTTGTATTCGTCATATCGGCAAAAAGATTGTCGTCAAGTTTTCGTTCATTATACTCCTCCGTGCTCGTCAGGGGATGGAATACATATGGGCCTTTTGTGGTCTGTTGGGCAAGACTACTTTGCGGCACCGGAAGCATTTTGCTGAGGACGTGGATTGGCAAGGCGGAAGGTAGTGAGGGTCGGGTTGTTGGAGTTGGCGACGTGGATGGTGAGGCCTTCGATGCCGGGTGTGGCCCAGAGGGCGGCCAGGTTGAAGGCGGCGTAATACTGGCGATTGAAGTTGGGCCGCAGGTCGTTGCGGCGGTGATAAAGGTAGGCGTCGGGATATGGTTTGTCTGAGGTGGCATCGTCAACCACAAGCACAAAGCGCCGCGGCTCGGTGGAATATGGCAGGAGGAGGCGCACGCACACTTTGTCGCCGGCTGGCCATAGGCTCTGAAGCCAGACGGGGTCCTCATTCCACCCTCGAAGGCTCATTTCCGTGCCACGCTTGAGGCTGGAGTTGTTGATTGTGCTGACGCGCTCCACGCTGATGCGTCCGGAGGTGTAAGGTCTGCCGTTTTCCGGGATATATGCGAGGAATACGCTCGTGCCGACCTCAATATCGCCCACCGACACGCCGGGAGCCGAAAGCGTTACTGCCGTTTCCGATGCGTCGGGGCGATAGACGGTGAACACGGTCGAGGTGGCCGTCTTGTCCGCAATCTCGGCGATGTCGTAAAGGGTAGGCTGATGCTCAGCGTCATCTCCGTCGTCGCGGCATGCGGCGGCCAGGATGCCTGCGGAGACAAATAATATCACGCGTATGAGTGCGTATGCCCTGTGAAGTGTCATTGGTTGGAGATTATGTCGGTAATACGGCCATCGGCCATGCGCACTACCCGGTCGCAATTAGAGGCCAGATGCTCGTCGTGAGTGACGATAACGAATGTCTGCCCCATATCGCGGCTGTCTCTTATACACATCTCCGAGCCCACGAGACACTGAGC
>UREH01000120.1 GCA_900546835.1 uncultured Porphyromonadaceae bacterium
GTTCAGGGCCGTGAAAGGAACATCCGACAACTTGTATTTCTCCTGGATGAAAGCAGCCACACAGTTACAAGCATAGCGGTAAGATTGTGCTGTTCCCTTTTCCCGGTTCACGCCGACACGTTTTTCGAAATGTTCGATGAACGTCCGGAAATAACCCAACAGGGTTTCCTGCCCGAAAGCTGTCCCCAACAACAGATTCCTTATTTCTTCAGCCGTTACATTCTCACGGGTGGCTGACAGTTCGGCATAAATGGAAATGGCTGAAGCTCGCAAATCGTCCAGTTGCCGGTTGATTTCCCGCGCGGCGTTACTTTTACCCGTGGCACGTCCGGATGCCCACAGTGCAGCGGGTACGGACATTTTCGCGCTAAAAGCCGCTTCTGAAAATTTGCCGACGGCAAGTTTCGCCATGACCGGGCAATGTCCCTCGTCATTCATTTCGCTCTTTTTGAGGTAGAACGTAACCGTTACATCCGTCTGTTTCATAACTCTATTTTTTTTATGTTGCAAAATTACTTGATATAGAGTTATTTACAGTTATGAAAATTATAGCGGAACAAAGAATAAAACCCCGGATGCCGGTAACATAACCTGTATTTCCATGAAAAACGGAAAAAAACGGTTATCTTTACGGGCAAAATATAGGGTTCTTTGCATGGTGAACGGTAAAACCGCAGGTGGTCAAGCGTTATTTTGCCGGATTATCCGGGGCTAAAAAAGGCAACGGATAAGTAGCAAATCTTTCTCTTAACCTTTCATTATCCTGCATTTTAGCGATTTGGAAAGGTATAGAAGAATTTGGCTTAACTCTCCTCAATACCAAACACTTACTTTATTTATCCAAATTTTGCCGTTTTTTTGCGAGTTCTGCTTATCTTTGTGATAAACCGAGCAATTTTGAAAGGTTTGCCGACCGAGATAAATTGCTCATAAAGAAATTAAAGAATGAAACGTTTCCAAGAAATCAATGAGGTTATATATAGATGTTTATCAGTAGCTCCAAAGAATGTCCCCGTGAACTATAGACAATTAAGGAGATTGATTAATAACACTGGAAAGAATACATGCATATCTGAAATAAAATCTGCATTATTGTCATTACGAGATGCCAAGATGCTGAATTTTATTGAGGAGAATGATTGTGAAATATGTATAACAGCATGATGTTAATATTGTGCTGATTAGGTAGTATTTACTTATACCAAGAACATCCAATATTGTAGAATACAATTAGTGATTGTAACTACCACTGGGTTTATTTTGGGGATTACAGACAATCTTTGAGTATTTGAATAAAGATGTGGAGATGTCATGAATACAGCATGTACTGCAGATTCATAAGCAGTATCGTCGCATAAGGTTCCTGAAAATATTGACACGCTTGCATGACATGGACCTGTGACTAAGGTTCCCAAATTAATTGAGCCTGCAAATATCGTTAAGAATCCGAATCCGATATTGGATTTATGACCTGCATTGTCGGGGGGGTAATTGCCGTGCTTTTAGATTCCAATATAAATGGTTTGGCTGTATCTTTTGTAGCCCATGATAGTAGCACGCCCGTATTCTCAATTGTTGGAACTTGATTAAGTAACATAGTTTTTTTTTTTGAAATATGTATTATCAGCTACGTTGGTACTATAAAGTATATAATTGGGTAAAATATATTCTCGACCGCGACGCCCAGGGGCTCAATACCCGCCCCATCCTCATTATGGGCGACTCCAACTGCCGCTACACCCGCGACAACCTTGAGGAATGGGTGTTCAACACCGTCAACAATTACACCGATGCCAACGGCCTCCAGCCCTATCAAGTGCGCGATCCATGGGTCGACTTCCAGTGGTATGGCGTACCTCCCAAACTCGGGTCCCCCTCGCTTATGGTGGGTACTTACGGTGCTCAGAAAGGAGAGGTTGTGGATAAAGTATGGTATATCAACAATAAAAAAGCTAATGGCGTGCAGCTGATTGCCAACAGCTTTCTTAACGACGAAGGGTTCAAATCCAACGTTCCCGGAGTAGCTTTCGCCGACCATCCCCCGGTTGTAATCGATTTCACCATCAAGAAGGTCGCCAATGCCGATGATGTATTCCAGCCGGCCATCGAGCCTCCTGCAAATCCCTTCGGTGATAAATCATACTACCTCCGTAGCATGCTTACGGGCGACTACATCACCGGTGGTGGTAAGTGGGACGGTCAGGTACTTGTCGATAAACCCGGTGCTGCATTCACCATCCAGAGCAGCGACAACAATACCTTCAAGCTAAATTCCGTTTTCACTGCCAATATGCTTGGAAGCAATCTTTATGTAGATGGTGTGAATACCGACTGGTCGCTCACCAAAGTAAGCGGAAGCAACGACATCTACGTAATCTCCACTCTCGTCAATAACGTAGTGAAGGTGCTTACTGCATCTAAAAATTCCGATACTACCCCTTATTACCATCCTGATTATAAAGTAACTCTGGAAGACTATCATCCCGGCGACCACGCCCAGCAATGGGAAATCATCTCCGAAGAAGAAAGAACGAACCGCCTCACAACGGAAGGACACATACACCCCGACCGCTGGCTCGACGTTACATACAAAATCCCCTGCTACAACTTCCCCAACAACAGCGCCAACTTCGATAAATGGAGCCGCACCGGCGATGTCACAACCTCTTTTACTACCTATGCTTCAGGAAATCTGATTCATGAATGGAATAAGAGTAATTCTGATTACGGTTATGGCGGAGTAATGCACTACTACAATAATGAGACAAGAACACAAAAAACCCCTTTTACATTCGAGACAACCGTAACCGGACTTCCAAATGGTACTTATCGTTTCAAATGTCAAGTTTATAACCACAACCTAAATACCGGCGATATGAATTTTACTATCACAGCCGGAAATAAATCAATTAATCCCGCTGCCACATCGGGAAGTGAGCACAACAATTTCAAAGCTGCAGGCCAATATTTCCGCACTGGAAATGGCTGGATAACAATTGATGGTATTACCGTCACCAACGGTGAGATGAACATAAAATTTAACAAACTCCATACACGCTCAGCGACGTCCTTTACCATCGACAACCTGCGGCTCGAATATCAGCCGGCCTCCAACCCGGCAGACCAGTCGATAACCCTCGACTTCCCGATGCACTACAACACAATGATTCTGCCCTTCGACCTGCCTGATACAGAAGTACAGAAACTCAACAACGACAACCTGCAGGTATTTCGTGTAACCGGTATAACCCCGAAGAAACAAGATACCGAGCGCGAAGGATCTATCGAATACTACAAAATAGAGAAGGACATCTGCAACACTGTTGCCGCCAATATCCCCTACGTTGTAGTCAACAACAACGTCGAGGAGCTGAAAGGCCGCGAAATGGAAGGCAGGAATCCTGCCGCCGCTCCGCGCAAGGCCTCTGCCACCAAAGCAACCGGCGATTACACCTACACATTCACGGGCAAACCGATGAACACCAACTACTATTACACCGACTCCCAGGACCCCGACCGCACCCTGACCGGTGTATTGGTCGACACCAACGTATATCCCGAGCACTATGCTCTCGGTAAGTCCGACTATCTCCAGGCATTCTTCCGCAACGACAACGAAGAGCCGCAGAAAATCGAAGCATACCGCGCATACGTCAACAAAGTGCCTGCCGTTGAGAACGGCGCCTCCCGTACCCTCCCGATGCTCGTATTTAACGACGACACCAATATCCTTACCGGAGTCGAGCAGGTTGCTGACGAGGCCGAGGAGACTATCACCGACGAAACGCCGGTAGACGTCTACACCACCGGAGGCATCCTCCTGCGCCGCAGCGTAGCAAAGGCCGACGCCCTGACCGACCTTCCCCGAGGCCTTTACATCCTCACCAACGGCCTCACATCGCTTAAACTCGCCAAGTAACCCCTCAAGGGCGTATCGACACCCTATACCCCATGATACAGATAGCGCGGACGCTCCCCCCGAGCGCCCGCGCTATCCTTTCAATCCCAATCTTATTGTAACCCACCTCAGTAGGTGCGAAATGATTCGCACCTACTGACCTACAACCCCTTAGAGGCGACAAAATTAATAGCAATGGGGGTCAACCCATGGTGAGGGTAGTGAGGAGATCGGGGTGGAGGAGGCGGGCGGCATGGGCAAGCTGCTCGGGGGTGATGGACTCAAGACGGGCGCGAAATTCAGCATCGGGGAGCACGCGGCCGTAGAAGAGCGTAGCGCGGGCGGCGTTAAGAGCCGTCTGGTCGTGGTTGTCGGAGGCTACGACGAGTTGCCCGAGATACTGCTGACGCGCCGCCTGCAGCTGGCGTGCAGTAAGCGGCTCGGCCGACATGCGCAGGAGCTCGCGGCGCACGAGGTCGGCGCACCGCGGCGCATCCTCCGGGTCGCAGCCGAAATATACGGTGAAGAGGCCGCAGTCGGTCCACCCCGTCAGGCCGGCGTCGACGGAATAGACGAGTCCACGGCGCTCGCGCAGCGCCACGTTAAGGCGCGAGTTCATCCCCGGACCGCCAAGTATATTGGTTATCAGTCCGAGCGGATAGCGCTCGGGTGAAAACATCGACGGTACGCGCACGCCCATCACGCAGTGTGCCTGATGCGAGTCAATGTGCTTGATATGGATTGCGGGAGCCACCACCGGCGGCGCGACGCGCTCAGGAGCCGTCCCCTCGACGGGAAGCGCGCCAAAACAGCGCTCAAGCACTCCGCGCAGGCGCTCGGCTCCCATCCCTCCGCGGTAGAAAGCCACCATACGCGAGGCGGTATAAGTTGAGGCGATATAGGCACGGCACACCTCCGGAGTGAATGCATCGAGATTTGCCGACTCACCGAGGATATTGTGGCCGAGCTGCGATCCGGCGAACACTATGTCCTCGAAATCGTCGAAAACGGCCTCCGACGGGACGTCGAGGTAGCTGTCGATTTCGTCGCGCACCACTTCGCGCTCCCTGGCAAGTTCGGCGGCAGGAAACTGCGAGTTCACTACAAGGTCGGCCACGAGCTCGGCGGCGCGGGCGAGATTGCCATGAGGAAACACACTGTAGACCACCGTCTCCTCCTTGGTGGTGTAGGCATTGAGTTCTCCGCCAACCGCCTCCATACGCTTTATGATATGCGCGGCGTGGCGCCGTAGCGTTCCCTTGAAGATGGTGTGCTCCACGAAATGGGCGAGGCCGAAGCGTCCGGACGCCTCGTCGCGGCTACCCGCGTTGATAGCCACACCGAAATAGTCGACCCTGGCGGAAACTGTCTGACAGACCACGCGCAGGCCATTGGATAGTGTGAAATAACTGTACATCCCGGTTTTCAAGATTTTCCGAGGGGTCAAGCCTGAGGGTCAGTCCAGCGACCGTCGGCCTTGATGAGCGCCACAAGGCGGTCTACGGCCTGCTCCGAGGGGATATTCTTCTCCACGGCCACCTTGCCGTGATAGAGCGACACATTTCCGGCGGCGGCGCCCACATAACCGTAGTCGGCATCGGCCATCTCACCGGGACCATTGACGATACACCCCATCACGGCGATTTTCAGCCCCTTGAGGTGGGATGTGGCAGCCTTTACCACCTTCACGGTGGCCTGGAGGTCGAACATCGTTCGCCCGCATCCCGGACACGACACGAACTCCGTGCGGCTCACGCGGCGGCGCGCTGCCTGAAGGATGCCCAGCGAGAGGCGGCCGATGGCTTCAGCATCCATCTTCGCGGCGCGGATTTCCACGCCGTCGACGAGGCCATCGAGCAGCAACGTGCCGAAGTCGGCCGAAGCGCGTATCACCACCTTCTCAGGCTCCAGTTGGCCGTAGTCGAGGCATACCACAACAGGATTGTCAGCGCCGGCGCGCATCATGCCGTGGATGGCGGCGGCAACCTCTCCTACGGGGTTGGCATGGTGCGAGGTCAGCGCCACAATATGGTCGGGCGCACCCTTGGCGGCTGCGGCGACGGCTTCAGGCCCCACGGAGGCGTCGAGACGCAGAAGCGGCGCCTCAATCTCATCCAGTCCGGGCACTACGGGCACATTCTCGCCACCGGCGTTGCCGATGGCACGGCTATGGCGCTGCGCGGGAGCCAGCGGGTCATAGCCCTCAACGGCCCGGGCCTCGATGCGAGGCGCCGATGCGCGCGCGGCGATATAGTCTACGAGTTCGCGGGCTACGGGAATCTCGGCCTCCGGTTCCTCGCTGAGGCTCACGCGGATAGTATCGCCGATACCGTGGGCGAGCAGAGTGCCGATTCCCACAGCCGAGCGCACGCGGCCGTCCTCGCCGTCGCCGGCTTCGGTTACGCCCAGGTGGAGCGGGAACGCCATTCCTTCGGCCTCCATGGCCGCCACGAGGCGGCGCACTGTCTCCACCATCACCACGGTGTTGCTTGCTTTTATCGAGATTACAATATCGGTGAAATCGCGGTCGCGGGCCACGCGCAGGAATTCCATGGCGCTCTCCACCATCCCGGCGGGAGTGTCGCCGTAGCGGCTCATGATACGGTCGGAGAGCGACCCGTGGTTCACTCCGATGCGCACGGCCGTATGGTTGCGGCGGCATATGTCGAGAAATGGGCCGAACGTGTCGGCGATTTTCCGCAGCTCGGCGGCATATTGCTCGTCGGTATACTCGATCTGCTTGAAGACGCGCCCGGGGTCGACGAAATTGCCGGGGTTGATGCGCACCTTGTCTACGGTCTCGGCGGCGGCGAAAGCCGCGCGCGGGTTGAAATGGATGTCGGCCACCAGCGGCATCGTGCAGCCGGCCTCGCGAAGGCGGCGGCGAATCTCACCCATGGCCTGCGCCTCGCGCACACCCTGGGCTGTAAGGCGGTCAATGTCGGCTCCGGCAGCGGCGATGCGCAGCGCCTGAGCCACGGAGGCCTCGACGTCGGTTGTAGTGGTGTTGTTCATCGACTGCAGGCGGATGGGGTTATGGCCACCCACGTCGACCGACGCCACATGCGCCACCGACGAGCGTCGGCGGCTGTAGTTGAATATATCGTTCATTATCGGTCAGTTGGTTTTGAAGTCGTAGGCTATGGCCGCGAGCTCCTCGTTGGCCTTTACGATTTTCTTGCCGAGGTCGGCGCGCCAGCCGCCGTAGCGTGCTGCCAGGTCGGCGTCGGCGAGGCTGAGGATACGCACGGCGAG
>UREH01000121.1 GCA_900546835.1 uncultured Porphyromonadaceae bacterium
GATTTTACCTTCAGCATCCATCCTATGAAGGTGGGATTGGAGACAGCCACGGCCATGCGCCATCCGGCCATGTTGTGGCTCTTGCTCAGCGAGTTCATCTCCACGGCCACTTCGCGCGCTCCCTCAATCTGCATTATGCTCGTGGGGCGTTCGCTGAGGATGAAGCTGTAGGGATTGTCGTGGGATATCACTATGTTGTGGCGGCGCCCGAAGTCGATGATTCTGCGGAGCACCTCCATATCGGCCGGTGTGCCGGTTGGCATGTGGGGATAGTTCACCCACATCATCTTTATGCGGTCGAGCGGCATCCCCTCGAGCTGGTCGAAATCGGGCTGCCAGCCGCGCCCGGCGGTCAGGTCGTAGCTGAAGATTTCGGCCTGGGCGAGTTTCGATGCGGAGCTATATGTGGGATATCCGGGATTGGGCACGAGCACGCCGTCGCCGGGGTTGAGGAATGTCAGTGAGAGCAGCATCACACCCTCCTTCGAGCCGATGAGCGGCTGGAGCTCGGTGGTGGGGTCGAGCGCTACGCCGTACCAGCGGCGGTACCAGTCGGACCATGCCTGCCGCAGTGCGGGAGCGCCGGTGGTGGGCTGGTAGCTGTGGGTGTCGCTACGCGCGGCCTCGGCGGCGAGTGCGTCGATTACCTCGGGGGATGGCGGCAGGTCGGGACCGCCGATGGCTAGCGAAATCACGTCGGCACCGGCGGCCTTCATGGCTGCCACTTCGCGCAGCTTGCGCGAAAAATAGTATTCTTTGATTTCGTCGACGCGGTCGGCGGGAGCTATTTTTATTTTATTGTGTGTCATTGTCGGGGGATGTCAGATTTCGTTGTCGCACTGGCGGTATTCGCCGAGCACGCGAAGTTCGCTTATCAGCGGTGTCACGGCGGCCAGGGCCTGGGTGTAACGCACATAGCTGTCGAATGTCAGGTCTACGTAGAAGCGATACTCCCATTCACGCCCCAATATCGGCATCGACTGGATTTTGCTGAGGTTCATGTCGTAGAAACTCAGTATGGTGAGCACCTTGCTCAGCGCCCCCTTGGAGTGCTGGAGGGTGAAGACGATCGAGGCCTTGTCGAGAGTCTCGGGCTTCGGACGCAGCTCCGGCACCACGAGCGGGTCGGCCAGCACGAGAAAGCGCGTGAAGTTGCGCTTGTTTGTCTCGATACCGCGCTCCAGTATGTTGAGTCCGTAGAGCTTGGCGGCATATTCGCCGCATACGGCCGCATGCCCCGTCAGCTGCTGTTGGGCTATCTCGCGGGCCGAGCCGGCAGTGTCGAATTTCTCGACCATACGGAGATTGGGGTGGCGCCGCAGATATTCCTCGCACTGCATCAGCGCCATCGGGTGGGAGTTTACCTCCGTCAGGTCGCCGATATTCTGGCCCGGTAGCGCTGCCAGCACATGAGAGATGCGCGTCTTGTGCTCGCCCACAACCACGGCGCGGCTTTTGCGCAGAAGTTCGTGGTTCTGCAGAAGCGCCCCGGCTATGGTGTTTTCGATTGCCATGATGCCAAGCAGCGACGCGTCGGCGTCGAGCAGCCGCATCATCTCCGGAAACGAGTCGCAGGGCACCGTCTCAATCTCCTCGCCCTCGAAGTGCGAGCCGAAATACGCCCGTGCGGCGGCATCGTGAAAGCATCCCGCCACACCCTGAATAGTCACCCGTCGTTTATTATCCATATCTTATCGGTATCTGTTATTCAATTTTACATCGGCGACAAATCGGATTTGCGCCTTGGCCGTTCAGACAGCGTCCCGCTTCACCTTGTTGCGTTGGTGGAGCGGGACGTCGTTATGAGGTCGGTTGAATCTGTGCTGTAAACCTTTCGGGGCAAAATCGATTGTCAGAAAGCCACACGCCTTATCCGCTCCTTTTTGCAGTAAAAGAAGTAAAAATAGCCGTATGTGCTAAATCGTGTCATAATTTCGATTAATGGCTTGATTTTGGCTTTTCTGTCAGCTTTACCCCGCAAATTTAATCATTTTTTCTGATTTTCCCAACATCCCCTTTCCTTTTGCATTTCATTCGCTTTATTTGAGCGGTCGACGCATGTAGCGATATTCATGTTGGCTGCCAAAAGTAGAGCTGCACCCCGGTGCATCCGAATATCAGCCGCTTAGCCTCTGGAGATGGGTGGATGCAACAGTATTGCACCGGGATTCTGGAAATTCGCCGGAAATTTCGGGGGAGGGCTTGGCGGTTAGGGGAAAAAGAGTTAACTTTGCGGTCGGAAAATTCGTAACCGCTGGCGGGACATTGCAGCCCGCGAATGTTGCGAGCATTAGTTAACATTTTAAAGCTTTAAAAAATGGACTTAATCAAGGTAGCCGAAGAGGCATTTGCCACCGGCAAACAGCATCCCCAGTTCGGCCCCGGCGACACCATCACAGTCGCTTACCGCATCAAAGAGGGTAACAAAGAGCGTATCCAGCAGTATCGCGGCGTTGTGATCAAAATCTCCGGCGAAGGCGCTAAGAAACGTTTCACCGTTCGCAAGATGAGCGACAATATCGGCGTTGAGCGTATCTTCCCCCTGGAGTCGCCGTTTATCGACTCGATTGTCGTTAACAAATACGGCAAGGTGCGTCGCGCAAAACTTTACTATCTCCGTGGCCTCACCGGCAAGAAAGCCCGTATCAAGGAGCGCCGCGTAGTGGCAAAGAAAGAGGCTTGATCTCCCTCTTTTCCGCGCTTACGCAGTCAGAAAATGAAGTCAGGCGATGTGTCCCCCCCTGCGGGCCACACCGCCTTTTTTATTGGTATTTTTTAGAGTGTCTTATCGGAGCCGGTGGCATCCTGATAATACCGGTAGACGGTTTCGGAGGCTTTCGCCATATGGGTGGAGGCCTCGGTTTCTGTTCCGTGGAAGTCTTTCACAAATATGGCGAGCGTATAGTGCCGACCATCGGGGAGCTGCACGCGCCCCACGTCGTTGTGGGCGGTCAGCACGCCGTCGGCGTTTCTGAAGCCGGAACCGGTCTTGTGTGCCACGCTGACCCCCGGCTTATCGGTCAGGGGCGCCACGATGCGGTCGGTGCCGGTAGCGCAGCCGCGCAGGTCGGCGATTATCATTTCCCGGTCGGCTGGATGGAGGAAAGCCCGGTCGGCAAACAGTCGTTCCACCAGCAGTGCGGCTCCCAGCGGCGAAGTGAAGTTGCGGTAGCAGAGTGAGTGATTGCTCCACATATCTTCCTCGCTGAAGACCATGCTGAAACTTTCGCGCGGAATCAGCGTGGCGATAAGACTGTCGGCCACGGCTACGTTTTGCAGATGCGTGAACATGTAGTTGCTGGCGTTATTGTCGCTCTGGCGGATGGTATAGCTCAGAAGAGTGGAAATCGGCAGTCGTATCTCCGCCTCCTTGTGGTCCGCAAGCATGGGCGACCACGTGTCAGGGTTCAATTCACTGCGGTTCAGCGTCACGATGCTGTCGGGCGTATGTCGGCCCTCTCTCAGAGTGTGGCATAGGGCGATGGCCTGATGTAGCTTGAATACACTCATCATCGGGTATTTGGCCTGATTGTTTATTGTCAGCGTGTCGCCCCGGTCGGTTATCAGGGCGATACCCATCTCGCCTGGACAGCTGTCGGCTATGGCCTGCAGCGAGTCGGCCAGCTCCGCCATCGTCTCGGCGGCGGTGTCTGTAGTGGTGTTTTTATGAGTGCAGGATGCCATTGCAATTGCGGCACCCAGCATTGCGGAAAATATTGTCAGTTTCATATATTGTATTGCTTCTTATCAGGGGTTGTCGGGCCATGCGTGTTTCGGATAGCGTCGGCGCAGCTCCTTGCGCACTTCGAAATAGGTCGTCTTCCAGAACCCTTCCATGTCCTGTGTGAGCTGTACGGGCTTGAACCCTGGCGAGAGCAGTTCCATAAGCACGGGGCGCTTGCCGCCGTCGAGCCTCGGCGTCGATTTCAGTCCGAAACAGTCCTGCAGGCGTGCTCTCACCACCGGCGCTTCGGCTCCGCGGCGGTATTCTATGCGGGCGGTGCGTCCGGCGGGGAGCTTGATGCTTGCGGGGGCGAGCGTGTCGAGCGCGTTCTGCTGCTCGTAGCTCAGCATGCCGCGGATTACGGTTGTCATGTCGATTTTCTTCAGTTCCTGGGCGGTGTTGGCCTTGCCTATATACATCGGAAGCCACTCTGCGGCGGTTGCGAGCACGGAGCCGGTATCTACCTGCGGCAGATTTAGCTCGGGATGCCATTCGGTCAGGGTGGCGATGCGCGTCTGCAGGGCCTGCACGTCGTCGTTGAAGTCGAACATCGAAAGCCCCTCCTTCGGCGCCGCATGGCCGATTGCATCAATGGTGAGCTTACGTATTTCCGGCCCGCTGGCCTGGCGCGTCGCAATAATCAGCGCTCCGATGCGCAACTCGCTGTGGGCCACGGCGCGGGCGGCGCGCGAGTCCCACCCTACGTTCTCGATCCACCGGCCGGCTTCGGCGGCGAAATCCTCGCTGAGCGGTGCGGCGAGATATATCCTGCTGCCGGTCGATGCCACCGCAAGCAGCCGGTTGCCTGCCAGCGGATCGGCCTCGTTCAGGCCTACGTATTCGCCGCTTGCCAGTCGATAGCGCCCGTCGGTGGTGCCCATGGCAACACGTTCGGGGTAGGCGAGCGCCACCAGCCGCCCTGCCGCGCAGGGATCGAATGAGGCGTTGTCGGCCTCGCATCCTATCAGACGGCGGTATTGCGAGGCGATGTCGGCGATGTGTTGCCAGCGGCCTGTGCAGCGGCTGCGGCAATACTGCCGCAGCAGGGCGATGCGGGTAGTAAGGTCGGCGTCGGCCTCATCATTGAGCGGGTCTTTCTCCTCAAGGAGGGCGGAAATGTCGCAGGCCAGGGCACGCAGCTGCGGTGTGGAGGCGCTGTCGAGCATTCGCGCTATGCGCGGATGGCAGGGGAGAGCGGCCAGTCGGCGTCCGGCAGTGGTGATACGGCCGTCGTCGTCGAGAGCACCGAGCGATTTGAGCAGCGTCTGTGCATGCGCTATGTGTCCCGGTGGCGGTGGCGTAATCCACGGCAGACGGCTTGGGTCGCTTTCGCCCCAGGCAGTTATATCGAGTACCATCGGCGCAAGGTCGGCGGTAAGTATCTCCGGCTCGCGCATAGGAGCCATGCGGTGCTCGGCGGCACGGCTCCACAGACGGTAGCAGACACCCTCCGAGAGGCGCCCGGCGCGTCCGGCGCGCTGACGGGCCATATCGAGCGATATTTTAGCGGTTGTCAGTCGGCTCAGCCCGCTTGCGGGGTCGTATACGAGCGTGCGGAAAAGTCCAGAATCCACCACGATGCGTATCCCCTCGATGGTAAGAGATGTCTCGGCAATGGGGGTGGCGAGCACCACGCGTCGATCCCCGTTGTCGGCCGGTGTGAGTACACGCCGCTGCTGCTCGGGCGGCAGCATGCCGTAAAGCGGCAGAACTCGCGTTTCCCCGGGGAGGTCGGCGAGCAGTTCGGCGCATTTCATGATTTCCGCCTGTCCGGGGAGGAAGGCGAGGATATCTCCCTTGTGGGTGCGGTGCGCCTTCCGTACGGCCGATGCGACAGCCTGCGCGCAGTCGCGCGGGTCGATGTCATCTCCGTAGATGGTCTCAACGTCGAAGAGTTTCCCCTCGCTGTGGATATGTGGAGCGTCCAAGCGTCGGCAAAGAGCGTCGGCGTCGAGCGTGGCCGACATCACAACTATGCACAGGTCAGAACGGACAATCTCCTGGGCTTCAAGCGTTAGGGCAAGCGATACGTCGGAGGTAAGACTGCGCTCGTGATACTCGTCGAAGATCACCGCCGACACCCCTTCGAGCGTCGGGTCGGCCACGAGCATCCGTTCGAGAATCCCCTCCGTAATTACCTCAATCCGGGTGGCCTCGCTGACGCGTGTCTCGAAGCGCACTCGGTAGCCGACGGTGCGGCCAACCGGTTCGCCGAGCATTGCGGCCATGCGTATGGCCACCTGGCGGGCAGCCAGACGCCTCGGCTCCAGCATCAGAATCTTGCCGTCGACTCCCAGATCGCTTTGCCGGGCAGCCCTATTGAGGCCCTTACCCGTCTCCGATGCCTGCGCCTGCATCCCTTCGAGAATCGAGAGCGGCAGAAGCGTAGACTTGCCCGCGCCCGGAGGCGCCGTCACCACGAGGCGTGGTGTCCGCCTCAGCGATGCGTTAACATCCTCCGCGACAGCCGCCACGGGCAGCCATCCGAATCTCTCCGCAATCGTTTTCTCTCCTTTCATTTCCATCTGCAAATTTAGCCATTTCTCCCCATACCCCCAATCGCTCCGCCATTTCCTGTTTATACTTTAAGGACTTTAAAGTCCCTAAGCACTTGGATTCCGGTATGGATTGGGTTGATGAACTTGTTGAGGTGGCAACAAAATGGATAGGGGAGGGGTGGATTCGCGAAAAAATCGCTAAATTTGCAATTCAGGCCTTTAAGAGGGTGTTTCATAATAGATGTTTAATTGTAACAAGCATATTTTGAGGCAAAAATGGCCAAAATATGCGATGAGTTTAATTCCTATTAATCATAATACCATCTTACGGTTGGAATTTAACAGATATTATTAAACCCTCTAAGACATTTTTTGCGAATGCTGAAGGCTATTGCCAAAATCTGAACGCTTATGTCGGTTAATAAAGTCATACTTGTGGGCAACGTGGGCCGCGCACCGGAAATCCGCTATGTCGGCGACCGCCCGTATGCCACGTTCTCGCTCGCTACGTCGGATCCTCCGTACATCAACGCACAGGGAGTGCAGATGCCCGAACGCACCGAGTGGCACAATATCGTGATGTGGGACAAAGCCGCCGAAACAGCCGAGCGCTATATCACCAAAGGCACGAAACTATACCTCGAAGGGAAACTCCGTACCCGCGCCTGGCAGGACAACAATGCCATAAAGCGCAGCGTAACGGAAATCGTGGTGGAGCGCTTCGACATCCTCTCGCGGCCGCAGGCTCCCCGCCAGCCCGAGGGAGTCTGAGAGGTTGTCTAAAAATTTTTTCAAATGGATTGTCTGCTGATTTTTAGGCTCTTTTTGGTGAATTTTTAGCTTTTCATCGGTCACGATGCCCGCATCGCTCCCTCTTCAAACCTCAAAATTCCCTCAAAAACAGCTCCAAAAATCTTTTGGAAAAAA
>UREH01000122.1 GCA_900546835.1 uncultured Porphyromonadaceae bacterium
AGCCGGGGCGGTCGGGGTGGTCGTGGACGATCCACGGGGAGCAGCGGCCCAGGCGGCGGTGGCGCTCGATGGGGCCCAGCAGCTCGATGTCGGCGAGCGAGAGGCGACGGCCGAGGGTGCACTGAAAGGCGAAGAGGTATTTGCGGAGTTCTGATATTCTCGTAATCATATGGCGACTATTTATAGCGCCGCATCTTTGGCGTCATGGCGTTTTTTATAGCGACGCCGGCCATACGGGCGGGATTTGGGGCAAGATTGGAAGGAGGGAAGCGATTTTTGATTGCGATGCAAAGATACGACAGGAAGGTGGGGGTTGCGAGTCTAAAAAATCCGGAAAGCACTCGTTGATGCGAGAAAGAACTGTGGTTGAGGGAGATGTCTACGAAAAATTTTTGAAAAAATTTCTTTGGCTGAGAGTAGCCACGCTAAAGGTCGGCACCCGGAGACAAAAGTCTGTATGAGACATGGCAGGAGGCCAATTGATGGAAGCATCCGAGACCGGAAAGCAAACAAAAGGGGCGTGAATGGCGTTATCTGTGCAAAGCGGGGAAAGAATCTGCAGTTGTTTATGCCTACTTATTTAAGGCAGAGATGCTGCGGACTCCAAGCCGCCAAAATGACACACGATCAATTACAAACTGAAACTACTATGGAACTCAAGCATGCACACCGCCATCATCGCGTACATTTTATCGTGAAAGTCGCCCTGCAGGCAGCAACTCTTATCGCAGCCGGATTGGCTGTTCACGAACTCGACCGCATCAATCACCGTCTGAAAAAGATTGAGAAACGGGAACACCGCCATCTCCTCTAAAATCAGGAGATTAACTACTAAATGAGAAAGAAGGGTGCGGCAGATTCGGGAATCTGCCGCACCCTTCTAATTTTGTAGCCCTATATATCGGCTAAGATTTAGCGGACAATAATACTCAGAGGGAAGGGACATCAAGGAGAACGGTGGATGGGAAGTGACGGCTGAGATAGCGGAGAATGAAGGAGCGGGTATCGTCGGCAATAAGGGGATCGTAGTCGAAGTGGGTGTTGTAGAGAACGAGAGGCATTTCTATGCCGCGAGCCCTTATGGCCTCAAACGAGAGGACCGCATGGTTGATGGATCCCAGCGAGCCGTTTACCACAAAAACGAGGGGAAGCCGACGCGTGGCCACGTAGTCGACTGTAAAGAAATCATCGGTGAGTGGCACCATAAGGCCGCCGGCGCCCTCTACAAGCACGACCTCAAATTTCTGGAGCAGACGCCGTGTGGCGCCATCGATTACTTCAAGCGGAATATCGCGACGGTCGAGGCGGGCGGCGAGCTGCGGCGAGCAGGGGTGGCTGAATATCAGCGGAGCGGTGGTATGGTCGAGGTCGACATCCATAGGGTCCACGCCCATAATGCGGCGGTGAAGCTCGATATCTTCGGAAAAATCCTTATTGCCGGTCTGGACAAACTTCTGCGTAACGACATTCTTCCCGACGGACATCAATGCGGCGGCGAGCCAGCCGGTGCAGTAGCTTTTCCCGGCATCGGTATGGATACCGCTGATGAAATATGCACCTTTCATGGATTTGAGGAAAGCATCGACATCGGACAATTCTACAGGATTCATTATAAGTAGGTATTTTACAATGGTTTTCTGAAAATCAGACATAAAGGACAATAGGATAGACGATACCGGCCATCGGGAGAGCCTGGATAACGGCGGGCGACGCGCAGAGCCAAAGCAGGCGAAGGCTCGGAGGCACCATTGACACCGGTTTCCCTGAGGTGGCGCAGAAGTTCTTTGGGCGAGGCAAAATCCATACTGATGGATTCAGTTTCGCCGACCTCGATTATCGCCTCGGCCGGGAGAGCCGCCTTCAGCGTTGCCAAAGAAGGATAGCGGAGCGAAACACCGGTCAGCTCCCTGAGCTGTGAAAATGTGCCTTCGCCATAGAGAGCGAAGGCCGCAATCCCACCCTTCCGCAACACGCGATAAGCCTCGGCCACAAAGCGTTCGGGTGAGTGGAACCATTGGAGCGTAGACGAGGACAAGAGCAGACCGACACTTTCAGACGCGACCGAACGTATACAGGTCTCGGCATCGCAGGTACGCCAGGTAGCATTTGAGGGAAG
Source organism: uncultured Porphyromonadaceae bacterium (assembly GCA_900546835.1). Classification (GTDB taxonomy): domain Bacteria; phylum Bacteroidota; class Bacteroidia; order Bacteroidales; family Muribaculaceae; genus UBA7173. The sequence goes on from UREH01000122.1 coordinate 2,117, forward strand.
TTTACAGGAGAGTTCGGCAAGATCCCAAAGTTCAAGAGAAGAGTATCGGCAACTGCCGCCGGACAAAGCCATCTCATACAGCTCGGTAAGGACGCCCGTGCCGGCACCAACCTCGATAATCCGGCCGAAGTCGCGTTTTCCTTCAATCAAAGGCACCACCCTACTCCAAAGGGATTCAGCCACGCGCCGCTGCACGGAGGCGCCGCGCCTGTAGGTTTCGCGTGCCGCAGAAAAACGACGACCCACGAGCGATTTATCGACGGTAAAGCGGTCGAGTATCGACTGGAAGTCCGGAAAATGGCCCTGAGAGCCGAACGTAACGACCTTTTCCGACGGCCAGAAAGCACGTTGAGCCGCGGAGGGGAAAATCAGATCGGCATCGTCGATGAGCGCGACATTCCATACAGCAGCGGAGTCGAGAGGTTTCAGCCGCGCGAACACTTCAAGCTCGCATTTCAGACTCTCGGCCGAACGGTCCGGTTTACACTTCATAAAGCCGGCGAACGCCTCGGAGGAGGAAAACATCCGGCGGTAGAATTTCCTTACCGTGGGTTGGGCCAGACGTTGGAGTGTACCATCGAAAATAGCCGGAGGGATGCCGTAACGCTCGTCGACGTGCATGGGAGTTCCGTTGACGGCAAGCGTCAACGTAACCGGAAGCGAAGCACTACAGGATTCCAAAAAGCCGGAGGCGATGCGGACACCGTACGACCATGCCACAACAACCACTTCGTCGTAGCCTCCACAAACCGAGGCAAGCCGAGCCATATCACGCTCACGGCACTCCGGACGGTCAAGGCCCGTATAATCCCATACCGCCAGAATATCGAATCCGCCGCGCACCAAATGGCGGAATGGAGATGCATCCATTCCCCATCCCAGGAAAAGCACTATGAGGCGGCGCGACGAAGATTTGAAAATAAATTCCGACTGCATCAGAAATGAGGGCAGATTGCCATAAGTGACTTAAAGAAATTATTTAATGTATTCGGTGACTTTCGGACTCAATGGTTCTTTGTTCGTCTTTCGAGTGCTTTTTTCCGGCGTTGTCGGTCACGATGCCCGCATCGCTCCCTCCGCCGTCTGAAAAAAATCATCTCGAAATTCTTTGCAAATAACCATTAACTAATTTCTTCAAGTCACTTATAGGTTAAAAAGAATTCAGAACAGATCGTGGAGAGCGCTGTCGAGAGCCTCGATGTCGCGAGGCATCATCGAGGCCGAAAGACTGAAACGCAGCCGCTCGGTGCCCGGAGGAACGGTGGGACGCCGTATGGGGAGGGCTTTTATGCCATAGCGCGAGAGCAGCCGGCGCGAAAGCTCCACCGCCTTATGTGGGTCGCCGACAATAAGAGGCTGAATGTGAGAGGCCGCAATGGGATGTTCGCTGTATTTCTGCAAAACGTCGCGCAGCTGAACGCCGAGGCGCTGCAGATGCTCTCTACGGTTATCCATCTGAATGAGATTGCCGAGAGTGAAACGCGTCCAGGCCACACTCATCGGCGGTAAAGCCGTGGAAAATATGAAACTTCGGGCTGTGTTGACCAGATAGTCGCGCATGTCGCGGCCTATAACAGCAAAAGCGCCCATCGATGCGGCCGCCTTGCCGAAGGTGCCGACAACGATGTCGATTTCCGCCGGAGCCTTCGATGCCGCGGAAAGGCCGAGCCCTTTCGGACCGAGCACGCCGAAAGCATGCGCCTCGTCGACATACAGAATTACATCAGGATATTTACGCTTGAGCTCGATGAGTCGGTCGATGTCGGCCACATCTCCATCCATGCTGTAGACGCTCTCGACTACTACGAGCACATGCTCGTGGGCGGTTGCTTCCTGCTCCAGCATCTTTTCGAGATGATCGAAATCATTGTGGCGGAAACGCCTGAAAGGGGCTTTCGAAAGCATTATGCCGTCGATAATGCTTGCATGAACAAGCTTATCGGCCAGTATCAGTGTATTCTTTCCGGCAATGGAACTTATAAGACCGGTATTAGCATGGTAACCGCTGTTGAAAAGAAGTGCAGCCGTATCCTCGCCGCGATGGCGCTTATACAGCAGCGTGAGGAAAACCTCAAGATTGGTGTATTCTATCTGACGCGGCGCGAGGAGTCTTGCCGCCGACGAAGTGAGCGGAACCTGCTGGGAAATGGGGTCAGCGAAGAACTTGGCCTGAAGCTCAGGCTGGGCTGCCAGGCCCATATAATCGTTTGTGGAATAATCAGTCAGCGTAAGGGGCATCACCGTGGGAATCTCGCGGTAATTGCCTTCTTCGTGAAGCTGCTGCAGATAACTTCTTACATCCATTTTCCGGAAGTTATAATTTTCAACATTTCGGAGGTGAGGCGGTCGAGCTGACTGTCGGAAATAACGTAGGGAGGCATTACGTATATCATGCGTCCGAAGGGGCGAATCCAGACGCCGCGCGCCACACACTCTTTTTGAAAACGCCCTACGTCGACAGGATGTTTGACCTCCACGACGCCGATTGAGCCAAGCACACGGACATCCTCGACCACATCGGTCAGGCAGCGCGCGGGAGCAAGTCCGCACTCAAGCTTCTGCGAGATATGGGCGACAATGCCGGCCATCGGCTGAGATTCGAGGAGATCGAGCGAAGCGTTGGCCACAGCGCAAGCCAAGGGATTGGCCATAAAGGTGGGGCCATGCATCATTACGCCGGCTTCGCCCGACGATATGGCCTCGGCCACCTCGGCCGTGGCGAGCACGGCGGCAAGAGTGAGATATCCGCCGGTCAGGCCCTTACCCACAAGCATGATGTCGGGCTCGACACCGGCATGCTCCCAGGCGAACAGACGCCCCGTACGCCAGAAACCGGTGGCAATTTCATCGAAAATAAGATATATGCCGAGACGCGAGCACTCCCGGCGCAATTCCCGGAGATACTGCGGATGGTAGAACCACATGCCGCCTGCGCCCTGCACTACCGGTTCAAGGATTACGGCCGCGAGCTCGTCGGCATGCTCCTCAAGCAGTCGGGCCATCGGCTCGAAGTCTGCCGGATTCCACTCGCCACCGAACCGGCTGCGGGGCTGCGGGGCGAAAAAGCGGACAGGGAGGGCGGTGCCGAAGGCTCCATGCATCCCCGTGACCGGATCGCAGACGCTCATGGCGTTCCATGTATCGCCGTGATAGCCGTTGCGGATTGTGGCGAAATTAGTCTTAAGATGGGAGCCGCTACGGCTCACGGCGGCCTGAACTGCCATTTTCATGGCCACTTCGGTAGCCACCGAGCCTGAATCGGCGAAAAATACATGGTTCATGGACGGAGGCCCCATAGCCAGCAGTTTTTTCCCGAGATCGATTGCCGGCTGATGAGTGAAACCGCCGAACATCACGTGGCTCATGCGGCCGATCTGGTCGATTGCGGCCCGGTTGAGAGCGGGATGGTTGTAGCCGTGAATCTCGCACCACCAGGACGACATGCCGTCGATCAGACGGCGCCCGTCGGCAAGCTCGATTTCGGCTCCTTCGGCCGAAACGACTTTATAGGTAGGAAGCGGATTGGCTGTAGAGGTATAGGGATGCCACAGGTGATCGCGATCCCAGGAATCGTGAACCACTGTGTCGGAAGAAAAAACCTGTTGTTTATCCATTGCAAATACTTTAGAGGGTATCTGAGAGCGGTATGAGAAGAGAAAAGCGCCCGGAAACAGATGCAAATTTACGATTTTTCGGAGAATCGCTGCTCACGCCGGAGGATAAAACAGACGACGGTTAACAAAAAAGCCGGCGTAATTGTTAAATTATAAACATCATCGATTATGCCTGCCAATGTTTCAACTCCAGCCCGACCACAGAGCCTGACGTCGCCGGACCGCACACGACGGATTGTCTACGACGCGATGAACGCCGTAGTTCTCGTACTGTCAGTACTGCTGATAATAGTGATTTCGATTGATACATTCAAAAAAGTGCCTCTGCTTGAAAGTCACCGCTACATGACGTTTCAGTTGTGGGTATGTGTGGTATTCATTCTCGATTTTTTTGTCGGGCTCGTGCTATCGCGACGCAAGTGGAGGTTCGTTCGCCGCAGAGCGCTGTTTCTACTGTTGTCGATTCCATATCTGAACATCATCTCAGTGTTCGACATCCATCTGGGCACCGACGCGCTATATTTCATACGCTTCGTGCCGCTGGCGAGGGGCGCGCTGGCACTTGCGATTGTAATAGGTTATATATCGAAGAACGCGGTTGTAAGCATGTTCTACAGCTACCTGTCGATCTGCCTGCTGATTGTATATTTCTGCTCGCTGATACTTTTCGAGCGCGAGGCCCCGGTAAATCCATCGGTCGACACGTATATGACGGCACTCTGGTGGTCGGCCATGGAGATGGTGACGGTAGGATGCAATATCTCGCCTATGACGGTGGCCGGGAAAATAGTTGTGATGATTCTGCCTATTGTCGGTATAGTGGTATTTCCGCTATTTACGGTCTATCTTACCGATTATGTAAAGCGTAACAACAACAGTCAGAGCTAATTGCGCATACCATAACCGACAGCCGGAGCCAAAACGGGAAATTCGGGTTGGAAATATGGCAACGATTTGTTAGTTTTGTAGTATGATTCTGCACAGCACCAACGGGGTTTCTCCGAGAGTCAGTTTCTCCGAGGCCATAGCCAACGGAATAGCTCCGGACGGCGGTCTCTATATGCCAGACAGCCTGCCGAAGTTGCCGCAGGCCTTGTTCCGCAACATTCAGGAAATGTCGCTGCGGGAGGTTGGCTTTGTGGTTATGAGCACGCTTTTCGCCGACACTATCTCCTCGGCGAAGCTCAAGGCCATAGTAGACGACGCGCTCGATTTCGAGGTGCCTCTGAAGCGCCTCGACGACACGAGGTTCGTGCTGGAACTCTTTCATGGCCCGACGAATACCTTCAAGGATTTCGGAGCACGCTTCATGGCGCGGCTCCTTCCGGTGCTCGCTCCGACAGGCGAGGGGAATCAGCTGTCTCTTATACACATCTGACGCTGCCGACGATATGCAGTGTGTAGATC
>UREH01000123.1 GCA_900546835.1 uncultured Porphyromonadaceae bacterium
CTGCTCACTATGGCAGAGAATGACTTCGGCAGCGGAAATTACGCTTCGTCGATAGCTCTTCTTGATTCCCTGCAGAAAACATTTCCGGCAGAGACCGCATTGCAGAGAGAGGCCATGGCCATGCGGCCGAAAGTAATCGAAGCTGAAGCCACAAAAGCATTGGCAGCCGTCGATTCTACATACAACGCCGATATCGAGACTCTGAAAAGTCTTAAGACTCAAATGAAATGGATCAAGACCCCCGGGATGATAGAAGGCTATTGGATTGCGCCGGAACTTTATCGTCCGGACTTCATGAACACAACGGGCATCGAGGCACGTGTAAGCGAGATAGGGGAGTTCTATATTGTATCTTCGGTCAATCCTGCGGGCAATCTGAAACATCAGTCGATAGGACTGAAGACATCCGCCGGCAACGCCCGTACGCAGAACGTGGCATACGATGGTGAAAGCAATTATCGTATCGGCGGGGCGGAAGTCATTACATTTTCGCCAGCGCAGTCGGATACAATCGGTGTTATAGCCAGAAATGCCGTAGCAGCAAACCAGGTAGCGGGTGCATCCGTTATATTCTATGGCGTCAGAGGGGAGAAGTCGGTAAAAATCAGTCCGGCTGTCCTTAAAGGTGTCGGGAAGGCTTATGCCTATAGCGCAGCAACCATTCGGGCACGCGACCTTCAGGTGGAACGTGAACGACTTAACCGCACTATTGAGATTGCCCGTCGCCAGCAACAGTCTACGGCCGCGGCAGATCGTTGATACCTACGCCGGTTATAAACATTCACCAACTAACTGCATAATCAAATGATTGTAAACAGCGCATGTTTCGTAATAAGCAATACCGACTATCGGAAATGTCCATCCGACGCACGCCATGAGTTCGCGTTTATCGGCCGGTCTAATGTGGGCAAATCATCGCTGATAAATATGCTGACCGGGCAGAAGGCGTTGGCGAAGACATCGTCAACGCCGGGTAAAACTTTGCTTATCAATCATTTTCTTGTAAACGACCAATGGTATCTGGTTGATTTGCCGGGATATGGATATGCACAGCGCAGTAAGGAAAGCCGTGCGGAAATAAAGCGTATTATTGAGAGCTATATTCTCAACCGTCAGCAGATGACGTGTCTTTTTCTGCTAATCGACGGACGCCATAAGCCGCAGCGCAACGACATGGAATTCATGCAGTGGCTTGGGGAGAATGGTGTACCGTTCTGCATTGTGTTTACCAAACTAGATAAACTTTCTTCAACAGCTGCGAAGGCTTCGACAGCGGCATATTGCGCTGAGCTTCTCAATCAGTGGGAAGAGCTGCCTCCGGTATTCCGCACATCGTCGGTCGATAAGCGTGGGCGCAACGAAATACTTGATTATATAGACGAACTGTGTAGATTGCCGCTTGAAATCGATGAGACATCTTGCTGATGTAAGCGTGTAATTCCTATAGGATTGTTGAATATAGTATGAACCTGCCGCCGGCCGGGATTGTTGGTATAATATGGATGATGGAAAGTCCATCTGACGATTTAACTGATAAGTAACTGCCAGAAATAATTATATCAGGAAAGTATAAGATAATTTGAACAGTTACTAAATAATCCTTTTATATTATGGCTTGCAAAAAACACACTACAAAAGCGGCAGAGCCGCGGAGAGATTATCGGGGTGCCGACATTAATCGTGCTGACCATAACCGCGCTGACAAATGTCTTGAAAAGCAGGATACACGCATCCTCAATAATAATCCACGAAACGACGACATGTAAAAGTCTGTTGTTTCAAGTTTCTACAGAAGATATAATAGAAGAACCGACCGTTTTGTCCGGTATAATCCGGCAAACAGTCGGTTCTTCTGTGTACGTGTCTGTGTAGGAATCCGGGGCGATTATTTCGATGCCTCGATGGAATCCTTGCGATACTGCTTCATGAGTTTCTCGAGCTCGAGGGAAGCCTTGCGGGCGCGTGTGCCAGCGGCCTTATTGCCGTTTTCAACGTTAAGTTTGGCTTCTTTTTCAAATGCAGCGCAAAGCTCGCTGATTTTAGCTACTAATTCTTTCATCGTGTGGAATGAATTTAAAGGGTTATAAAAAGGTAATTGAATGTTGTGCAAAATAATAGCAACTCCTCTGCCATGGAGGAGCCGACGCTATGGTCGTTTGGAGTAAAAGCATCTAAATCAGCGTCGCTTTCCATTGCATCCGCAAATATAACAACCTTTTTTCGAATTCAAAGTTCTTTTCATAAAAAATTTACAAAACAACGTATTTTTCTTTCAAAAATTCCACCGGGAACTTCTCCGAAACGAATTTTTGCCCTAAAATTGTGATGTGGAATGTGTTTGGATGCGTTTGTTTGGTTAAGGAAGGCGATGTGCCGGTTGCGGCACATCGCCTTGCGAAAGTATTGATAAAATGAAGGTTAGACGATGGTGTTATTCGTCGGCATTCTTTTCGGCATATTCTTTCAGGAGTTTCTCCTGAACGTCGCCGGGCACAAGTTCATAGGATGCGAACTTCATGGTGAACGACGAGCGTCCGCCGGTTATAGAACTGAGAGCGGTTGAATAGGATGCCATTTCCTTAAGGGGCACTTTGGCGGAGATTTTCTCGAAGCCGTTTTCGCTCGACATGCCCATAATGATTGCACGACGTCCCTGAAGATCGCTCATTACATCGCCCATAACGTCGGACGGCACCATTACGTCAACGTCGTATACGGGTTCGAGTACTTTGGGGGCTGCATTGCGGAATGCTTCCGAGAATGCGTTGCGGGCTGCAAGGCGGAAGGAAATCTCGTTTGAGTCAACGGGATGCATTTTGCCGTCGTAGATGCAGACGCGCACGTCGCGGGCATAAGATCCGGTAAGCGGCCCCTGCTCCATACGGTCCATGAGGCCTTTCACAATAGCAGGGATAAAGCGGGAATCTATTGCGCCGCCCACGATGCAGTTGTGGACAACGAGTTTGCCTCCCCATTGCAGGGGAATTTCCTGTGTGTCGCGAACGCTCATTTTGAACTCCTGATTGCCGAAACGATATGTGTCCGGCATTGGTGCATCGGCCGAATATGGCTCGATAATCAGGTGAACTTCGCCGAACTGGCCGGCACCACCGCTCTGCTTTTTGTGGCGGTAATCGGCGCGGGCAGCTTTTGTGATTGTTTCGCGATAAGGAATTTTGGGCTCCTCGAAGATGATGGGGAGTTTGTCATTGTTTTCCACGCGCCATTTCAGTGTGCGCAGATGGAATTCTCCCTGGCCAGAAAGGATGGTCTGTTTCAGCTCCTTGCTCTGCACGATTTCCCAGGTCGGGTCTTCCTCGTGCATGCGGGTAAGGATACCGGACAGTTTTTCGGCGTCGCTTTCCGTAACGGGTCGAACGGCGCGCGAATATTTCGGTGCGGGATATTTGATGAAGTCGAACGCGATTTCGCATCCTTTCTCGTCAAGAGTATTGCCGGTGCGTGCATCTTTCAGTTTCACGGTGGCACCTATATCGCCGGCACACAGCTTATCCACCGGAGTCTTTATCTGACCGCATACGCAGTAGATCTGGGCAAGGCGTTCCTTGCCTCCGCGGGTTACGTTGTCGAGGTCGGCACCGGCGTTGAGCGTTCCGCTCATTACTTTAAAATACTGTACTTCGCCGATGTGTGGCTCTACGGTAGTCTTGAACATATAGATGCTCAGGGGGCCGTTGCTGTCGGGAGCGATGGTGTCGCCGGCGGTATCGACAGGCGCGGGCATGTCGTCGACAAAAGGCACTACGTTGCCGAGGAATTCCATCATGCGGCGAACGCCCATATCCTTAAGTGCGCTTACGCAGAACACCGGGAAAATCGAGCGGTCTACCAGACCTTTTCGGATGCCTTCACGCATCTCGTCTTCCGAGAGATGTCCCTGCTCGAAGAATTTCTCCATTAGAGTCTCGTCGTTTTCGGCAGCGGCCTCCACAAGAGCCTGATGAAGTTCCTGTGCCTTATCAAGTTCTTCTGCGGGAATCTCTTCTATAGTTGGAACACCTCCATCAGGCCCCCATGAGTATTTTTTCATGAGCAGCACGTCGATCATGGCGTTGAAGCCCGGGCCGCACGAGAGCGGATACTGGATGGGGACAATCTTCTTACCGAAGATTTCGCGCATCTGTTCGAGTGTGTTTTCATAATCGGCTTTTTCGCCGTCGAGCTGGTTGATGGCGAAAATCACAGGCTTTTTAAGCGATGCGGTTGTGCGGAAAATGTTCTGTGTCCCCACTTCCACGCCATACTGGGCGTCAACGAGAATCACACCTGTATCCGTAACGTTGAGGGCTGTGATTGCGTTGCCAACGAAGTCGTCTGCTCCCGGGCAGTCGATTACGTTGAGTTTCTTGTTAAGGAATTCGGCGTAGAAAACGGTGGAGAATACCGAATAGCCGTATTCTTTCTCAACGGGGAAATAGTCGGACACAGTGTTTTTTGCCTCAACCGTGCCGCGGCGTTTTATAACTCCACACTCGTAGAGCATAGCTTCCGCGAGTGTGGTTTTTCCTGATCCCTTGCTGCCGAGCAGAGAGATGTTTTTGATTTCGTTGGATTGATAAACCTTCATGCTATTAGAGTTTTTTGAAATGAATTATAAAGGCCGGGGAGAGGAACCGCTTCGAAACGCGATTCTGAGCGCAAATTAGCGAAAAAAACTCTGAATGGCAATAGGGATTTATATGTTTCGCAACATAGCTTTTGCGCACCCTGTTGACGTGGGAATGAACAGGTCTGTCGAAATTACTTGATGAGCAAAACAATATGTATATTCAGCCTGGCTGAATTCTATATTATACTTACGCCCTCCACGTCGGTGAGCAGTCGGGATATTTCCGGAATCATGGCCGTAGGGAGTGCCAGAGCCATACGGCATGTATTGTCAAATTCCTGAGAGGTGATGGAGATCGCCCGGCTTTTTACGATTTTCATTACTCCGTTCATTGATACGAATGGAAACGTAAGGGCAATCTGCCCCATTTCATGGCATGTTATTATCTCCGCGGCTTCGATAGCCTGGCGTGCGGCCTGACGATATGCGGCGATAAGTCCGGACGTCCCGAGTTTTATACCGCCGAAATAGCGGACCACGACTACAATGACGTTGGTAAGTCCGAACGAATTGATCTGGCCAAGAATCGGTTTGCCGGCAGTGCCCGATGGCTCTCCGTTGTCGGTCGATAGGAAGTCTGTTCGTTCAGCTCCTATCATGTAAGCCCAGCAAACATGGCGCGCGTCGAAAAAGCGACGTGTGTAGTCTTTTGCGACCTGTTTTGCTTCTTCCGGACTTTCGACCGGATGGGCGAAGGCGAGAAAGCGGCTACGCTGTTCGGTGAACTGCGATTCCGACGGAGCAACTATTGTGGTGTATTCCATACGGGGTTATTTCCTGTTGGTCAAAGTTTTGCCGTCAGTCAGTGCGGCCTGCAGATTCGCGCGGCGGAAAGCATCGATATACGATCCAGGAGTGGCATTGAGAATTTCCACTCCGCGGTGGCGAGCGAACGCTTCTATAGAGTGGTAGGCTTTGAAAGCTATACACATGCTTTCAAGTACCTCATGCAGACGTCTTGAATCGTATGTCTTGGTTATGCGTTCTATCTCTTGAGGATTTTCTTTGTAGAAGTGCGGTTGGACGGATACCACCTTATTGTTGTCGTCGACGCTGAGTGTCTTTAGCCATGAATGGTCGGCTCCGAGAACCACAATCCTGCTGTATCCGAGCCAAATTCCGATCATCAGCGATGGAATCAGCACGTTGCGTGGGCGTGGCATGCCCATATGCCGTTGCATAAGCTGCTGTGAGAGCCATAAGAATCCTTCGGCAGCAAGCATGTTGAATCCGGCGATTCTTATATTGGGGTTGGAAATCATCCTGCGTACCTTTCGGGCGCTTTGGGCCGGTACGAACAAAATGAGTTCCCAATCTACCGCAGAGAGCGACTCTATCAGCCGACTGACGTTCGCATCCTCCGTATTATTGAAAAAATGAGGGTCGGCTAGTACATAATATCGTGGGTGCAGCGACTTGAATTCGGGCGTAGTTGCTGCGAAGTTTACCGCAAGCGTATCGTGTGAGTGCAGTACCGCCATATCCTGGTCGAGATTATCCCGGAGCGACGGGCCGTTACCGAGGATGATAAGGGCATCACCTCTGCATGTCTGCAGACGTGGAAAATCTGTTCTCCGACCCATCAGAATCACACGTACAAGCGTTGCCGTAGATTTTGAAAGATTGTCGATAAGGCGGATGAAAGAGTCAAATGTGGCCAATTGCGGTGAAATTTTTCAGTTTATAGTGTGCAAAAATATGAAATTCTGCTTAATTTTGCCAATATAAAGACGCCATGATGGCGGCTGAACGGGAATGTGCCGGTTGTACTTCCTCTATGCCGTTAATTCAGTGTGAATTATTAATTCAATATGGATCAGGAAAAAGTGATGAAGATCGATCTCGACAAGGTGCTTCGTGCGCGTGTGCCCGGGGTGTATCGATTTTTACCACATAGCCTCGTAAAATGGCTGGAGCGTCTGATCTGCCAGAATGAGCTCAACGAGCTTCTGCAGGCGAATTGCGGCAAGACAGGTGCGGAATTCTGCAAGGGAGTGCTTGACTCGCTCGACGTGACTGTTGAATGGGACGCCACCCGGAGTTTGCCGGATCCCGCTAACCGTCGTGTGATTCTCGTCTCTAACCATCCGCTTGGTGGGCTTGACGGTCTGGCGCTTACATATCTTGTCCAGAAACATTATGGTGGCCAGGTATGGTTTGTTGTAAACGATCTTTTAATGGCGGTCAAACCCCTGGAGAACGTTTTCCTGCCTATCAACAAGTTCGGTGGCCAATCGCGTGAGGCTATGGAGAGACTCGACGCTACTTTGGCCGGCGGAGATCCCATAATTATATTTCCGGCCGGTATATGTTCGCGCTACCGTAAGGTTGATTTCATCGGAGAGTCCCGCAAGATGG
>UREH01000124.1 GCA_900546835.1 uncultured Porphyromonadaceae bacterium
AAGGTCAATGACCGAACCCGAACCCCTCAGGCGACGCCCCAGATGGGCTGTTATGACACGCCCTCATTTCCTTTAAGATTTAAGAATCAACCGCTTAAAGGCTGATTACACCGCGCCGTATCGGATGTTACAGCCGTTTTTTTACATTTTATTACTTGATTTTTACGCTTTGTTTTAGCAAGTAGCCGTTTTCACGACTACTATTGTTTCCGGCTCGGCGAAACAATCGCCGTTTCCGCCGAATCATACAATCTCCACTCTATATTTTCAAAATCCCACGCCTTTATACACCCGGAAAAGCCGTAGATTTCTATACTTAACCAATTCTCAGCCTTGAATCCATATACTTAACCAATTCATTATCTTAACCAATTAATTATACATTTATGAAAACAAGACACTTTTTAGGCGCGATAGCTCTTGCTCTTGCTTCATTCACACTTGCATCGTGCTCGGGCAGCAACGCTTCAGAGTCCGACCTCTTCGGCGCCATTCCCGGCGAGATGACGCAGTTCCAGAGCGAAATGGATGCCTTGCAGGAAAAAGCCAAGGACATCAAGACCGAAGCCGACAAGAAGAAACTCATCGCCGAATCTCAGGAAATCCAGGAAAAATACACCGCAAAAATCGAGGAAACGGCCAAGGCTCTCGATGGCAAAGAACTGAAAATCACCGACGGCGAATTTACCGTTGCTCAGCCCGTTACGCTCACATTCGAAGGGCTTTCGAGCAAGAAGAATCTCTCTCCGCGCTTCAAACTCGGAGGAGAGCTCTCCGTGCCGGCCGACTTCTCGCCCGCGGCTCCCCTGATCGGCGCATCCTATACTGTATATCTCGTAGGCTACGACGCCGAGGGCACGGCTCTCTTCGCCAGCAAAGCAGGCTTCGTTCCCGCCGAAAACGTCGACGGCAAGGGGTTGGTGAAAGCCGGCACCCCCGTGACTCTCGAAACCCTCACCTACAACGACAAATACAACGAAATCTACCCGAAGGTGAAATCGCTGAAATTCGTTGTCGACAAACCCCAGTCGCTCTGATTCTTATTCCGGAAAACTCATGAAAGAACTCCTTAGACTTATCGAGGCCAACAGGCGCATATGCCTCATCGCCGCTGCAGCCCTGATGCTCGTATTCTTCGCATTCTGCCCCGCCATCGACATCATGGGCAAAGCTACAGCAACGGGCCTGAAAGTAGTGTTCAAAGGCTCGGGACTCGGATTCAGCCGCCTGGTGTCGACCCTGATGCTCATCGTCCCTATCGTGGTGATCGTGGCCCAGTTCGTAAAAATCAAGACGCCGGCAGGGATGATCGTCACACTTGAAGACGCCTGTTTCATCGCCGGAATCGCACTGTTCATCCTTCTGGCCGTCGCCCTTCCTGAACATATAAGCCTCGCCCTTGGCAGCTATCTCTATTTCGTAGCCGCCATCCTCGGACTTGCGGTAGCCAACACCGGTCGCATCTCCTCGCGTCTCTGAGATCCCACTCCTGTGCCACAGCAATGAAACCCTCGAAAGCAGTCAGCATTGCGCTGGCCACAGCAGCCACAATAACCGCAGCTATTGCAGCTGCGGTTATTTACGTTGTCTGCACCACGCCACGCCACTCCGAGCCCGACACCCGCGGGTGGCAGACGGGCTATATCTTTTTCAGCGTAGGCGACTCCTGGAAGAGCTACGCCGTGCGCGGCCTCACGCGCGCCAGAGGAGAGGCTCTCACCGACTCCACACCCTCCCACTGCGGCATGGTGGTTATGGACGGCCCGCGGCCGCTGCTGGTCCACGAGTCGACATCCGAGGGCCATATCGTGGCCGAGTCGCCCCGGGATTATTTCGAGAAAAACGGCTCGCGCTGCATCTACGCCCTCCCGGCCCCGGGAGCGGTCGATACACTGCGCCTGAAGGCCGACATAAGCGCGATGCTCGGGGCGCGCACACCATTCGACTTCGATTTCAACCATTCCGACTCGTCGGCGCTCTACTGCAGCGAGCTGGTGGTGGCGCTGCTCGAGCACAACGGCAACCGCTCGCTTTCCTCTCTGCGCGACCGGAAATTCATCTATCCCCAGGATATCGCCGACCGCTGCCGGCGTGCACCCCGCCATTAATACATAAGCCGATAATACATAAGCCGGCGGCCGATGTAGGCGGCCGACGGCGTCCTATTTGCCTGTTTCGCAATTTTCAGCTAACTTTGCGCCCGAAAATCGCAGACTTACAGCAGATACACGTAAACGCATATATGTTTTTCGACGAATTGGACCTGAGCGACGACGTGCTCGACGCGCTCGACGCCATGAACTTCTCCGAGTGCACTCCCATCCAGGAGCAGGCCATCCCCATAGCCCTGACCGGCTCCGACCTAATAGCCATAGCTCAGACCGGCTCGGGCAAGACGGCCGCCTACCTGCTGCCGGTAATCGACCTCCTGGCCGACCTTCCCGCCCCGGAAAAAATAGTGAACTGCGTGGTGATGGCCCCCACGCGCGAGCTCGCCCAGCAGATCGAGCAGCAGTTCGACGCGCTCAGCTACTATCTGCCCCTGTCGTGCATCGCCGTTTACGGCGGCACCGATGGCGCCACCTTCGCGCAGCAGCAACGTTCCATGCGCGAGGGGGTCGATGTGGTGGTGGCAACCCCGGGCCGCATGATCGCACTGCTACAGACGGGCAACATCGACCTCTCGAAAGTGCGCCACCTGATTCTCGACGAGGCCGACCGAATGCTCGACATGGGTTTCTACGACGACATAATCCGTATCGAGAAACACATGCCCAAGGAGCGCCAGACACTCCTCTTCTCGGCCACGATGCCTCCGAAAATCCGCAAGCTCGCCCAGACCATTCTCCGTAACCCCAAGGAGATACGCATCGCCGCATCGAAACCGGCCGAAACCATCGCGCAGAGCGCGCGCTTCGTGGAGTCGGACATGATCAAGGAAGACGTATTGCTCGACGTGCTCAAGGCCAACCGTGGCAAGCGCATCATAGTGTTTGCCGGTGCCAAGCAGCGCGTGCGCGAGCTTACGCGCATCCTGCGCCGCAAGGGAGTGAAGGCCGCCGAAATCCACAGCGACCTCGACCAGAAGGAGCGCGACGCCACTGTCCACGACTTCCGCAACGGCACGGTCGAGGTGCTCGTGGCCACCGACCTGCTCGCCCGCGGCATCGACATCGACGAGGTGGCGCTGGTGGTGAATTTCGACGTGCCGCGCGAACCGGAATCGTACGTTCACCGCATCGGCCGCACCGGGCGCGCAGGCGATTCAGGCGAAGCCCTCACGCTCGTCAGCCCGCGCGACCGCCGTGCATTCTCGGCCATCGAGTCGGTGCTGAAAATCAAGATACCCGTCGACGGGCGCGGCATCCCGGCCCGATCCAACCGACCTGCCCGCAAGCCGCGAGCCGACCGCAAACAGAATCTCGACGGCATGCAGAATCCCGACGGCAAGCAGAATTCTGAAAAGCCGCGCTTCAAGCGCAGATTTCCCCGCCACTCCGGATCCAAAGCTTCCAGGCCACCCAAGGCCCCTGAAGCCTAACCGACCATAAATCACCGCGATATATCGATTTTTTTTTCGTAAAAATCCCCGCGTCGGCGCTTGCCGGTTCGGGATTTTTGCGTATCTTTGCGCTTGCCTTTCGGGGCACGCCCTGCGCCCGGCTCTATTGCAGAGCTTCAGCGCCTGGCACCGAGACTTTTATAAATTATATTTATTAACCCAACTAACTAAATGACTGAAGAAGTTAAAAACTCTCCCATCGCTGATTTCGACTGGGAAGCCTACGAAAACGGCGACACCAAGAGCGACAAGAGCCGTGAGGAACTCACCAAGACCTACGACGAATCGCTCAACACCGTCAAGGACAAAGAAGTAATCGAAGGTACCATCATCGCCCTCAACAAGCGCGAGGCCGTGGTTAACATCGGTTATAAGAGCGACGGTATCATCCCCATGAACGAATTCCGCTACAATCCCGACATCAAGGTCGGCGACGTTGTGGAAGTCTTCATCGAGAACCAGGAAGACAAGAAGGGCCAGCTCATCCTTTCCCACCGCAAAGCCCGCGCAGCCCGCTCGTGGGACCGCGTCAACGCTGCCCTCGAAAACGACGAAATCATCAAGGGCTTCATCAAATGCCGCACCAAAGGCGGCATGATTGTCGACGTATTCGGCATCGAGGCCTTCCTCCCCGGCTCGCAGATCGACGTCAAGCCCATCCGCGACTACGACATCTTCGTTGGCAAGACCATGGAATTCAAGGTCGTCAAGATCAATCCCGAATTCCGCAACGTGGTTGTCAGCCACAAAGCACTCATCGAGGCAGAGCTCGAGCAGCAGAAGCGCGAAATCATCGCCAAGCTCGAAAAAGGCCAGGTGCTCGAGGGTACCGTCAAGAACATCACCTCCTACGGCGTATTCATCGACCTGGGCGGCGTCGACGGTCTCATCCACATCACCGACCTTTCCTGGGGCCGCGTAAGCCATCCCGAAGAGGTTGTTCAGCTCGACCAGAAGCTCAACGTCGTTATCCTCGACTTCGACGACGAGAAGAAGCGCATCGCCCTCGGCCTCAAGCAGCTCCAGCCCCATCCCTGGGACGCTCTCGCTTCCGAAATCAAGGTCGGCGACAAAGTCAAGGGTAAAGTTGTCGTTATGGCCGACTACGGCGCATTCGTCGAAGTGGCTCCGGGCGTAGAAGGACTGATCCACGTAAGCGAAATGAGCTGGAGCCAGCACCTCCGCAGCGCACAAGACTTCATGAAGGTAGGCGACGAGGTTGAGGCCGTAGTTCTCACCCTCGACCGCGAGGAGCGCAAGATGAGCCTCGGTATCAAGCAGCTCAAGCAGGATCCCTGGGAAGGCATCGAAATCAAATATCCCGTCGGCTCGAAGCACACAGCCAAAGTGCGCAACTTCACCAACTTCGGCGTATTCGTTGAAATCGAAGAGGGCGTAGACGGCCTGATCCACATCTCCGACCTCTCCTGGACCAAGAAAGTGAAACACCCCTCGGAATTCACCCAGATCGGCGCCGACATCGAAGTGGTCGTTCTTGAAATCGACAAGGACAACCGTCGCCTCTCGCTCGGCCACAAGCAGCTTGAGGAGAACCCCTGGGACGTATTCGAGACCGTATTCACCGTTGGTTCCATTCACCCCGGCACCATCGTCGAGCTCCTCGACAAGGGCGCTGTGGTTCAGCTCCCCTACGGCGTGGAAGGTTTCGCTACCCCCAAACACCTCGTCAAGGAAGACGGCTCGCAGGCCAAGGTCGACGAAAAGCTCGACTTCAAGGTTATCGAGTTCAACAAAGACAGCAAGCGCATCATCCTGAGCCACAGCCGCATCTTCGAAGATGAGGCCAAGGCCGAGAAGGCAGAGGCCCGCAAGGCCAAACGCGCTCCCCGCAAGCAGGAAGTGGCTCCCGTGCTCTCCACCCCCGTTGAGAAAACCACTCTCGGCGACATCGAGGCTCTCGCAGCCCTCAAGGAGAAGCTCTCCGGCAAAGCCTGAGCCATAGCGCTTTCATAAAAACCGCAATCACCAAGGCGGCGCATCCCCATCCGGATGCGCCGCCTTTCCTTTTGGCAGAAATATTTATACGGCCTGTCTGGCCTATAAACCCTTAGCACGACCAAAGCGTTATATTAGGGTAAACAGACTAAAACACACACCACTATGAACGCACAGACCCACGAAGAGGTGGCCCGCAACGCCGCCGAAATAAGCCAGGACGCCGCACGCGTCAGCACTTCGGCCGCCGAAGTGGCCGCCGACCAGGAATTTCAGGCCACCCGCGAGCGCGCAGCCGAGCTTGCCGCCGAAGTCAAGGCCAAAGGTACGGCGGCCTTCGAGCAGGCCAAGGCCAAAGGGGCAGCCGCCCTCGATTCCGCCAAAGCCAACGCCGCCGAAGCCAAAGCCAAGGGCGCTGACGCCCTCAATTCGGCAAAAGCCAAAGGAGCTGAACTTCTCGACAAAGGCGCCGAAGCGCTCCATCATCTTGCCGATAAACTGAAATAACGGCTCAGCCACTTCTAAGATTACCCACTCCGGCCCGTTGCCCACGCTTTAAATGGACTCCGGGCCGGATGCGGATATACGCTATTTTTTTCATCGAATACTCTTCGTATATTTGCAAAAACTTCGCTCACAAAGCAGTTTTCCAAACCTATGTATAAGTCAGTCCGAAAACCAATCGCCGCCATCCTTGCGGCCGTCGCAATAGCCGCCGCACCCGCTGCATCGGCACAGTTCAGCCTCTCGCGCGCCCTGCAGGGACTCTCGAAAATCGTACAGTCGTCGCAGATTTCCGACGAGCAGCTGGCAGCCTACGTGCGCCAGAGCGTCGACCAGATGGACCGCGACAACCAGGTTGCACCGGCATCAAGCCCCTACACGGTGCGGCTCACCCGCATGACCTCCGGACTGACCGAAGTCGACGGCATACCGCTGAATTTCAAGGTTTATATCACCAAGGACATCAACGCCTTCGCCTGCGCCGACGGCTCCGTGCGCGTATATTCCGGCCTGATGGACCTCATGACCGACGACGAAGTGCTCGGCGTGGTAGGTCACGAAATAGGCCATGTTGCCCACCACGACACGAAAAACGCCTTCAAGAAAGCTCTCCGCACATCGGCGCTGAAGGATGTTCTCGCTTCCACCTCTGGCAAGGTTGCCGCGCTGACCGACTCACAGCTCGGAGCACTGGGCGAAACACTTGTCAACACAAAATACTCGCGCGACCAGGAGGAAAGTGCCGACAACTACGGCTACGACTTCCTTAAATCCCATGGCAAAAACCCATGGGCAATGGCCCTCGCTTTCGAGAAGCTGCAGCAGATGGAGCAGCAGGGAGGCGCGGCAGCCAACTCCGCCATGGCCAAACTGTTTTCCGACCATCCCGACACGGCCAAGCGCATCGCCAACATTGAGAAGCGCTGCCGGGCCGACGGGTTCAGCCGTC
>UREH01000125.1 GCA_900546835.1 uncultured Porphyromonadaceae bacterium
ATACGAGATCGCTCAGTGTCTCGTGGGCTCGGAGATGTGTATAAGAGACAGATTCGGGATCATCGTTGGCCTCGCAGGCATCTACGGAGAGATTCTTCCATGTGGGGTCTACGTCGAGACGGTGGTATTCGCCGCCGCGGTCAACGGCCGCATAGTTCTTGTCGACAACGTCCTGGCCCTTCTTGCCGTAGCTCTTGACGATGAATTTCTTCATCTGCTCAACGGCAAGGTCAACGGGGATTACCTCGGTGATGCGGAAGAATGCGCTCTGGAGGATGGTGTTGGTGCGGTTGCCCAGACCGATTTCCTGGGCAATCTTGGTGGCGTTGATGTAGTAGACGGTGATGTTGTGGTCGGCGAAGTATTTCTTGACCTTGGCGGGGAGGTTCTTGGCGAGTTCGTCGCCTTCCCAGATGGTGTTGAGCAGGAAGGTGCCGTTGTCGCGCAGGCCGCGGGTCACGTCGTACATATGCAGGTAGGCCTGAACGTGGCAAGCCACGAAGTTGGGCGTGTTGACCAGATATGTGGAGCGGATGGGAGCGTCGCCGAAGCGGAGGTGGGAGCAGGTAAAGCCGCCCGACTTCTTGGAGTCGTAGGCGAAGTATGCCTGGCAGTATTTGTCGGTGTTCTCGCCGATAATCTTGATGGAGTTCTTGTTGGCACCTACGGTACCGTCGGCGCCGAGGCCGTAGAACTTAAGCTCGGTGGTCGACTTGTCGCCGAGAGCAACCTCCTCGGGGAGGGGGAGCGAGGTGAAAGTCACGTCGTCGACGATGCCCACTGTGAAGTGGTCCTTGGGCATGGGGAGGGCGAGGTTCTCGAACACGCCGATGATCTGGGCGGGAGTGGTGTCCTTCGAGGCCAGACCGTAGCGGCCGCCAACGATGAGGGGAGCGTTCTCCTTGCCGTAGAAGCATTCCTTGACGTCGAGGAAGAGCGGTTCGCCGGATGCGCCGGGCTCTTTGGTGCGGTCGAGCACTGCGATGCGCTTGGCCGTTGCGGGCACGGCGGCGAGGAAGTGCTTGGCCGAGAAGGGGCGGTAGAGGTGAACGGCCACGAGGCCTACTTTCTCGCCTTTCTCAACGAGCGAGTCGATGGCTTCCTGGGCGGCCTGGGTCACCGAACCCATGGCGATGATTACGCGCTCGGCGTCGGGAGCGCCGTAGTAGTTGAACAGGCCGTATTTGCGGCCGGTGATTTCGGAGATTTTGTTCATGTATTCCTCGACAATCTCGGGCACGGCGTCGTAGGCCGTGTTGCATGCCTCGCGGTGCTGGAAGAATACATCGCCGTTCTCGGCCATGCCGCGGCTCACGGGAGCCTGGGGTGTAAGGCCGCGCTGGCGGAAGCGGGCGAGAGCCTCGCGGTCGAGCAGCGGTTCGAGCTGATCCTGCTCGAGCATCTCGATTTTCTGGATTTCGTGGGATGTGCGGAAACCGTCGAAGAAGTTTACGAAGGGAATCGACGATTTGATGGCGGCCAGGTGGGCGACGCCGGCAAGGTCCATGACTTCCTGAACGGAGCCTTCGCAGAGCATGGCGAAGCCGGTCTGACGAACGGACATCACATCCTGATGGTCGCCGAAGATGCTCAGGGCATGCGAGGCGAGTGTGCGGGCCGAAACATGGAAAACGCAGGGAAGCTGCTCGCCCGCGATTTTATACATGTTGGGAATCATGAGCAGAAGGCCCTGCGAAGCGGTGTAGGTGGTAGTGAGCGCACCGGCCTGAAGAGAACCGTGAACGGCACCGGCTGCGCCGCCTTCCGACTGCATTTCCTGCACGAGAACGGTCTCGCCGAAAATGTTCTTGCGGCCTGCGGCAGCCCATTCATCCACGTATTCGGCCATTGTGGACGAAGGCGTGATAGGGTAGATGGCGGCGACTTCGCTGAACATATACGAGATATGTGCGGCGGCCTGGTTGCCATCACAGGTTAGGAATTTCTTTTCTTTACTCATAAAGAATTGTTTTGATTTTTATGTAGCTTTTGTTGTTTTCAGAATCGGGTGTGGAAGCCTGGCTTCCCGTGGGATAGATACGATTGATGCATGTCCTTTCACCCAATATGCAAAGGTACGATATTTTTTTCTCAAACGGCGCTTTCCGAGGCGGATATTTAACCTTATTTGGCCTCATGGGCGCTGTTGGCCGGCCAATGCTTCGGCGATTGCGCGTGCGAGCTGGTCGGGACACGAGGTGGGCTTGTTGCCGCATCGTATGCCGGCCACGGTGGCGGCCACTTTTGCCGCATCCTGGCCCTCGGCAAGCGCGGCGATGCCCTGGAGGTTGCCGTGGCAGCCGCCGTCGAAGCTGATGCCGGAGATGCGGCCGTCGGTGATGTCGAAATGAATTGCGCGCGAGCAGGTGCCGCAGGTATTGTAGTCGTAGTGCATGGTGTGGTTCGTGTTAGTATTTTCGCCGCAAATTTAGCTATTTTTTCGGAAATTCCGGCGACGGAGGAATGTCTGCGGGCTTCCGTGAGGGGAAACGACTTCGGGCTTCCTTCCTGAGCGCATTGGCGAGGATGGAAGCCCGAGTGGGAATTCAGAGGTGTTTTTATGTGGTCAGTCGCCGCCGAGGGGCTTGAAGGTGGAGGAAGTACCGATGGAGCCGTTTTCGGTCGAGATGGTGGCGGATGCATAGGCATGGCCCATGGAGGTGACTTTCAGCTGGCGGCCGAAATCGTCGGGCGAGAGCGCGGTGGTTACGCGGATGGTGCGTTTCCCGCCGGGAAGAATGTCGAAATAGTTGTCGGAGAAAAAGTTGTCGATTCCGTCGAGCGAGAGGAACACGGCGCGGGCGAAGACGTCGGAGCCAAGCGTAACGTCGTAGCCACCTTCAGCCGGAGCGATGTCGACCGAGAGCTGAGGTATGGTGTAGTTCATGAATTTCTGCTTGCAGGGATAGGCCACGTTGGAATAGGTGCGGTCGCCCTTCACGGCGAAATCCGCTGTGAAAATCACGTCGCCGCGTTTGTTGTCGGCAAGCAGATTGCGTATATCGTCGGTGAATATCTCCACAGAAGTGAGCGGGGCGGCGGAGTAGGGGAGATGCTTCTCCCATACGGGGGTGCCGTCGAGGCGCATCGCGCGGAGGGTTACTACACCTTTGGCCGGGGTACGCCGGTCGGTTACCACGTTGACGTGGAGCGAGTCGCCGAGAACCACGGGGGAGACGAGTATGTCGTCGTAGGCCTGACGGGAGTAGTATTGCTGGGCCTTCCAGCGGCCATAGTAGTCGCGGCCGGCCCAGGAGGCCACGGGCCAGCAGTCGTTGTGCTGCCATACGAGTGTTCCCATGCAGTGGGGCATGTCGCGGCGGTGGGCCTCGACGGCTGTCTTGATGGCGTCGCCCTGGAGCACGGAGCCTACGTAGAGGAATGTGGGAAAGTCGGCGGGAGTACGGAACTCATTGTCCATGTACTCCTTGATGAGGTTGTTGGCGTAGGAGCCGGCGCGCTGATGGCACATCATCACGTCGGATGTGATATGCCAGTCGCGCTCCTGCGGAGCGTAGATTTTCACCGATTCAAACTCGGGGAACGACTGGAAGCCGTATTCGGAGAAGAAGCGGGCTTTCTCTATGTTGTAGTGACCGATGGAGTCGCGGCCGTGCCATACGCCCCAGTAGTGGGCGTCGCCGTTGCGGCCGTCGGAAGGGGTGTCCTCGAATGCGAAGGGGGAGGAGGGCCAGTAGGCTATCCCGCCGCCGTATTCCTTGACTACCTCGGGGAGGACCCGGAAATACATATCCTTGAACTGGCGGGTGGTAAGTTCCTCGACGCCTTTCTCCTTATAATAGTTGTATTTGCCCCCCCAGCCGTAGTACACGTCCTGACACTCGTTGTTGCCGCACCAGAGGGCGATGGAACTGTGGTTGCGCAGTCGCTTCACGTTGTCGATGGCCTCCTGGCGGATATTGGCCAGGAATATGGAGTCGGCGGGGTAGGTGGAGCAGGCGAACATGAAGTCCTGCCAGACGAGCATGCCGTTTCGGTCGCAGAGTTTGTAGAAATAGTCGTCCTCGTAGACGCCGCCTCCCCATACGCGAATCATGTTCATGTTGACGGCCTTGGCGTCGAGCACATGCTTCTCGTAGCGTTCGGGGGTGATACGAGGAAGGAAATTGTCGAGCGGTACCATATCGACGCCTTTTGCAAAGACGGGCTTGCCGTTGAGTTCGAAATAGAAGCAGTGGCCGTCGGGGTCGGGCTTGTGGATCAACTTGAGCGAGCGCAGGCCGATTTCGGTGTCGGTGGCTTCCACGCGGTTGCCGTCGACGTCGAGTGCGGCGGTGAAATTATAGAGGTTGGGCTCGCCCAGACCATTGCTCCACCACAGGCGCGGTTTCGATACCTTGCATGGCACTTCGATACGGTTGACGCCCTTCTGCAGAGTGGTTTTCTTCGATGCGAGGAGCTTGCCGTCGGCGCTGACCGAGACGGTGGCGTCGGCTACGGACTCGTCGGCCTCCACTTCGACGAAGGCCGTAAGCGATGCGGAGCGGGCGTTGACGTCGCCCTGTACGTACTGCACGTCGGAGATGCGCTGGCCGCTCCAGGTCTGGAGCTCGATCGGGCGCCAGATGCCGGAAGTTACCAGACGCGGCCCCCAGTCCCAGCCATAGTGGTAGCCGGCCTTGCGGGCGAACACGCTGAGGGTCTTATGGAAGATTCCGCCGTTCTGGCTCTGGTCGGGACCGGTGTTGAAAGCGTAGTCGTATTTGTCGAATTTGGGAAGGTCGACCTTGATTGGAGAGTTGAAGTAGACTTCGAGCAGATTGTCGCCTTCCCGGAGAATACCCTTTACGTCGATGCGCCATGTGCGGTGCATATTGTCGGCGCGGAGTATGCAGTGGTGGTTGAGATAGACGTCGGCATAGGTGTCGAGACCGAAGAAGAAGAGCTGCTGATTGGACTGTGCGACCTCGTCGGCGGTGGCGCGGAGATTGGTCTCGTACATCCAGTCTTCCTTGTCGACCCACTGCACTGAGCGCTCGTTGAGCCGATAGAACGGATCCTCGATGAGATCGTTGGCCATCAGGTCGGTATGAACTGTTCCGGGCACTGTGGCCGGATACCAGTTCTCGCCGCGTCCCTGGCGGAAACGCCAGCCGTCGTTGAGGGCGCGTGATGAGACTGCGGCGTCGCAGCCGAGAACCGTCATTGCGAGCGTGGCGATGGCTATAAGCTTATGGTTCATGATAAAGACAGGTTTGTAAAATGTCGGGAGGCAGGTTATTTGTTTTTGAAAGATATTTCGATGCGGTCGGCGGGTTTCACCTTGAGCGATACGCGTCCGTCGGCGTCGGTCTTGGTTTTTAACGGAGTGCCGTTGAGCGAGAATTCGGCCACTGAGCCTTCGGGGAGGGCGATTCGGCAAGGGGCTTCGGCCGATGCCAGGAGCGTGGCTTTCTGCATTTTGCCGTCGGTCCAGGAGAGGTCGGCGGTGATGCCGCCTTCGGCGCAGATTCCTTTCACGGAGCCTTCAGCCCAGGCCGCGGGGAGCGCGGGAAGGAAATCTATGAAGCCGTCGTGGCTCTGGAGGAGCATGTCGCACATGGCGGCTACCGAGGCCTCGGTGGCGTCGAAACTGAAGATGTCGCGCTCGGCTCCGGCGATGCCTGCGGGCGATACGGTCATCAGGTTCTCGCGGGTGAAGAAGCGGAAAAGGTCCTGAAGCCAGTAGTGGGCTTTTTCACCGTCCTTAAGAAATGCATTGAATCCAAGCATATTGGCTGCGCTCCATTCGGTATCTTCCCAGCCGTTGGCGGTTGTCTGGTTGGTGATTGTACGCTTGGCGGCCTCCATTAGTTCGGGGGTCTTGGTGTAGGTGAGCTGGCCGAGCGGATACAGAGTGAGCAGGTGGGAGCTGTGGCGGTGGGCCGGATCCTGGCGAGGGAAGCCGTGGAGCCATTCCTGCACTTCGCCGCGGTCGTCGACCTGAATGGGAGGGAGCTTGGCGAGATCTTTCTGCAGCTGGCGCGCGAAAGGTTTGTCGACGCCGAGGATGCGCGAGCTTTCAATTACTGCATTGAAAATGTCGGCTACAATTCCGCGGTCGATTGTGGGCATCATCGAGGCGGAGAACCCCTGGCCCTCAGGGGTTACGAAGCCATTTTCGGGCGAAATGGAGGGCCCTGTGAGGAGGTAACCGGTGTTGGGGTCCTCGGTCATGTAGGTGTGGAAGAATTCGGCACATCCCTTGAGCAGCGGGTAGCCGGTCGAGGCGAGATAATCCTTATCCTGCGTATATTTGTAGTGGCTCCAGAGATGTGTGGCGAGCCATGCGCCTGCCGATACGTTCAGACCCCAGTAGATGGCGCCGTCGGGCGATGTGTAACCCCAGGGGTTTACGCAGGTGTGTGCCACCCAGCCTTTTGCTCCGTAGATTTTTTCGGCGGTCTCGCGGCCGGGTTTCTCGATGTGTTTCAGGAAGTTGAACAAGGGCACATTGGTCTCGGCGAGATTCGCTTTGTTGGCACTCCAGTAGTTCTGCTGTATGTTGATGTCAAGATGATAGTCGCATGTCCAGCCCATCTGGCATGCGAGGTTATCGTTCCATATTCCCTGGAGATTGGAGCAGAGCGGGGAATTCGGGCGCGAGGATGCAATCTGCATGTAGCGTCCGTAGCGGAAGAACAGGGCGTCGAAAGCGGGGTCGACCGCACCGTTCTTAACCAGGTGGAGGCGTACGTCGGTGGGAAGGGATGCCATCTCGCCGGGAGTGCCCAGCGAGATGCTCATACGGTTGTAAAGCGCGGAATGGTCGGCAGTGTGTGCGGCCAGAACTTTGTCGAATCCTTTTGCGGCGGCCATGGCCACCGTTTCGGAGGATTTCGCGGCGGGGTCTGCCTCGCAAATGTCGGTGCGAACGTCGAAATAAGCTTCG
>UREH01000126.1 GCA_900546835.1 uncultured Porphyromonadaceae bacterium
GCGCGGCGGTTGGAGCGCGTGATCAGCAGGGTGTTTTTTTCGCCGAATTCGGCAAACGACCGGCCGAGTACTTCCTCAAGATTCTCCGGTTCCACTACGGCCACATCCTGAAAACCGGAAATTTTGATTTCCGGCTCCACGAGTTTGCCCGACCGCAGTGCGCGCCGAAGCCGGGTGGCGTTGTATAGGATTCCCGAGCGCGCCTTCTGGCGCACGGTCTTGGTGATGGTGGCGCGCACCACGTGCATTCCCTGCGCTTTAAGCACTTCGGGATTCATCGCCGGAGATTCCTCCATCCCTACGGGAGGAAGCTGGGCTGTGTCGCCAAGAAGAATCAGCTTGCAGTTGAGGCCGGAATAGACGTAGAAAAGCAGGTCCTGGAGCAGGTTGGGACTGCCGTCGGCGGCTCCGTCGCCGATCATCGATGCCTCGTCGACGATGAAAACCGTGTTGACATGGGTGTTTTCGGCCACGTGCGATGTCCAGTGGCCGTCGGGGGCGAGCACCGGGGCGCGGTAGATGGTGCGGTGGATGGTATAGGCCGGCAGTCCGGTGAACGACGAGAATACCTTTGCGGCGCGCCCGGTCGAGGCCATGAGTTTGGTGGGAATGCCGATATGGTTGAGTGTACCCACGAGCGCTCCCATCACCGATGTTTTGCCCGTCCCGGCGTAACCGTTGAGAATGAATACCGTATCCATGGGCGTATAGAGTGAGCAGAAGCGCGCCAGAGCGGCCACCAGCTTTATCTGCTGGTCGGTCGGCTCGAACGGCAGCCGCTCGAGCGTCATCATGGCGAACCCTTCGATGTCCATGGATTTTCAGTGGTAGTGTATGGCGGCTCAGTCGAGCTTTTCTGATAGCGCGGCTATGGCGCGCTCGGGGCGCACGCGGCGGTAGATTATGTCGTAGACCGTATCGGCTATCGGCATCGACACTTCGTAGCGCTGGTTGATTTCATGGATGCATTTTGCGCCGTAGTAGCCTTCGGCGGTCTGCTCCATCTCCATGCGCGCGGCTGCCACGGAGTAGCCTTTGCCGATCATGGAGCCGAAATTGTGGTTGCGGCTGAAGCGGCTGTAGGCCGTCACGAGCAGGTCGCCCAGATAGACGCTGTCGCAGATGTGGCGCGGACGCGGATTCACCGCGTCGAGGAAATGCTCCATCTCGCGTATGGCGTTGGATACGAGCATAGCCAGGAAGTTGTCGCCTTTCTTCATGCCGTGGACTATGCCTGCGGCGATGGCGTAGACGTTTTTGAGCACTCCGGCATATTCTACGCCGTCGACGTCGGTTGTGGGGATGGCGTGGCTGTTTTTTGCACCGCAGAGAGCCAGACCGAAGCGCTTGGAAGCCGCTATGTCCTTACAGCCGATAGTGAGATATGTCGGGCGGTCGAGCGCCACCTCTTCGGCGTGGCAGGGTCCGGACACTACAAGAAGATGGTCGTCGGCAACATGGAAATTGTCGCGCATGTAGTCGGTGATGAGCACATTTTCGCCGGGAACAATTCCTTTCACGGCCGAGACGACGTATTTTTTGCTGATGTCGACGGTGAGCTTTTCGAGATGGCTTTTGAAATATGGCGACGGCATCACGAGCAGGAGCGTGTCGGCCTGCCCGGCAACGTAGTTGATGTCGGAGGAAAATTCGATGCGCTGAACGTCGAACTGCACGTCGGTCAGGTAGGTCGGGTTGTGGCCGAGCCTCTGGAACTCTTCGATGCGGTCGTCGCGACGCATGTACCACATTATGGTATCACGGTTGCGCAGCAGGAGTTTGGCAAGGGCGGTGGCCCAGCTGCCGCCTCCCATCACGGCTACACGTCCGGGAAAGTCTTTCGGTAGCATGATTTAAGCGTTTGCGGGGGATGATGCAGAATGATTTTTTGCTACAGCCTCAGTTCAGTTGTTGGCAGAGGCTTTGGCGGCTTCGATCCATGCCGTCACTTCGTCGATGGAGGGATTCTTCAGGCCGAGCTTGAATTTCTTGTTTATTCCGCAGAGTTCCTGATGGAGTTTTCCGGGAGTGGCTTCGGCAAGGGCGTCGACTGTAAGGATGCCGGCTTTCTGAATGGGAGCGACCCATTCGGATGCAATGCCAAGGGCGGTATACGCCTCCTCCTTGTCGCGGCGCGCCACTTTTTCAGGACGCATTTGCGGGAAAAGAAGCACCTCCTGGATAGTGGTCTGGCCGGTCATGAGCATCACGAGTCGATCCATGCCGATACCCATGCCCGATGTGGGGGGCATGCCGTATTCAAGGGCGCGGATAAAATCGTGGTCGATGATCATGGCCTCGTCGTCGCCTTTTTCCGAGAGACGCATCTGCTCCACGAAGCGCTCATACTGGTCGATGGGGTCGTTGAGTTCGGAGTAGGCGTTGGCCAGCTCCTTGCCGTTGACCATCAGCTCGAAGCGCTCGGTGAGCTGCGGATTGTTGCGGTGTCGCTTTGTAAGCGGCGACATCTCTATGGGATAGTCGATTATGAACGTAGGCTGGATGTAGGTCCCCTCGCACTTCTCGCCGAAAATTTCGTCGATCAGTTTTCCTTTGCCCATGGTCTGGTCTACCTCGATGCCCATCGAGGTGGCGGCGGCGCGGAGTTCGTCCTCGTTCTTGCCGTCGATGTCGAAACCGGTATGCTCGAGGATGGCGTCGCGCATAGTGGCGCGGCGGAAGGGGGCCTTGAATGATATTACGTTGTCGCCCACCTTGACTTCTGTGGTGCCGTTCACTTCCATGCAGATGCGTTCGAGCATGCGCTCGGTGAAGTCCATCATCCAGTTGTAGTCCTTGTAGGAAACGTAGATCTCCATGCAGGTGAACTCGGGGTTGTGGGTGCGGTCCATCCCCTCGTTGCGGAAGTTTTTGGAAAATTCGTATACGCCTTCGAATCCGCCCACGATAAGACGCTTGAGATAGAGCTCGTCGGCGATACGGAGATACAGGGGGATGTCGAGAGCGTTGTGGTGGGTGATGAACGGGCGCGCCGAGGCACCACCCGGGATGCTCTGGAGTATGGGGGTCTCGACTTCCATGTAGCCGTGCTCGTTGAAGTAGGCGCGCATGGAGTTGAACACCTTTGTGCGCTTGATGAAGATGTCCTTCACGCCGTTGTTTACCACAAGGTCGACGTAGCGGCGGCGGTAGCGCAGTTCGGGGTCCTCGAAGCCGTCGTAGGTCACGCCGTCCTTCACCTTTACGATGGGAAGCGGACGCAGGCTCTTGCTCAGCAGAGTGAGCGAGGATGCGTGCACGGAAATCTCACCCGTCTGTGTGCGGAACACGTAACCCTCCACGCCGACGAAGTCGCCGATGTCGAGGAGCTTCTTGAATACCACGTTGTAGAGGTCCTTGTTTTCGCCGGGGCAGAGCTCGTCGCGGTTGATATATACCTGGATACGGCCGTTGGCGTCCTGCAGTTCCATAAAGGAGGCTTTACCCATTATACGGCGGCTCATTACGCGGCCGGCTATGCTCACGCGGCGCGGCGCCGGGGCGTCGGGAAGGGGATTCCCTTCGGCGTCGACGGGAATGTCGGTGAAGTTGGCTTTTATTTCGTCGGTATGACCCGTCACAACGTATTCAGCTGCGGGGTAGGGGTCGATACCCATGGCACGGAGCTGTTCGAGCGACTGACGGCGAACGGCTTCCTGCTCGCTGAGTTCAAGTGGATTCATAATCTATAAGTGCAATTTTGTGCAAAATTACGCAAAATTTGGCAGAATATCCACCCGCGGCGCAAACCTTTTTGCGCCGCGGGCGGCATGATGAGATATTGGCCTAAGAGGCAGCGGTTTGTAGAGGCGTGGATGTGGGGCGGCGTCAGGCTTTGTCGGCGGTGACGCGCTCGAGCCATTTGAGCATGCCGAACATGGCGCCCATCGAAATGAGGCAGACAGCGAGGAATACGACCCAGGCTACCCAGATGGGGCATTTGTTGTAAATCAGCGGGCCGATCCACAGCAGAAGGTTGCCCACGGCTGTGGCACCGAGCCAGAGGCCCTGGCAGAGGCCCTGCATATGTTTGGGAGCCACTTTCGATACGAACGAGAGGCCCAGCGGCGAGATGAACAGCTCGGCCACGGTCATGAAGAAGTAATAAACGATGAGAACCCACCATCCGGCTTTGGCCACGTCGACACCCTGAGCCATCATGGCGCGGAACTCGGTGCCCGAGGGATAGTTCTCCACCAGCGAGAATACAGTCATGAAGAGGTAGGCCACACCGGCCAGACCCATGCCTATTGCGATTTTCTTCGGGGTTGAGATTTCGCGGCCGCGACGGGTGAAGGAGGCGAAAATCCACATTACCACTGGAGTAAGTACGATTACGAAGAAGGGATTGACGGCCTGCCAGATTTCGGGCGCCACAGCCGACGTGTCGACGAAGTCGCGGGCGAAGAGGCTCATCGAGGTGCCGTTCTGGTGGAAGGAGAACCAGAAGAAAATGGCGATGCCGAGCACTGCGAAGAGGGCATACATGCGCTGGCGGATTTCGTTGGCCATCGCGGCGCGCTCCTCGGCGGTGTATTTCACCGATTCAACCTGCGCCTTGCGTGCGGGTGTGGGCAGTCCTTTCTTGGTTGCCACGAAGATGGTGAGCGATATGAGCATGGCCGCCACCGATGCGAAGAAGCTGAAGTGGATGCCGGTGTTGAACACGTCGAGATACTCCTGGCAGAACCGGCTGAGCTGCTGTACGCCGTCGTAGCCTACGGATGTGGCCAGGGCGTAGAGCTGGGTGGCCGTCTCGTCGACGGGAGCGGCCGTCACGCTAAGGTATTCATGACACATGGCGGGGAACGAGGCGTTGTACACCATGCCGTTCACATCGAGCCACCAGCTGCGGAGCATCGGGGCTATAAACGGCGCCACAAGGCCGCCGATGTTGATGAATACATAGAAAATCTGGAATCCGGAGTCGCGCTGGGCGGCGTAGCGCGGGTTGTCGTAGAGCTGGCCCACGATGGCCTGGAGGTTGCCCTTGAAAAGGCCGTTGCCGAGAGCGATGAAGAACAGGGCACACCCGGTCAAGGCGAGCAGCCAGGTGGTGTTCTCGGCCGTGGCGAGCACCGGTATGGCGAGCACCACATAGCCCACCGTCATCACTATCAGGCCCCAGATGATTGTGGCCTTGTAGTTTTGCGTGCGGTCGGCGATGAGGCCGCCTACCAGACTGAGCACATAGATGCCGGCGTAGAAAAATGAATAGATCAGAGAGCTCGTCTCTTCCTTGAGACCGAATTTCGAGCAGAGAAAGAGCACGAGCACGGCGTTCATTATATAGTAGCCGAAGCGTTCGCCCATGTTGCTCAAGGCCGCGGGAATCAGCCCTTTAGGTTGGTTTGCAAACATAGTGATGATTTTATGAATGGTTTGTGATTCTTTTCAAAAGTAGGTGCTCAGGCCTTGCGGGCCTGAAGTTCGGAGAAGGCCAGGGCGTACATGCGTATCTGCTTCACCATGGCAAGCAGACCGTTGGAACGGGTTGGCGAGAGATGCTCCGAAAGGCCGATACGGTCGATGAAATACAGGTCGGCGGCGAGGATTTCTTCGGGCGTGTGGCCCGAGAGCACGCTGATGAGCATCGAGATGATGCCTTTCACGATTATCGCGTCGGAATCAGCCGTCAGTATCATTTTGCCCTCGGGATTGAGTTCGGCATTCACCCATACGCGGCTCTGGCATCCCTCGATAAGGTGTTGGGGGGTCTTGAGCTCTTCGGCTATGGGGGACAGTTCGTTGCCGAGGTCGATGATATAGGCGTAGCGGTCCATCCAGTCGTCGAGATCGCTCATTTCGGCGATTATTTCGTCTTGCTTTTCGTTGATGGTCATTGCTTTACGGTTTTCTATGGTGTATATGTCAGGGCTTTATGATGGTGTTGAGCAGAGTCTGGGCCACAATCCGGAGGCTTTCGCGGTCGATGGCATCGAGTCGGTCGGAGGTGGTGTGCCAGGTGGGATTGAATGAGCCGGTCTGCTCGTTTAGGCTTTCGATGATGTCGATGCATGGGATTCCCGCGTTGTTTACGGGCAGGTGGTCGTCGACCACAGCGCCGCCGGGCTCGTTGATGAAGCGGTCGGCGAATCCCGACTCACGTGCTATGGCCCATATGCGGTTTACCACGGCCGGGGCCGAGCGGTCGGAAAAATATTCGCGGTGAAAGCGCGCGCCGCGACCTCCCACCATATCAAGCAGAACGCCGTAGCGGGGTTTGTTGTGTGCGCTGTAGGGCATCTGTTTCACCCATTCGCGTGTGCCCAGACACCAAGTGGCGTCGGAATCCTCGCCGCCGCTGGTCCCGGAATCCTCCACGTCGGTGAACAGCAGGTCGATGCCGATGGAATCGGGAGTGGCTTTTCCCAGAAGACGCCCCAGCTCCAGTAGAACCGCCACGCCGCTCGCACCGTCGTTAGCGCCGTCGATAGGCGTGGAGCGCAGAGCAGGATCAGGGTCGTTGTCGGCCGTGGGGCGCGTATCGTAGTGGGCGAGCAGCAGCACGCGTTCGCGTGCGTCGGGATTGATGCAGCCGAGAATATTGCGTGCCGTCACGGTCGTTCCCGTGGGAGGCGTTACGGCTACAAGCTGCTGCGCTACGGAATCGATGCCGTAGCTCTTCAGGCGTCCGACAATCATGTCGGCGCACCGGGCGTGGGCAGCCGACCCCGGAGTGCGCGGTCCGAGCGACGTCTGGGCCTCTACAGCTGCCAGCAGCGAGTCGGCATCAGCCATGAAGCGCTGTCTCTTATACACATCTGACGCTGCCGACGATATGCA
>UREH01000127.1 GCA_900546835.1 uncultured Porphyromonadaceae bacterium
CAACATTTCCGCGGTAAAATTATCGATTTTTCCCTCCCGGAAACATTAAAATAATTTTGACCAGTTACTTGCTGATTATCTTATGGTTACCTGCGTAGCACCGTAGCCGTACTCGCGGAAAGAGGCGTCCTGAACGTCGGTGCTCTTGTAGCGATGGTTAAGCTCTTTCATGATGGCCTGGCGGAGTATCCCCTCCCCTTTTCCGTGGATGAAGACAATTTTACGGCCACGGTTGCGGAGATTCTCGTCCATGACGCGGCGGAAGGTATCAATCTGGTAGTTAAGGATGTCGGCTGTCGACATGCCGGCAGTGGTGTCGAGGAGCTCGCCGATATGGAGGTCGACCACCAGCGGGGCGTCGGCTTTGGGCGTGGGGGCCTGGCGCTTCAGGACCGGACGGCGGTCGGCACGCACTTTCGAGCGCATGGCTTCCTCGAGGCCTACGCTGTCGAACACCTTGGTCCGCTGGGGAATATCGTCCTTTACAATCTCGACGGTGATGACCGGCCGGTCGAAGTAGACATTCTCGCGGAAGCAGTGGAGCTTGAAGAACTTGGTGGTATCGAGGCGGGATTCGACGGCCACGGGAGCCTTCAGGGTAAATTGACGGTCGCGCTTGAAGGCGACGTACTGGAAGGCCACGCGGTCGAGGCGTCCGACCTGCTCGCGCGTTAGTTCCTCGATGAAAATCTGCATGTTGGGCTCTACAAGGCCGGCATAGCGAGTGGTCCAGCCCTCTTCGTCGTCGGCACGCGAGAGGTATGTGAAGTAGAGGTAATAATTGGAATCGTTGACAAGATAAGCTTCGAACGAGGTGGTGGAGAGATGTTTAAGCTCCACGGCCTCGTAGGCGAGCACTACGTTGAGGCGGTCGCCGCCGGGGGTCTCGACCACCGGCTCGGGCTTCGGAGCCTCGGGAACGGCGGTTGGAACGAACTTGCTGCGCGCCTCGGCCTCGTCGGCCTGACGCTGCTGACCCGTGCCGCCGAAAATGTCGCGGCGCGCCTTCTCGTCGCCTGCGGGAGCCACGACCACCAGTTCCTTGACCAGTACGGGAGTAACAAAACCATCGTCTTCCTCGACGTGGGCCACCTGGCCGTCGATTTTCACCACGCGTCCACCGCCGGTGGAGCTAAGGAACCTGACTGTATCGCCTATCTTTACCATAATATTTATATTAAGAAACATCGGCTCTCCGAGCCTCATTTTCAGTATTATCTGCATCTTTACCCAGGCCGGCCCCAAGGGCCTCCACCCGGGGTTGGAAATAATCCCGGCTCTCCGAGCCTCCGATATGGCAAACAAAGAGCCGAAATATGACAGACTATTGTATGTGCAAAGATACGGATAAATCGCTAACTTTGCGCAAAATTTAGAATATGGTAAAGGAGATACGCATCGACGAATACGACTATCCGCTACCCGACGAGCGGATAGCGAAGCACCCCCTGGCTCAACGCGACGCCTGCAAACTGCTTGTGCGCCAGAGCAACGGGGATATTTCGGAGCATATATTCTCGGAACTTCCGGAGCTTCTGCCTGAGGATGCTGTGCTGATATACAACAACACGCGAGTGATCAACGCGCGCCTGCGCTTCCGCAAGGCAGGGGGCGCCCACATAGAGATCTTCTGCCTGGAGCCGGTGGCCCCGGCCGACTACGCCGTAAGCTTCGCGCAGACAGGTCGATGCACCTGGAACTGCCTTGTGGGTAACTCGAAGAAATGGAAAGAGGGAGCGCTCGAAATGAAGCTCGAAGTAAACGGCAAGCCGCTGACATTCAAGGCCGAACGCATGGCCAACCTCGGGCGCAGCTCGAACATAGAATTCAGCTGGGACAATCGGGCTGTAAGCTTCTCGGAGATAATCGGCGCCGTGGGGGAGATTCCCATCCCACCTTATCTTAATCGAGGCACTGAGGCTTCGGACTCGACTGACTATCAGACGGTATACTCGCATATCGACGGATCAGTGGCAGCTCCGACGGCGGGGCTGCACTTCACGCCCGAGGTGTTGGAAGCCATATCGCGGCGCGGCATAGAGCGACGCGAGCTGACGCTCCACGTGGGGGCCGGAACATTCCAGCCGGTAAAATCGGAGGAGATCGGTGACCACCCGATGCACAGCGAGTTTATCGCTGTAGACCGCGACCTTATCGCCGAACTGGCCGAGGGGAAACGGAAGGTAATCGCCGTCGGGACAACGTCGGTACGTACTCTTGAGAGCCTCTTCCACGCCGGGGCGCTGATACTTCAGGGGAAATGGAAGGGTGAGGTGCCGCAATGGGCGCCCTATGAGGAGGACTATATTAATATATGTGTGGCCGACGCCATGAGGGCGATTCTCCGGCATCTCGACGAGACAGGGATGCAGACTTTCATCGCCTCGACACGCATTATAATAGCGCCGGGCTACCGGTACAGAGTTGTAAAGGGGATGGTTACGAATTTCCACCAGCCGCGGTCGACGCTGCTGCTGTTGGTGTCGGCTTTCACGGGGGGCGACTGGCGGAAGGCCTATGAGTACGCGCTGGAGCATGGGTTCAGGTTTCTGAGCTATGGTGATGCATGCTATTTTGATGGCTGAGGGCGGAAACAGGTATTGGGAGATGCAGAAAACCGGAAGACGAGGGAGCGGTCAAAAAAATTTGGAGGAGTAAAGGGATGTGGGAGAGGGAGATATAGAGTTTAGGGATGTCAAGCGGATTTTTTGGACTCGCAAGCGGCAAAATCGGTTGTAACTTTGCATCGCAACCAGAAAATACGAGAGCTTAAGAGGGTGTTTAATCCGACTTCGGTACGATACGGGGGCAAAAACAAGAATTTTAACATTACGGGAACTATGACGATGAACGCTACAAGAATTAACTGGGAGGAGGCCAAGGGGAGGCCTGTGGAGGCGGTGAACTGCCGCAGGGACGACAGGGAGCCTGAGGTATGGCGCCCGGCGGGGATGCCGGCAAAGGTGGCGGACGACTGCCGCGAATTCGTGGCGGAATTTCCGCTCGATGCCGAGACTGCCGCCGTGCTGACCATGAAGGGGATGCAGCTCGGGGTGGCGATTTCGAAGACTACAGACGATGAAACAGAACTGCGGCTGCCGGAGGCCTGCGCCGAACTTGGACAGGTGGAAGCGCGCGTGACAGGGTGCGAGGTCGTAGAGGAAGGGTTTCTGAGGATTTTCCTGAGCCACAGCCGGAGCGTCTACGCAAGCTACCGGCGCGATACCGATTCACCGGGCGGATGGCGATTCACCATGCACGGACGGATGCCGGCACTCCCACCCCTGCTTCTGAGGCAAGGACGGCGACAGACTATGTCGGAACCCGTGAGCGCCCTGAAGCTCTCGCAGGCGATAAGCGGAACATCCCGGCCTGGCGCTGGCGACACCGCCGCCATGAGCAAGCGCGTGGAGGACGCCTATCTGCGTCTGCGGCAACGCGCTTCAGCCGCAGGATATTCGCTCCAGCCGCGCCTGGCCCGCGTAAGAGTGGAGGACCGCCGCGGCGACACAATCGCCACGGGGCCGACAATCTTAGTATGCAGCCCAGACGGGCCGCAATGCACCGGGGGTGCAACCTTAACCCTCGGCTCCGACGGCCAGACCCTCCAGGCAACGGCACTGACAGCCAACGCTTACAATCTGGAACTCAGCGGCATGCGCGCCATAGCCGAGCCGTGGCGACGCATGGCCTACAGAGCCGTCGTGGAGACCTCGGCACAAATCGAGCCATACTCTCCGGAAGGGAGTGCGGGCACACCTACGATTGCCGACAACGGCCGCGAGACAACCGTAACGATGCCTTTGCCCGGAATGGCCGGCAGCAAAGCGGGCGTGACGGCGGATGTGGAGAAGCGCGCCCTACAGGCCCTGCAGGCCGGCGAATGGTGCGAGCAGGCCTCAATAACCGACCCCTTCGGCGGAGACGTACGGCGTACGACCATACCGCTCGCCGATCTCCCCGCCACAAAAGGGACGACACCAGCGCCCGAACGCGACGCTGAAAGTTTCCGAACCATGCTCAGACTGCCGGGCGGCGCAATTATCGCCGCGGATCCGCTGACAGAACCGTTTGACGGCTTCAGCCCCTCGCAGCTGCTTACACGGACCGCCTCCATGGCTGGTAAAGGCTGGCGCGCCGTGGCTACCGTGTCCCTCCGCGAGCCGGATGGAACCGAGCACAAGGCCGTGCGTGTGGCCGAAGGCACGGACGAAGATGCCGCGGGGTTCTCCCCACTGCTCGTATATCCCGACGAGCGCGCCGTCAGTCTCCGTCTGGCAGTGGAACGCCCTGAAGGGGTCATGCAGCAGACCTACGCAATGCGTCCGCTGAGAGGCACGGGCTGCGCCTGCCATATCAATCTCGCCAATCCCACAATCTTCCCCGCCACGGATACTTCCACACTCGACATCGGCGCCACCACCGCCTCAGCACGTTGCGAAGCCGGATGCGTGGCCGTGGCCACCGGCGCCTCCCTGAGCGACCGACGGAAACGCCACCGGCTGGACACCGGGAGCATCGACGCCATTGCCGAATGGCCCGCCGGGAGCGGCAGCTGGGACTTCTCGCGCACACGCCTCGCCCTTGCCACACGCGGCGGTATCTACCAGCTTACGCTCGACGGCGCCATGAGCGTGCACGCCATAAGACGCATGAGCCCCCTCACCGCCGAGGGCGGCAGGCTGACGGAATGCAACGACGGAAAAGGACGCTTCCTGCTGATGCTGACCGGCGGCCGTCCGGCCGAACTGCGCGGGTCGAAAGTCGCTCTGCTCTCCCCGGGCATAGAGGGCGCCGGAGAAATAGCCTTCGGAGGCAAGCGCGGAGAATACTGGTGGACGGAGACAGGCCACGACGGACGTACGCTACTGCTACACGCATCCCCATCGGGCAAAACAATAGAACGCATCCAGGCCGAATACCCGGGCATAAGCGGCGACATCAGGCTGCGAACGTGGCACGGACGGCTGCTGATTCTGGCCTCCGACGGCGGTACATATACTGCCGACAGCGAGACGTGGCCCGCGGAGGGAGTGAGGATGGCCCTGAGGCTTCGTCAGGACTTCAGCGGCAACGCCTACGGAATCGCGGGACGCCCGGTGCGTGCGGCCGTGACGGGAAACGGCATCAAGGGCGCCATCGCCATAGCCGCCGACCGCGGCAACGGGCGCCCCGCCATGCTGGCGCGCTTCAAGGTGGATGGCAACCTGACGTCGCCTGTTGTCGCACCGCTCGCAACCGGGTTCAGACCTTGGATCGAACTGCAGACCGACCTCATCGTGGGAAGCGACGCAGAAGTGCGTCCACTGGCCGTCGCTCAAAAAAAGTAAGGAAAATCTCACGAATTCCCTTACCGAGATACATAGTAATATTACCAGTCAATCAATACAGCTGCGGCGACTATGCACGCCACAAAAAAGTATGTATAAAATGAACAATAAATAATTTCCGGATTAAAAAATTCAGTTTGTAGAAACCGTGTGGCCGACGGCGACACCCTACGCCGGCCTCGGAAAGGGCCGGAGGCGGCAGAGCCGGGGGGAAACGGTATGCGACTGCGAATTGTGCCAATGCGGGTTGCTACAAAGATAGTCTACAACACGTTGCAAATCAAATTTGTAACTGAAATATCTTCAAAAAGTCGCAATTATGTCTACAACCGGATTTCCCTACAGCTTTTCCCTTGACAATCAATTAATTATAACCCATTGCAAGCATAATCGAGAAGGCAGCCACACCATGGAATCCGACACGCGGATGTAACCTCGGCTTCTGCCACGACCACATTTACAATATAGATTGTACAAAGTTACGAGTAAAAAATTAGAACCCAATGAAAACAGCGAAAAAATTCAAGAGAACGAAAAAATTTCAAGAGACATCACTCCTGTGGTTCCTGAGCCAGATACCGAATGTTCCGACGAATCCAATTCCGAAACGGAGAAGCCTGAAACGTCCCGGACTGAAGAGGCCGAGACAGAAGCCGCGCCCGAAGAGGCCCCGGCGGTCCCCACCCCGGAGGAAATCGAGCAGATGATGGCCGAAGCCGAGCAGCGAGGCTATCTGCGCGGCCGCAACGAGCAGATTGAACAGCTTATGGAAGCTCCCACGGGCTACGAGACGGAAACTCTCGGTGAAGGCGGCCATCTCCAAGGCGAACCTATGATTCTGGGGAATTTAAAACCTTCAATCTGGGATTTATAGGCTGCCAAAAAGCAGGGATGCGTCCCTACAATCTGACGGCCACCTCTTTAGGCAACTTCAGTAGTAAATAAATTATTTCATAGCCAATATAATTCACATGCTTATTTCAACCATTTCAAAACCCTAAAAATTATGAGAAAAATTATCGGAATCATGCGGGCAATCGCGGAATTCCTGGCGATGGTAGCCCGCTGGCTCACCTTCCGCAAACCGCAGACAAACAACGTGAACCCCAATGAAACCTCAGAAAACAACGAGAACGACAAAACCGACGAGAACAATGAAACCGACTGAAACAACCACCCCCAAAACCACCAAGAGAACCAAAACCAGAACCCTCAACTCCAAAGCCACAAAAACCACCATGAAAGAAATTCTTAATTCCGCCAAAAGCGCAATCGTGCGCTTCCTTTCCGACGACCGTCTGGCCCCGGCGATCTTCCTTGGAGCCGCACTGCTCCTGGCCATCGTGCTGGGATGGGTGCTCGGGCACAACAACTCTACCGTAATCCAGAT
>UREH01000128.1 GCA_900546835.1 uncultured Porphyromonadaceae bacterium
GGTATTGGCTGAGCCATACGCCGGCCGAGAATGCCAGCTCGTAAGTCCATTCCTCAGGACGTGCGGGGATATGTCGGGGATTGAATTTTTCAGCGAAGGTGATTCGCTCGGTGTAGTTGAATTCCATACGGTTTAAGGCAAGACAGGTTTGTTGATTCTATTACGCAAAGTTAATGAAAATTTTTTTGGAGCGATGTAGTTTTTGATCGAGGATGGCGTCTAACGTAGTAAATTCCGTAAATTTGAAGCGGAAATTTAAAGTTTCTTCACTTATGCATAATCAGGAAAAACGCTTCCGCGAACTTGTTGAGCAGCAGAAGGCCAACATCTATTCGGTGTGCTATATGCTTGCGGCGAGCCGACAGGATGCCGACGACATGTTTCAGGAGGTGCTTGTAAACCTTTGGAAGGGGATGCCGAAGTTCAGGGGCGAGAGCGCCGTATCTACGTGGACATACCGTATTGCTCTCAATACGTGTGTCTCTTTCCGGCGCAAGGCCGACAGGCGCCCTGCCACCACCGACATTAATCCCGCGCTACTCAGCGAAGGAAGCGAGTTGGGCGACCAGACGGCCCGGCTTCACAGGCGCATACGTCATCTGGAGCCTTTCGACCGGGCCATTGTGCTTCTCTGGCTCGAAGACCTTCCATATGAGGAGATCGGGGCAATCGTCGGCATTCCGGCCAAGGCTGTTGGTGTAAGGCTTGTACGCATCCGGGAAAAGCTTAAGAAAGTCGCCGACTGATGCCTGTGTGCCCCCCCCACCTAATCAACTGAATTCCAATGCTATCAAATAGAATATATCTATGAACTCCGATATTAATGATAAAGAATTGAACGCGCTGGGTGCCGACGAGCAGATGCGCGCTATGCGTGCCGAACTCAACGCCTTGAAAGAGGGACTGCGCGAGCAGAAAATCACCACCGAGATGATGCTCCGCAGCGCTATCGGCACGGCCAACCGCGCGGTAAGACGGATGGTTTTCCTTAACCTTCCCGCGGTGGCTTTTGTGTCTCTCTTTTGTGGCTATCTGAATGTAGAGAAAGGTTTTGTGAGCCATGCACTGGCGTGGGCCACGGTGGCTCTCCTTGCCGTGGTGCTGGCTATGAACGCTGTGGTCAACTGGATAAGCACCGCCGACGTGACCACCCTGCCGCTTGCAGAGCTTCAGCAGAAGCTGATAAAACGTCGGAAAAGGAGGATTATTACCCGCAATGTGGGGATGGCTCTGGCCGCGGGATGGTTCGTATGGGTAATCGTGGAGTTGAGTCGCTTGAGCGACGGGTCGGCATTGGTGGAAGGTGTGATAATCGGCGGCCTGGTCGGCGGCCTGATTGGCACGCGTCATTTCCGTCGGTTCCAGCGGGCCGACGCTGAGCTGATCGAGCAGATTGACGGGATGGACCCCGGTAAATAGTCGCACGTGCCGATTTTCAGGGGGTGCCAACGGAATTTTTGCGGAAAAAGATACGCGGAAGTTGGCGGAATAAAAAAGAATGCGTAAATTTGCAAGCCATTACCACGAGCCGTCTTACCAGCGGCCAAGCCAAAGACCACGGAGTAGAGCTTCCGCCACTCCTGCAATCAGAAATCAAAAAACTGCAAAGATAAAATGAAAAAAGATCTTCATCCTTCCAACTATCGCGAAGTTGTTTTCAAGGACATGTCGAACGACGAGATTTTCATCACCCGCTCGACCGTGGCTGCCAAAGAGACCATTGAAATCGATGGCGTGACCTATCCTCTGGTAAAACTCGAAATCACCTCTGCCAGCCACCCCTTCTTCACCGGCAAGCAGAAGCTCGTGGACACAGCCGGCCGCGTGGACAAGTTCCTCAGCCGCTACGGCAACCGCAAAAAGAACTGATTCCGACAACTTCGGATTCAAAAAAGGCGATGCGCAGACGTGTGCACCGCCTTTTTTTGTGGGTGCATTTGTTTACAGGGTGATGGAATTTCCTTAACTTTGGCTACCTGTATGAGCAAGAAACGAAACGATAGAAAGGGAGCGGCTGGCAATGAGGTCGCCCGGGAAGAGCAGCGCGTTGTCGAGCGTGCCGCAGGAGTGGTGGTGCGCAACACCGGAAGCAGTTTCATCGTACTTACCGACGACGGGCGCGAGATTGACTCGCGTATAAAGGGCACTTTCCGACTGCGTGGCATCCGGACGACCAATCCCGTCGCTGTTGGCGATCGCGTGGATGTGGCCGTAAATGCCGACGGCTCGGCCTATATAACCCGCATCCACGACCGACGCAACTATATTATAAGGCGTGCGAGCAATTTATCGAAGGAGGCGAGCATCCTTGCGGCCAACGTCGACCAGGCGTGCCTGGTGGTTACACTGGCCCACCCGACGACTTCGACCACGTTTGTGGACCGCTTTCTGGCCACAGCCGAGGCCTACGGCGTTCCGGCGCTGATAGTAATCAACAAAATTGACCTGCTGGAGGAGCCGGACCAGACGGAAGGGTCCGACGGCTTGGATGCGACCGAGGAGGAGGCTTTCGAGGTCTCCGACGGGCGCGAGCTGCTTGAAGCAGTGGAATACCTCTACACGTCTATCGGCTACCCGGTGGTGGCTGTTTCGGCGCGAACGGGGCAGGGGATGGCGCTTCTGCGTGAGCGTCTGCAAGGGAAAATCACACTTATGGCCGGCAATTCGGGCGTGGGGAAATCAACACTCATCAATGCACTCATACCAGGTCTGGAGCTGCGCACGGGCGAGATTTCTGACGTGCACGACACCGGGATGCACACTACTACATTTTCCGAAATGTTCCCCCTGCCCGGGGGCGGGTGGCTGATTGACACCCCCGGGGTGCGTGGTTTTGGTACCATAGAGTTCGACGAGCACGAGGTAAGCCATTTCTTCCCTGAGATTTTCAGGATAGGGCGCGACTGCCGCTACGACGACTGCACGCACACCCACGAGCCGCAGTGCGCCGTACTTAAAGCTCTTGATGAGCAGCGTATAGCTCAATCGCGCTACAATTCTTACCTGAGCATAATGGAGGACGCCAATCCCGACAAGTATAGAAAGCCTTTTTGACGCCACATTATAATGGCTTAACCTTCAGTATTCGAGGGCGTGTCATAATAGCCCATCTGGGTCGTCGCCTGAGGGGTTCGGGTTCGGTCATTGACCTTAGTCAACTCCCTTCGCCCTCACCCTCAAGCTCCTACCATCTGGACCATTCTTTTCATAGCAAAGCGACCAAATGTCGATGGCTGACAGCGCCCTCACCATTCGGGTAAAAAATATGGCGATGTGTCAAATTCTGGAATTTTGACACACCGCCGAAGAGGATTAATCCATGAAGCGGTTGGAGAAGATGGAATCAATTTTCTCGTTGATGAGCTCGTCCAGGAGGTCGATTGCCGGGGTCGATTCTATAGACTTCGAAACGGCATCGGAGGTGGGGCGTCCGGCTTGGGAAGCGGCCTTGGAGGCCGACAATGCGGCAAACTCACCGAGGGTAATTTCTCCGGTCGCGGGGCGTGATGTTGCCGTTGTGGCGTCTGCTCTTGCAATTAGCTGAGGTTCTGTGGTGAGCGGCCGGTAGGGAGAGGGGAGAATGTTTGCGTCGGTATTTGTTCCGGAGGGTGATGGCGCTTTTTCAACCGGGGTGTTTGGCCGCCCTTTGGCAGAGGCCCAGCTTTCGGAGGCGCCACCCACACGGCCCACGCCGCGGAAACGCTCCCCCCAATAGCCTGTATCGACCGGACTTACCATGACGCCGCGCGAGGAGGAGGCATGAATCATCTCGCCGCCCCCGATATAGAGGCCCACATGTGATATGTCGGAACCTCCGCCGGCCGATGAGCCGAAGAAAAAGAGGTCGCCGGCGCGCGCTTTGTTGCGTGACACTTCGAGGCAATAGCTTTTCTGAGTCTTGGTGGTGCGTGGAATCTTTACCAGGCAGACCTTGCGGTAGACCTCCATCACCAGGCCGGAGCAGTCGGTCCCGTCGCGGTCCTGGCCGCCGTAGCGGTAGGGGGTTCCGAGCCATTGGCGTGCTTCGCCCACGAGATCGAGGCTCATTGCGTCGGGCACTTCGTAGGAGTAGTCGCGTGGCGGTTTTGTCGTGGCCTCGTTGCGGCCGCCTCCTTTACGGTATCCGTCGGAGCCACGCATGGCAGTCGCCTTTCGCGAGGAGCAGCCCGAGGCGAACAGCGCCAGAAGCGCCGCCAGGGCAGTAGCAGCCAATATGTGGAAAAGTCGGCGGGTCATGTTTTTGAATTTCACAAATTTAAGTAATCTCTTTGATTTCTACAAAGGAAATTTCGCAAAACGGCAAGGAAACGCTACCTTTGTGCCATAAATCAATTACATTCACTATATATTTCCAATGGACAATATTATTCAGGCGAGCAACATCTGCAAGCGCTTCACCAATCATGTGGCGCTCGACGATGTGAGCATCAGCATCCCTCGCGGTAAGGTCTATGGTCTGCTTGGACCCAACGGGGCCGGTAAGACTACCATGATACGCATAATCAACCACATCACGGCGCCCGATTCGGGCCGTGTGGTTTTCGACGGCCACGAACTTACGGCGGCCGACGTGACTTCAATCGGCTATCTGCCGGAGGAGCGCGGCCTCTACAAGAAGATGCGCGTGGGCGAGCAGGCCATGTTTTTCGCACGCCTCAAGGGATTGAGCAAAGCCGACGCCGCGCGTAGTCTGCGCGAATGGTTCGAGCGGTTCGAGATAATGGACTGGTGGAACCGCAAGGTGGAAGAGCTCTCGAAAGGTATGGCGCAGAAGGTGCAGTTTATCGTCACGGTGCTTCACCGCCCGAAACTGCTGATTTTCGACGAGCCATTCTCCGGCTTCGATCCTATCAATGCCAATCTTCTCAAGAATGAGATTCTGCGGCTGCGCGACGAGGGAGCGACGGTGGTATTCTCCACCCACAATATGGAGAGTGTGGAGGAGCTTTGCGAGAACATT
The DNA here is from genome assembly GCA_900546835.1 of uncultured Porphyromonadaceae bacterium. Classification (GTDB taxonomy): domain Bacteria; phylum Bacteroidota; class Bacteroidia; order Bacteroidales; family Muribaculaceae; genus UBA7173. Next base: position 4,961 of record UREH01000128.1, read on the forward strand.
ACTCTGATTAACCGCTCGCACAACATTCTCTCGGGCAATGTGGCAGAGATTCGCGAGCGGATGGGAAAAGGTTGTTACCGGCTTACATTCGAGGGTTCTGCCGAACAGCTTCGTACGGCTCTGCAACCGATGCTGCATGAGGCGCGTTTTGCCCTCGACGGTCAGCCTGATTGTCACGGTGTGGTATCGGGCGAGTTCAGCCTGGCAGAGGGAGCAACGCTGCGCGATTTCCTCTCGACGGCCAATGAGGCAGTGGACATAATGAGCTTTGACCGCGCCCTCCCGAGCATGAACGAGATTTTCATCCGTACCGTAGGCGAGGCCAACGTTGCCTTAGGCGAAACAGAACCTACTCTCTAACCGCAAAACCGCAATACGTTATGAAATCGAATATCGGAATTATAATAGGCCGCGAGTTTTCGGAGCGCGTGGCCAAAAAGAGCTTCCTGATAACCACGCTGCTGATGCCAGTGTTCATGCTGGTGCTGATGGTGGCTCCGGCGCTTATCATGCAATTTTCGTCGCCGTCGGAGAAAACAATCGTGGTAGCCGACCGCAGTGGCTTGATTTTCGGCCCGCTTGCCGAGAAGGCAGCGGAAGCGGAATATCTGACACTCACACGCGCCGACAATACGCCGGTCGACTCGCTCGTTGCCGACACACGCTACGACGGAGTACTTTTTATCGGCGACGACATTGTAGATAACCCGTCGAATGCCGTGCTATACCTCCATGACGCCGGCTCGCTCGAACATGAAGGTACAATCGCGTCGACCATCGAGAAGGTAGTGGAGGACCGTCGCCTGGAAGCTTACAACATTGCCGATCTCGACCGGATACTCGACGAGGTCAAGGCCGACGTGACACTTACTACGCGTCGTGTGGACGAAGAGCAGGGAGAGCGCGATTCTCTTTCGAGCGACATCTCGTTCGGCATCGGCCTGTTCATGACGTTCGTGCTCTATATGTTCCTTCTGCTCTACGGCCAGATGGTAATGACTTCGATTATCGAGGAGAAGAACAACCGAGTGCTCGAGCTCGTTGTCTCGTCGGTAAAGCCCGTACAGCTTATGTTGGGCAAGATTATCGGCGTGGGGCTTGTGGCTGTGGTGCAGGTGGCCATATGGGCCGTGCTGATTTGCCTTATGACAGCTTTCCTGCTTCCGGCGCTGCTTCCGGCCGATGTGGCCGCGCAGATGGCAGCCGCGCAGGCCGGCGGGGCAACGCAGGCCATGGCAGATGGCAGCGGGATGTCGCTGGAGGCTCTGCAGGCATTCTCGCTACTTACTTCCGTGGGCTATATTCTGAAGATATTCCTATATCTGACGGTGTTCCTTATCGGCGGTTTCCTGTTCTACGCATCGATTTTCGCAGCTATAGGCTCGACTGTAGACAATATCCAGGACGCATCGCAGTTGCAGAGTTTCGCAATTCTTCCCATCATCCTTGCGTTGGTATTCTCCATGACCGTAGCCTCCGATCCCAACTCGCCGCTGGCGTTCTGGCTGTCGGTCATCCCGTTCACATCGCCCATGGTGATGATGGCGCGAATCCCCTTCGACATACCTCAGTGGCAGATATGGACGTCGGCCGCGGTGCTCTATGCCTCGTTTGTAGCAATGGCGTGGGTGGCCGGAAAAGTCTACCGCGTCGGCATCTTCATGTATGGCAAGAAGCCTACGGTGAAGGATCTCGTGCGCTGGGCCCGATATACGTAAGAGGCTTATATTAATT
>UREH01000129.1 GCA_900546835.1 uncultured Porphyromonadaceae bacterium
GGAGCCGCTCTATGGTCTGGCCGGTGTCTACGATATCCTCCACCAGAATTACCGGACGACCGGCAATTTCAGCCGTAAGGCCCATCACCTCCTTCACCGTCCCGGTCGACGAGGTCCCCTCGTAGCTTTTAAGGCGGATAAACGCTATTTCGGCATCAGTGTCGATGTTCAGAAAAAGCTCGGAGGCAAACGGAAACGCGCCGTTGAGCACGCACACCAGCAGCGGACGGCGTCCCTTGAATTCGGCCGTAATCTCCTTTGCCAGTTCCTCGATACGCTTCTGGATCTTCTCACGTTCAATGTAGGGCTCGAAAGTGAGCCCGTTGTATGTCACTTGTTTCATCGGGCAAAAATAGTTACGCAAAATTACACAATGTTTTCCATCTACAGGCAATCCCCGCCCAATTATTTTCTCTTTTTTGCCATCCCCGCCATTCCCGCCACCAATCCGGCCCGAAAAATGTTGCCATCCACATACCGATAACCCCGAATATTTTTGTAATTTTGCGTGAACGATGGGGTGCTTCACGCGCAACCCCGATCCTTCCGACACACTATGAAACTTTTCACCACCGAAGAAATACGCGCCATCGACCGCGCCACCATCGACGGCGAAGCCGTCTCCCCCCTCGAACTCATCGAGCGGGTCGGCGAAGGTGTGGCCAGCGAAATAGCCACCCGCTGGCGCTCCAACAAACCCACTATAGTTTTCGCCGGACCCGGCAACAACGGGGCCGATGCCCTGGCCGCCGCACGACTGCTCTGGGAGCGCGGTTTCCGTCCCGACGTCTACCTCTTCAACATCGGGGGCGACAAGCTCTCGGCCGACTGCGCCGCTCTGCGCGACCGCCTGCTCCGCGAAATCCCCGAAATCCAGTTCTGCGAAGTGCAGACCCGCTTCACCATGCCCAAAATCACGTCGGCACATCTGGTAATCGACGGACTTTTCGGCTCCGGACTCCGCGAGGAGCTTAAAGGTGGATTCAAATCGCTCGTACAGAACCTCAACGACGAAGACGCAACCGTGGTTTCCATCGACGTCCCCTCCGGACTGTTTGGCGACTGGAACCCCAACATCGTAAACCGCAACACAGTCCACGCCACGCTGACGCTCGCCATCCAGTTTCCGCGCATCAGCTTCTTCATTGCCGACAACGCCGAGCTGATCGGCGAATGGAAAGTGCTCGACATCGGCCTTAGCGAGAAAGCCATCGCCGCCACCCCCGCCAATTTCTGCCTCGTCGAGAAGCGCGACGTAAGCCGGCGCCTGCGCCCCCGCAAGGAATTCGCCTCCAAAGCCGATTTCGGCAACGCCGTGCTCTACGCCGGCTCATACGGCATGATGGGCGCGGCCGTACTCGCCGCCCGCGGATGCCTCCGCGCCGGCGTAGGGAAACTCACCGTCAACGCCCCGAAATGGGGCTACCAGATTCTCCAGACCGCCGTTCCCGAAGCACTCTACCGCTACAACCGCGGCGAGCAGAATATTGCCGAAATCCATCCGGAACGCCATTTCAACGCCATAGCCGTAGGCCCGGGAATCGGCACCAACGAGCTGACCGTCAAAGCGCTCGAAGACTTCCTCGCGTCGGCCTCGCAACCAGTGGTGCTCGATGCCGACGCCCTCAACTGCATGGCCGTGCGCCCGTCGATGCTCAACACAATACCTGTATTGAGCATCATCACACCCCACGCCGGAGAATTCGACCGCCTGTTCGGCCCGCAGCCATCGGCCGAAGCGCGGCTGCGCAAAGCCATCGAAATGGCTAAATACTACAACATCCTGATTATCCTCAAAGGCCACTATACCGCCATCGTGCGCCCCGACGGGAAGGTATATTTCAATTCTTCGGGCACCCCCGCCATGGCCACCGCCGGCAGCGGCGACGTCCTTACGGGCGTACTTCTGGCCATGCTCGCACAGGGCTATCCCGCCGAACTGGCGTCGCTCATCGCCGTCTACATCCATGGCGTTGCCGGCGAACTGGCCGCCGCCGACCACGGCGACTACGGCGTGATCGCCTCCGACATCGTCGAAAACATCGGACGCGCAATCCGCGACACCCTCCAGTAGGCCCTTCCCAGTTTCCCCATCCTTCAAATTTCCATTTCATGAAAATCCTCATACCCCTCCTCCTTGCCGCAACAGCTTTCGTTCCGGCCCAGGCGCAGACCACAACGCGCCTTTCGGCTACCAAGGCCAACAGCTACGCCCTGGTGTACTCGCTTCCCACCACACGCCTGCGCATCACCCTCGAAGCGGAAATCACCACACGCCGACCGGGCGAATTCCATAAATACGCAAAAAAATATCTTAACATAAATTCCCCCATCGCCCGCGAAGAGCATTCCGCCTCGTTGCGCTCAGTGGTCGTAACCACCGAAGGTGTCGCCGACCCCGACCAGCGCTATGCCGTGCAGTTCAAAGCCGGAACCGAACCGTTCATGCTCCTATCGCCGCAGGGAGTTCCACTTTCGGTCAACACATCCAAGACGCTTGATACAGTCGCTCCGGCACTCCCCGAAAGCCGCGACGCCGAGCCCACTCCTCTACAGACCCCGGCCGCACGCCAGGTAGTGAGCGAGGAGATGATGCAGAGCCAGTCGACGGCCAAACGCGCCGAGCTCGCTGCCTCCGCTCTGTTCGGCATCCGCCAGACCCGTGCCGACCTCATTTCCGGTCAGGCCGACCAGATGCCCCCCGACGGGAAATCCCTCCAGCTCATGCTCGACAACCTCGAAGCCCAGGAAAAGGCACTGATGGCAATGTTTGTTGGCACGACTTCCACCCGCACTCAGGTCGAGACCTACACCGTCGACCCCGACGGCGACATATCCAACCTTATCCTCGCCCGCATATCGGCCGTCGACGGCATAGTCAGCGCCTCGGACCTCTCGGGCGCACCCGTATACCTCAACCTCTCCGTGACGCAGCGCGGCGAAATGCCCCTCAACGAAAAAGGCATCCGCCTCGAATTTCCCAAAAATGGTTTCGCCTACTGCATTCCCGGCACAGCCGACGTTACCGTAAGCTACGACGACCGCACCTACTTCTCGCGCTCCGAGCAGTTCGCACAGTTCGGCGTGGTCTATGGACTCGCCCCCAACTCGTTGACCGACAAAAAAGCTCCGATTTATATAATTCTCGATCCTGCCACCGGCGCCATCCGCGAACAGGGGGCCGCTGTCCGCCAATAGACAACCGGCCCATCGGGTGACAAAAAAACTACGGGCGATGCAATCCGCGGAAAGCATCGCCCGTAGTGTTTATTATACTGAAGTTCAGTCGATGATGTCGAAGCCGGTGTACTTGCGCAGGCATTCGGGCACCACGATTCCTTCGGGAGTCTGGTTATTCTCGAGCAGAGCGGCCACGATGCGCGGCAGCGCCAGCGCCGAGCCGTTGAGCGTATGGCAGAGATGCGTCTTCTTGTCGGCTCCACGATAGCGGCACTTCAGGCGGTTGGCCTGATAGGTTTCGAAATTCGATACCGACGATACTTCGAGCCAGCGCTTCTGCGCGGCGCTCCACACCTCGAAGTCGAACGTGATGGCCGACGTGAAACTCATGTCGCCGCCGCAGAGGCGGAGTATGTGCCAGGGCAAGCCGAGCTTTTCGAGAAGGCCCTGCACGTGGTCCTTCATCTCTTCCAGAGCGGCATAGGAATTCTCCGGCTTCTCGATGCGCACGATTTCCACCTTGTCGAACTGATGCAGGCGGTTGAGTCCGCGAACGTCCTTGCCGTAGCTGCCTGCCTCACGGCGGAAGCAGGCCGAATAGGCGCAGTTCTTCTTCGGAAGCTGGTCCTCGCCGAGAATCACATCGCGGTAGATGTTCGTCACGGGCACTTCGGCCGTGGGAATGAGATAGAGATTGTCGACCTCGCAGTGGTACATCTGCCCCTCCTTGTCGGGGAGCTGACCCGTGCCATAGGCCGAAGCCTCGTTTACCACATACGGGGGCTCGATTTCCACATAGCCGGCCTCGTTGGCCTGGTCGAGGAAGAACTGGATTAGGGCGCGCTGCAGGCGTGCCCCCTTTCCTATATATACGGGGAATCCGGCACCGGTAATCTTCACGCCGAGGTCGAAGTCAATCAGGTTGTATTTCTTGCAAAGGTCCCAGTGGGGAAGAGCGTCGTCGCCCAGGTCAGGCATCGGGCCACCGGTCTTTTCCACCACATTGTCGGCTGCCGATGTGCCTGCCGGCACCATGTCGCAGGGAAGATTGGGAATGGTGGTCAGAAGCGTGTGCAGGTCCATCTCTGTTTCGGCAAGCTGCTGGGCCACGCCCTTCTGGCGCTCCTTGAGCGAAGCCACCGTAGCCTTTGCCTGCTCGGCCTCCTCGCGCTTGCCCTGCTTCATAAGGGCGCCTATAGATGCGGCCGCGCGGTTAAGCTCGGCGGCGAGATTATCGTTTTCAAGCTGGAGGGTGCGGCGCTGTTCGTCGAGCTGCAGCACTTTCGCAATCGGCTCCTTCCCGTCGAAGCCCTTGATGGCAAGGCGCTCGATGGTGCGGGCCGGATCCGCTTTTATCTGCTGAAGAGTAAGCATTATATTTCAGTTTAATTGGTTTCTGGATTATGAACCACAAAATTAGTAATTTCGCATGAAATTACGTCTATTATTTCTCCATTATCTCGCCACAAAAATCTTCGCTCCGAGCGCCCTGATTCCGCCGGCTGTTTTATTTCAGCGAATTTATTGCTAAATTTGCATCAACGGCCATAAGGCCGCCTCTCCGCTCCCATACCTTATTCTATAAGCCAATATCATCTATCTTTACTTTTTGCCTTGAATACCATGCAACATTCCGCCCTACGCGCGGCGCTGGCCGCCGTTGCCATCGGTGCCTCCGCCTGGCTCATGCCCGCCAAGGCCGCACCGAAAGCCGAAAAGGCTCCTGCCCCGATTACTTTCGAAGCCGGTAAAGGCGCGTTTCTTCTCAACGGCGAGCCCTACGTGGTGAAAGCCGCCGAGCTCCATTATCCCCGCATCCCCCGCCCCTACTGGGATCAGCGCATCAAGCAAACCAAAGCGCTGGGAATGAACACGGTGTGTCTCTACGTATTCTGGAATGCCCACGAGCCGCGTCCCGACGAGTTCGACTTCACCGGCCAGAACGACCTGGCCGAGTTCGTGCGCCTCTGTCAGGCCAACGGAATGAACGTGATTCTGCGTCCAGGCCCGTATGTGTGCGCCGAATGGGAGATGGGCGGCCTCCCCTGGTGGCTCCTCCGCAAGAAAGACATTCGCCTGCGCGAGGCCGACCCCTATTTCCTTGAGCGCGTCGACATCTTCCAGAAAAAAGTGGCCGAACAGCTCAAGGGCCTCACCGCTCCGGAAGGCGGACCGATAATTATGGTCCAGGTAGAGAACGAATACGGCTCCTATGGCGAGGACAAACCCTACGTGGCCACCATCCGCGACATGCTCCGCAAGAATTTCGGCTCCGACGTGCAGATGTTCCAGTGCGACTGGTCGAGCAACTTCACCCTCAACGGTCTTGACGACCTTATCTGGACAATGAATTTCGGCACCGGCGCCGACATCGACCAGCAGTTCGCCAGACTCAAGGAGCTTCGTCCCGATTCACCTCTGATGTGCTCTGAATTCTGGAGCGGATGGTTCGACAAGTGGGGCGCAAACCACGAGACTCGTCCCGCAGCCGACATGATTGCAGGCATCGACGAGATGCTCTCCAAAGGGATTTCCTTCTCGCTCTACATGACCCACGGAGGCACCAACTGGGGCCACTGGGCCGGAGCCAACTCCCCCGGCTTCGCCCCCGACGTGACCAGCTACGACTACGACGCCCCCATCAGCGAGGCCGGCCACTATACTCCCAAATACGACGCACTGCGCCAGACCCTCGCCAAATACGCCCCCGGCAAACTCCCGAAGGCTCCGAAAGAGATTCCCGTGATGGCAGTGCCTGAGTTCAACCTCACCGAGGTGGCCCCGCTCATGGACAACCTTCCTGAGCCTGTCGGCTCCGAGGAGGTGCTCACCATGGAAGACCTCGACATGGGATTCGGCTCCGTGCTCTACCGCACGCCGCTCCCGTCGCTCCCCGACGGCGCCATCCTGCGCTTCGACGGCCACGACTACGCCCAGGTGTTTGTCAACGGCCGCTACATCGGCAAGCTCGACCGCCGCGTCAACGAGCGTGAGCTGCGCCTCCCCGCCACTGCCAGCGGCGACACTCTCGACATTCTCGTCGAAGCCATGGGCCGCATCAATTTCGGCCGCGCCATCAAGGACTACAAGGGGATAACCTCCAAAGTGCTCCTCACGGCCATGCACGACGGCCGCCCCTTCACCTGCGACCTCCGCAACTGGCAGATCTATCCTCTTCCCGACAAACTTGAGTTCTACACCTCGCGCACTTTCGCTCCCGTCGGCAACCTTACCGATGCCGACGGCCACCGTATTCCCGGCATCTACCGGGGCACCTTCAACCTCAAGCGCACCGACGATACATTCCTCGATTTCAGCTCCTGGGGCAAAGGCCTGGTTTACGTCAACGGCCACCCGCTGGGACGCATCTGGGAAATCGGTCCGCAGCAGACGCTCTACGCCCCCGGATGCTGGCTGCGCAAGGGCGAAAATGAGATCGTGGTGTTCGACGTGGTCGGTCCGCGCGACGTAAAAGCTGCGACTTATACACATCTCCGAGCCCACGAG
>UREH01000130.1 GCA_900546835.1 uncultured Porphyromonadaceae bacterium
CCCTCACCATTCGGGTAAAAAATAGGGCGATGTGTCAAATTATGGATTTTTGACACACCGCCTTATGGGGATTATTTCCCGGAGAGCCGGGATTTTGGTCGAAAGGATTTACTCGGCGGCGGGCTCGAGGAGCACGACGCGGTAGTTGCCCTGGGCGTTGGCGGCTTTCATGAAGTCCTGAACGTCGGCGGGAGTGAGGGCCTTGTAGGTGTCGGCCGCTCCGTTGAATGTATCGACGCCGTTCTGGGCCTCACCGGCCATGCCGTTGAGCCATCCACCGTTCTTCTCCTTGGCTTCTTCGATATTTTTTACGGCGAACTCAACCACCTTGGCGAGTTCCTCGGGAGTTACGTTGCTCTCCATATTCTTGAATTCCTGGGCGATGTAGTCGAGCACCTGCTGCTGCATCTCAGGCTTCATGGGGAAGGTGGACTGGATGGTGAAGTTCTGGCCGTCGTCCACGCGGTCGAGCGATCCGGAGGCCCAGATGGAGTAGGTGGCACCCATCTCCTCACGCACCTTGTCGAGGAAGCGCTTGGAGAGAATCTGACCGGCTACTTTGGCCAGAGCGCGGTTTTTAGGCGTATAGTCGATGTTGCCGTACTCGATTACGGCGGCATACGTCTGCGGTGTCTGCATCTTTGCCGACGAAACAGTCTGCTTCTCGCCGGCTTTCACGAGGAGGCTCGGAAGAATCTCGGGCTTCACGGTCTTGGCAGCCGCGTCGGCGGGGAGAGTGGCGATATACTGCTCCACGAGCGGGCGGAAGGCATCCATGTCGATGTTGCCTACGAAGAAGAATGTGTAGTCGGCGGCGTTGGCAGTCATCTTGCGCACTACGTCCTTGAACTGGTCGGCTGTGGCACCATTGATGGCCTCAATGGAAAGAGCGCGGGAACGGGGATTCTCATAAAGGCTCTCGAGCAGGCGGCTCTGGAAGATATATTCGGGAGTGTTGACCTGATTTTTGAGCACACCCTCGAACTGCTTCTGAACGCCCTCGAACTCAGAAGGCACGACGTTGAAGTTGGTGAAAGTCATATACAGCATCTCCATGGCAGTCGTGAGGTCCTTGGGAGTTGTGGAGCCTGCCACGTCGCGGAGGTAATTGCCGAACTGGAGGTCGACGCTCACCTGCTTGCCCTGGAGGAATTTCTGAAGGTCCTTGTTGGTGTAGTCGCCGAGCGACATAACTGCATCGGCGGCATAGGGGAAGAGCACGAGAGTGCTGGCATAAGAGTCGGGGAGCACGGATGTGCCGCCTAAAGCCTGAGCGTCGAAGAGGATTTCGTCGGCCTTGAACTGAGTGGGCTTCACCACAACCTCAACGCCATTGGAAAGCGTGAGCTTCGTTGCGCCCCACTTCTCTACGGGGGTCTCGCTGACGATTTTGCCGGGAGCGGGCAGCTGCGGGATAAGCGGCTCAGCCTTCACCTCGTCGACAAAAGCCTCGATATTCTCGGCATCGACCTCGGCCATTGCTGCGGCAAGTTCCTCGGCGGTGGGCACCTTGACGCCCTCCTTCTCGGGGAGCATGGCCATTACGACGCGGTTGTCGTTGGTGATGAGCTGCTTGAGTGTCTGGTTGATGGCGTCGACGGGTACGTTGTTGGCCATAAGGCTCATGGTGTTGTACTCATACTCGATGCCGGGCATGGGAGTGCCGTCGATGAAGTGGCGCACGATTTCGCGGGCGTAGGCGGTGTTGTCGTGCTTCTCGCGGTTGTTGTAAGCGTTTTCGAGGTCGGAGAGATACTGGCTGCGTGCGCGGTCGTACTCAGTGATAGTGAAGCCGCCGCGGAGAGCGCGGAGCAGTTCACGGTATACCGACTTGAAGGCCGGAATCATATCGTCGCCCTTGGCAACGCCTGTGAGAGAGAGAGCGTCCTCCGAGTTGGCAAGAAGGTAGTTGGAATAATCAGCCCTGCCAACGGCAAAGGGTGTGGAAGGGTCCATGGCAAGCTCGGTGTAGCGGTTGTTGAGCATCGAGGAAATCATATCGAAGATGTAGTCGCTGACCATATATATCATAGTATTGCGCATCTCCTTGGGCATCACCTCGTTTTTGAAGAAGAGGTTGAACATGGGGAACTGCATCTCCTTGTCGGCGCCGATGGCATAGATAGTGCCTTCGGTGTCGGGCACCTCCTCGGTTTCGCGGGGCTTGGCGTCGGCAGGCATCTCTATGGGGCCGAAAAGCTCCTTGATTTTGCCCTCGATGCGGTCTACATCGATGTCTCCGACCACGATGATGCCCTGTTGGTCAGGACGATACCACGCTTCGTAGTAGTCGCGTAGCGCCTGGTGGGGGAAATTGTCGACAACCTCCATCGTGCCGATAGGCAGACGATAGCCGTACTTTGATTCGGGATACATGGTGGGAAGAATCTGCTCGAGGATACGCATGCGGCCCACGTTTCTTGAGCGCCATTCCTCGTGGATGACGCCGCGCTCCTTATCGATTTCCTCGCCGTCGAGCAGGAGATCGTCGGCCCAGTCGTGGAGAATGAGCAGGCAGGAGTCCTGCACACCTACGCGGGCGGTGGGAACAGCCGAAATGTTGTAGACGGTCTCGTCGGTGCCGGTATAGGCGTTGAGGTTCTGACCAAATTTCACGCCGACCGACTCAAGCCAGGTTATGAGCTGATTGCCGGGGAAGTTCTTGGTTCCGTTGAAGCACATATGCTCCAGGAAGTGGGCGAGACCGCGCTGGTCGTCGTTCTCAAGAATCGATCCGACCTTCTGGGCGATGAAGAAGTCTGCCTGACCCTTGGGGGTCTCGTTGTGGCGGATGTAGTAGTTCAGGCCGTTGGGGAGCACACCGTGGCGCACCTGCGGGTCGGCGGGCAGTTCGTCGGGCTTCTGGGCGAAGCCGGTGAAGGACACCATGGCCATTGCGAAAGCGGCGAACAGCGTTTTGAAGTTGAATTTCATTGGATATGTAAGTTAAATGGATGAATTTCAGAATCAGCAGTGCCGGGAGGGGCGTAAAATCCTACCGGGACTGGAGGCGGTTCATTTGGATTAGACGCACCGGCAGCAGGAAAAGTTGCATCCGCGTCCGACAAAAAATCAGGACTACGGTAGAATCAGCCGAACAGATGGCGGAAGGCTTCTTCTACACGCGTCACCTCTACCACCTTAATGTTGAGGCGCGAGATGTCGACTCCTTTGAGAGAATCCTTGGGAATGATAATGGTCTCGAGGCCAAGCTTGTCGGCTTCGCGCACACGCTGCTCCATGCGCCCGGCCGGGCGGATTTCACCGCTGAGACCCACCTCGCCACTGAGACAGACAGTGCGCGCCACAGGCATATCGACATTCGACGAGAGGATGGCCGCGATAACGGCCAGGTCGAGCGCCGGATCGGCCACCTTCAGGCCTCCTGCAATGTTGAGAAACACGTCCTTTTGGGCGAGTTTGAAGCCCACACGCTTCTCAAGCACGGCAAGGAGCATATTCATGCGCTTGGAGTCGAAACCGGTGACGGAGCGCTGGGGAGTGCCGTAGGCAGCGGTCGAGACCAGCGCCTGCGCCTCTATAAGAAAGGGACGCACGCCCTCGATGGTCACGCCGATGGCGCAGCCCGAGAGGTCCTGGCCGTCGTGGCGGCTCAGAAGCATCTCGGAAGGATTTGTAACCTCGCGCAGTCCGCGCTGACACATTTCGTAGATGCCCAGCTCGGATGTGTTGCCGAAACGGTTTTTGGTGGCTCGCAGAATGCGGTACATGAACTGACGGTCGCCCTCGAACTGCAGGACCGCGTCGACGATATGCTCCAGCACCTTCGGACCCGCAAGCGTGCCCTCCTTGTTGATATGGCCGATAAGCAGTACCGGCACATTTTCAGTCTTGGCGTAACGCAGCAGGCGGGCGGCGCATTCGCGTACCTGCGATACCGACCCGGCGGCCGACTCCAGGGCATCGGAGGCGACGGTCTGGATGGAATCCACTATAAGCAGCTGAGGCTCGATTTCGCGGATATGCTCAAAGATATTTTCGAGCGACGTCTCGGTGACGATATAACAGTTGTCGCTCAGACGCCCGATGCGGTCGGCGCGCAGGCGGATCTGCTGCGGGCTCTCTTCGCCGGAAACGTAGAGGATACGTCGCGACTTGATGGAAAGGATGTTCTGGAGCACGAGTGTGGACTTGCCGATACCCGGCTCACCGCCCACAAGCACCATCGAGCCGCTGACGAGGCCACCGCCGAGCACTCGGTTGAGCTCCTCGGAGGGCATATGGATACGCGTCTCGTCGCCGGCCTTGATTTCGCTGACGCGCTGGGGCGACGTACGCTGCACGATTCCACCCTTGCGCGGGGACCCGGACCACGAGTCGGCCGACTTCGGAGTCACACGCTCCTCGACCATCGTGTTCCAGGCGCCGCATGCCGGACAGCGACCCACCCATTTGGGAGAGTCGGCGCCACACTCATTGCAGAACCATACTGTTTTTTCTTTCTGTTTTGCCATAGGCGGGAGAGAGTTTGATTTTATGTACCGGGCAAGGCGCGTCTGCGGAATTCCGAAAGGACTATGGCCGTAGCCGTAGCCACGTTGAGCGACTCCACTTTCTGTCGTCCCGGCGGGAAGGAAGGGATAAGCAGACGCGAAGAAACGCACCGCTCAACCTCTGGGGAGATGCCGTTGCCCTCGTTGCCCATCACCACTACCCCACCCTCCGTGAGGGTCGAGCAGTAGATGTCAGAGCCGTCGAGAAAAGTTCCGTAGACCGGCATTCCGGCTCCGGCGAGACGCCGAAGCTCGGCAGGGAGGTCGACGTAGCGCACCTCCACGCGGGCAAGAGCACCCATCGTCGACTGGACTACCTTGGGGTTGTATACGTCGGCCGTATCGGTGGAGGCAAGAATGGTCGAGACGCCGAACCAGTCGGCCAGACGGATTATAGTGCCGAGATTGCCCGGGTCCTGGATGCAGTCGAGCGCGATAACAAGGTTGCGCGGGTCGGGATGGAAGTCACCCTCCACTGCGGGGATGTGGCATACTGCCAGCACCCCCTGGGGAGTTTTCTGCAACGACATACGGGCCATATCTCTCTCCGAAGCCGTGAGCAGCGGAGCCGTAAGGGATTCGAGACGCGACGCGTTGGCATCGAGCCATGCGGGGGTAGCCACAAGCATGGCCGTCGGGAACACGCCGAGCGTATCAAGCACGCCGCGCGTCCCCTCGATTACGAAAAGGGAATGCTCGCGACGATAGCGTGTCTGCCGCAGGGAAGCGATGAGCTTGCGCTCGGCGGCCGACGCCGGGCGCGGGCTGCTGGTGAATCGGTTGGCCATCTGGAGAATCAGCGCGAGGAGGCCGAATAGTTGGGCGCCTCGCTGGTGATGGCTACATCGTGCGGATGGCTTTCGTTGATGCCTGCATTGGTGATGCGTGTGAAGGAGGCGTGGTGTAGTTCGCCGATATTGTGGGCACCGCAATATCCCATGCCGGAGCGCAGACCGCCGAGCATCTGATATACCACCTCATAGAGCGAGCCCTTGTAGGGTACACGCGCGGCGATTCCTTCGGGCACGAGCTTCTTGGCATCGGTCTCGTTGGCCTGAAAATAACGGTCCTTCGAACCCTTCTCCATAGCTTCGAGAGAGCCCATGCCACGATAGCTCTTGTATTTGCGCCCGTTGAAGATAATAGTGTCGCCGGGCGACTCCTCGACGCCTGCGAGCATTCCGCCGAGCATTACGGAGCAACCGCCTGCGGCAAGTGCCTTGACAATATCGCCGCTGTAGCGGATACCGCCGTCGGCGATGAGAGGCACTCCGGTGCCCTCAAGGGCTTTGGCCACATCGTAGACAGCCGACAGCTGCGGCACGCCTACGCCGGCGATGATGCGTGTGGTGCATATGGAGCCCGGTCCGATGCCTACTTTCACGCCGTCGGCACCATTCTCCACGAGGTAGCGGGCAGCCTCGCCGGTGGCGATGTTGCCGACCACGACGTCGATGTCGGGATATTTCTCCTTTACGGCGCGGAGCACTCCGATTACGCCTTTGGAATGGCCGTGGGCCGTATCGATTACGATTGCATCGGCACCGGCGGCAACGAGAGCGTCGACACGCTGCATCGAGTCGGCCGTCACGCCGACTCCGGCGGCAACGCGCAGACGTCCGAGATGATCCTTGCAGGCGTTGGGCTTATCCTTTGCCTTGGTTATGTCCTTGTAGGTTACGAGACCGATGAGGTGGCCTTCGGAATCGACTACGGGGAGTTTCTCGATCTTATGGTACTGCAGAATTTCGGCCGCCTCCTCGAGATTGGTGGTCTGCGATGTGGTCACGATATTCTCGGAGGTCATGACTTCGTCGACGGGGCGGTTGAGATTGCGCTCGAACCGGAGGTCGCGGTTGGTGACGATTCCGACGAGGATATTCTTCTCATCGACCACAGGAATACCGCCGATATGGTATTCTTCCATCATCTTGAGAGCGTCGCCTACGGTGGAACCGCGCTTTATGGTAACGGGATCGTAGATCATGCCGTTTTCGGCACGCTTTACGGCATGGACCTGACGGGCCTGCTCCTCGATCGACATATTCTTATGGATTACACCTGTCTCTTATACAC
>UREH01000131.1 GCA_900546835.1 uncultured Porphyromonadaceae bacterium
GGCATGACCGGCGGCGGTGGCGCCTCCGGCGGCTGGTAATCCCGCTTTATCAATCAGAGTATTTGTAGTAGAATAGTATGGAAATACGCCGACGTGTAGATATTGTTCAGTAGAGGCCGGAGGAGGTTCATCCCTTCCACGCGATTGCGTGCATTGTAGGAATGTATGCTGCTATCCCAGGAAATACTTGCCATAAACGTTGAGCAACTCTCTGAAACTTCGGAAGGAATGACTGGATTTATTGCTTTTATAAAAAAGTATCCACCATTTTGGCGTTTTTGATAAAATTAACTAATTTCGTCGCGATAACAATGGCACGTACAAGTCTATATGAGATTTTGTCTTGTCTGTGTTGTCAAAAAACAAATTTCTGGACTCCACCATAATCTATACCTTCGCAACAGAAGCAAATAGAAATTCCAATCTTTGTAAAAAAACGCGAACTATACAAAACAATCTTCATTCAGTATTCAATTCATCCTGTATTCAATACGGCTATTGTAATTTAACTTTAAAATCTCATTATCATGATTAAAATTCCAAGAACAGAACCATTGTTCGCAGCAATTCTTTTTATGGCTGCAGCCTGCTCAGACACACAAGAGGATATTGTTACACTGAGGTCAACAGCCATCCCTAACCATACGCAGAGTATTATCAGAACACCGAATGAGGCTTTGGGTATTGCAAACAAAGCCGTAGGGATGTTCACATCTCCTACCGAATCCCGAGCAGCCAATTTTTCAAAAAAAATTGATTATAACAAGGGGGTTATTGTATGCGGCAGCGGAAAGCAGTCTCGTTCAGAAAAAGACACTTTGATGTACGCTGTGAACTACTGCGACAACCAAGGTTTTGTTCTTGTTTCGGCTGTTCGCTCTACTCCAGAAGTAATTGCATACGTACCAAATGGAACTTATGTGGATAGTATTGAAATTGAGAACCCTGGCTTCAAATTCTTCATAAATAAAGCCAATGAATACTTGGCAAATGAAAAAAATACATTGAGCATAGGAGAAGGAAATACTACTATAAAGCCATATCTTCCCATTTGGGCACCAATTTATAAAGAGTTCTCTGACACGACCATCACTGTTGATATTCCCAACCGCGTGCAAGTGTTTTGGGGGCAATCCGGAGCCGAAGGAGCAGAGTGCCCAAATCAAACATCCGGTTGCTCCATTACCGCTGCAGCAATGGCTATGACCTATTTTAAATATCCGGGGTCTATCACCTTGACTTACAAAGAAAATACCCCGGAGCTTATTCTAGATTGGCAAAAAATGTGTAAACACAAAGATATGGATTCATATCACAGTGGTTATTACTATGATGATACATGCGATGCCGCAACACACGTTTCCATATCACAATTATGCAGAGAATTAGGCAAAAGAGCTAATACCTTATACATTTATGATAATAACGGACGTGGTATTTCTCCTACATCGACTTCGAATTTAGTACAGGCACTTCGAAAGATTGGATATCGCGCATTTTCCGAAGAATATTCCTCGCAAAACGTAATTAATGCCTTACAAAATCAGAATTGCGTGCTATTAATGTGCGGGGTTGATGAAGCAAGAAATGTTGGCCATATGTGGGTCTGCGATGGTGTGAAAAGCAAAAAAATTCATCGCGTCAGCTACGAATCAAAAGATGGTGGAATGACATGGCATCAATATTTTGAGAAGACCGAATATCTCACATACAACTACTATAAATGGGGTTGGAATTATTCTAATTGTGGATACTTTATAAGCGATTGTTTTGACCCATCCAGTGCCATAGAATCACCAACCACTTCCAGAGCAAATTATAGTTCAAATGTATATTTTATAAAAATGATAAAATGATGAAAAACATATTCAAAATATTTCTCGGGATTGCGCTCGCGCTAAATTCTACGAGTTGCGAAGATGAAAAGAAGGATACGTGGTTGAACTCCATGGTGCCCTATAACATGATTATCGGGATTTTCGATGAAGATGGCAACAATTTATTGTCGGAAAGCGCGGAAGGGAACTGGCTATATGCCCCCATCTCCATCTCAATCAACGATTATCCCAAAAATTTGGATTGGGAGTGCTTCCGGCCTCAGCAGGCGTGGCCATGGGTAAATATCGACCCCACTACAGGAGCTGAAACATCGGGCTTGGGCGAATGGGCGGGAATCATACGCACTGACTGGAATACCCCCATTGCCCCAACGGAGGAAATGGTCGACAGCTACGCTATCTTGATTTCCGAACCATTGTTTCCAGATAAAAAAAATGAGGTGTATTTGAATTTTCCTGAGTTAAATCAAGTGGTTCAAATAGAATTTGGCTCCTATCTGGCCGACAGGGAATCGCCCGACGGCAAAAAATACTCTTGCTACGTTAACGGCATAGGCAATCCCGTCGACGATTCAAATTATATAATTCCTGTTCGGATTGTGCTCCCTCATAGAGCCACACTGCCTCAAGGCGAATAACTGGATTTTTTAATATCCCCGCTTCTGCTACTGCTGCGGAATCTCCTTCATCCAGCACCTATGCTCGGGATATACAGACCGGCATTGCCGGTTGGATATTCAATGGTGTTGGCGCTGGGTGATGGTGATGCCGGAGGGGGTGGCTTCTACTATGGTCGGACAACCGAAGAGAATGGGGGAGTTGGCCTCGATGTGGCCCACGGGGAGGTCGTAGACTATTGGAATGTCGGGCATGTCGATGCTGCCGAAGAAGCGGTGCATCATGGTGTACATGTCGGGATGGTCGGCGCTCGGGCGGTATTCAGTGAATTGGCCTACGAGCACGGCGCTCACGCGACGGAACACACCGCGAAGATGCAGCTGCCAGAGTATCCTCTCCACCTTATATATCGGCTCGGCGATGTCCTCGATAAAGAGCATCGGCCGCGCCACGGCCTCAGCGGTGTAGACGCTTTCAAACGGGTCGTAGGGGGTGCCGATCAGTCCGCCGAGCACTGCCAGATTTCCTCCGGTCACCACCCCTTCGGCGCATCCATACCGGTTAAATGGATGAGTGTCGGCCATTAGCGTCAGGTTTCCTCCGCGCAGCACTTCCATTTCGGTCTCGTAGTAAGGAAAACCGCTGCCTCGCCCTATGTATTTGGCCATCGCTCCGTGGAGCGAGGCGTACCCCTTGCGCGTCCAGAGGCAGTGGAGCGCCGTAATGTCGCTGAAGCCCACAAGCCATTTGTTGAAGCATTCCTTCGGAAGCCGGTCGAGCTTTTCAAGTAGATGGACAGCCCCGTAGCCGCCACGCGAGCAGATTATGGCGTTGACAGCCGGGTCGGCAAGCCCCTTTTCAAGGTCGGAGAGGCGTTCGGAGGCCAACCCGCTGAAGGAACCATTGGCACCCTTGGCGTGAGGCATAACGACGCACTCAAAGCCGTCGCTTTCAAGAGCTGCAGCGGCGCCGTCGATGAGCGTGGGGTCGATTTTCGATGCGGGCGACACGATGGCCACACGGTTTCCGCGCCCTAAAGCCGGAGGGCACGCCAAGGTGCGCCCTCCCGATATTGTTTCGTTGGTTTTCATCTGTTTTCAGTTTACCTGCACGGGGATTCCGATAGCCTCCGCGATGCGCCGGCCTATGGCCTGGAGCTCGTCGAGAGGCACTTTCCGCAGCGTATTCGCCGGTGTGGGCCTATCGAGCGAATAGAGCATTATCTCGCGCGGGCGGATACGCCGGTAAGCCTCAATCAGTGCCTCCACCTCGGCATCGGTGGTGTTGTCGAACTCTGAGCCCTCCCACTCGCCACGCAGCATCATGGTCTGTATGATTCCGGTTCCGGCGAAACGCTTAAGTTCCTCCACCACGCGGTCTATGGTGAAACCCGGCGCATTGGGGCGGTCGATTAGGCGCATCGTTGCCTCGACGGCAGAGTCGAGCTTCAGGATATTGTTGTCTACGCGTTCCAGAGCGGCGGCCACCTCGGGGGTGAAGATTCGCGTGGAGTTGGTCAACACGCTCACCTTGGCCTGCGGATAGTCGCGGTCGCGCAGGGCGAGCGTGTCGTCGATTATCCCCGCGAAATCGGGGTGGAGCGTCGGCTCACCGTTGCCCGAGAAGGTTATCACGTCGAGTCGCTGGCCGGCCTCTTTCATCTGCCGGAGGCGCGCGTCGAGCTGCCGTGCCACTTCGGCGCGCGCGGGCAACCCCGCCTTGCCGGGTCCCTGGGCGTTGAACCCGGCCTCGCAGTAAAGGCAGTCGAACGTGCACGTCTTGCCGTCCACCGGGCTGAGGTTCACCCCCAGCGAGGTACCCAGCCGGCGCGAGTGAATCGGTCCGAACACCGTCTCATGAAACATTACGGTCTGCATGGCGTAGCTTTTAACCTTATGCCGGGCATATGGGAATCAGACGGTAAGGATTTCTTTCTCCTTGGCGGCGAAAATCTCGTCGATTTTCTTGAGATACTTGTCGTGGATTTTCTGGGCCGTGGTCTCGGCGTCTTTCTCCACATCTTCGGGCATACCCTGCTTCACAGCCTTCTTCAGGCCGTCGATGGCGTCGCGGCGGGCGTTGCGCACACTCACCTTGGCCTGCTCGGCCTCGCCCTTACACTGCTTTACGAGCTGCTTGCGTCGCTCCTCGGTGAGCGGCGGAATGCCGAGGCGGATCACCTCGCCGTTGTTTTCGGGCGTGATGCCAAGCTCGGAATTGATGATAGCCTTTTCAATCTCCTTGAACATGGCTTTCTCCCAGGGAGTTATAGCGATGGTGCGCGCGTCGGGAGTCGACACGTTGGCCACATTCGAGATTGGCACCTGCGAGCCATAGTATTCCACGCGGATTCCTTCCAGAATCTTCGGGTTGGCCTTGCCGGCACGGATACGTTGCAGAGTTTCGTCGAGATACATCACTGCCATCTCCATCTTCTCCTCTGCGGGGTCGAGATAAGTCTTGGGGTCGGTCATATCGTTATATTTTTTATTTGTTTCTAAGTATGATTACTACGAAAGGCCATCTTTGCTTCCATCCTCGAAATCAATACACCAGCGTGCCGATGTTCTCTCCGGCCAGCACTTTGGCCAGGTTGCCGGGTGTGTCCATGTCGAAAACCACGATGGGGAGGCCATTCTCCTTGCATAGCGCCGTGGCAGTGAGGTCCATCACCTTCAGGCCGCGGGTATACACCTCGTCGTAGCTGATTTCCTGGAATTTGGTGGCCGTGGGGTCTTTCTCGGGGTCGGCGGTGTAGATGCCGTCAACTCGGGTTCCCTTGAGCATCACGTCGGCCTCGACCTCAACTCCGCGCAGGGCGGCTCCGGTGTCGGTGGTGAAGAATGGGTTGCCCGTACCGCCCGAAAGGATAGCGATTTTACCCTCGCGCATGGCGTCGATGGCCTTCCATTTGCTGTAGTACTCGCCGATAGGATACATATTGAGCGCCGTAAACACCTGGGCCGGCTGTCCGATCGACGTAAGAGCCGAGCTGAGCGCCAGCGAGTTGATTACCGTGGCGAGCATACCCATCTGGTCGCCCTTCACGCGGTCGAATCCTTTGGCCGCCCCCTGCATTCCGCGGAATATGTTGCCGCCGCCTATCACGATGGCGATTTCCACGCCGCTGCCGGCGGCAGCCTTGATCTGCTCGGCATACTGCCCCAGACGCACCGGGTCGATGCCGTAGTGTTGTTCACCCATCAGCGATTCTCCGCTGAGCTTCAAAAGTATACGTTTATAGTTCCTGCGCATGGCTTTCGGTTGCTTGGAAGTGATTCAAGAAAGTGGTTCAATAACTTCTCATTCAATTTTACAAAGATACATAAAAAAACCGTGAGATTTTTAGCTAACTTTGCAGAAAGTTTCCAAACGCTACAGTTTCCACCCGATGGAGCAGATCAAACACGAGTGCGGCATCGCACTCATCCGGCTTCTCAAGCCTCTGAACTATTATAAAGAGAAATACGGCTCCGCCAGCTACGGCCTCAACAAGCTCTATCTCCTCATGGAGAAGCAGCACAACCGCGGCCAGGAAGCCGCCGGAGTGGGAGTGGTCAAGCTCAGGGCTCTTCCCGGCAGCGAATACCTCTATCGCGAGCGTGCGCTCGGGCCGAGTGCCATCGGCGACATTTTCAGCAAAATGCGCCACGCCATCGCCGATTTCGACCCCACGGCCCACACCGCGCGCGAGGTCGAGGAGGAAGCACCCTTCCTCGGCGAAATCTACATGGGCCATCTGCGCTACAGCACTACGGGCCGCTCGGGCATGAGCTACGTCCACCCCTTCCTCCGCCGCAACAACTGGCGCTCGCGCAATCTGATGCTCTGCGGCAACTTCAACATGACCAATGTCGACAACCTATTCGAGGCCATAGTGTCGCGCGGACAGCATCCGCGCATCTACAGCGACACCATCATGCTCCTCGAGCAACTCGGCTACGCGCTCGACAGCGAGCACTCACGGCTCTATCATGAGCTGCGCTCCACGCTGGAGGAACCCGAGCTGACCCGCGCCATCGAGTCGCAGCTCGACATCGAGCGCGTGCTGCACTCCGAGGCCCCAGGCTGGGACGGCGGTTTCGTGATGTGCGGCTGCACCGGATCCGGCGACATGTTC
>UREH01000132.1 GCA_900546835.1 uncultured Porphyromonadaceae bacterium
GGTCGAGGGCCGAAGGTCGCGCTCCTCGCCGAAGCTGATCAGCTTTATGTAGGGGGCGGGGCCGAACGGATTGGCGGCATCGGATATGGCCGCCACGATGCGTTCGGACTGAAGAGCGGTTATCGGTCGGCCGGTGTAGGTGCGCACCGACCGGCGCACCGTCATGGCTTCAAGTATATCCATAGGGCTATCGGTTTTGGATGTTTTCGCATTGTAAAGCTACTGAATTTCCTGCAACTGCTGAAATTTTTCCGCTGAAAGCCCTAACTTTGCAGGTAATATTCACACCATGGGAAATTCCATTACAAATCATAGTAAACGCAATGCCGTTGCATTCGGTGTGCCGTTCGCGTTGGTGTCGCTCCTGTTTCTGCTGTGGGGCCTGGCCAACAATATGAACGATACGCTTCTGGCGGCATTCCGGCGCATCATGTCGATGTCCGACCTCCAGACCTCGCTGGTGCAATTTTCCTTCTACGGCGCCTATTTCTGTTTCGCTCTTCCGGCGGCTGTTTTTATCAGTCGCCACAGCTATAAAGCCGGCATAATGCTCGGTCTGGCGCTTTACGCGGCCGGCACGCTGCTCTTCTATCCCGCCGGACAGGCGGCCTCTTATGGTTTCTTCCTTTTCGCCATCTACGTAATGGCCGGAGGATGCGCCATTCTTGAGACTACGGCCAACCCCTACGTCCTCTCCATGGGTCCGGCAGCGACGGCCACCCGGCGCCTCAACATCGCCCAGACGCTCAATCCCGTCGGGGCTGTGTGCGGCATACTGCTCAGCCGCCATTTCATCCTCTCCGAGCTCAATGCCGCCGACGCCGCCGAGCGTGCCGGCATGGGCGCCGAGGCTCTGCGCCAGGTACAGGCCCACGAACTCAGCGCCGTGTCGGCCACATATATGCTCATTGGCATCGTGCTGCTCGCTCTGCTGCTTGTCATCGCCTTCGTGCGCATGCCCTCCGAACGTTCCGAAGGCCTTTCGTTCAGAATCCCGGAAAGTTTCCGCCGGCTCTTCGCCAACCGCCGCTGGCGCTACGGCGTGGTGGCGCAGTTTTTCTACGTGGGTGTGCAGACAGGCGTGTGGTCGTTCACCATCCGGCTGGCTATGGCGCGCTTGGGCGTGCTCGAACGCGATGCCTCGATGGTGTTCCTCTACAGCATCTTGGCTTTCACGGCTTTCCGCTTCCTGTTCACGTGGCTGATGGCCTACGTGCGTCCTGTGCGTCTGCTCGCCGTGGCTTCCGTGGCGGCCATATGTTGCACATTGGTTGTAATCTACGGTAGCGGGTGGCCGTCGGTCTGGGCGCTGGTGGGTGTATCGGGGTGCATGTCGCTCATGTTCCCCACCATCTACGGCATCGCTCTCGAGGGCGTCGGGGGCGACGACGCCAAATTCGGCGCCTCGGGTCTGATAATGGCCATCCTCGGCGGTGCGCTTATCACGCCGCTTCAGGCTCTTCTGAGCGATTTCTTCGGCATCGGCGCCTCCTTCTGGGTGCCGGTAGGCTGCTTCGCCGTCGTTCTCCTATATGCAGTTTCTATCCTCCGCCATCCGCAAAGACTATAACCAGAATTGTAGGGACGCACGGTTTGTGCGTCCGTAATGTCCTTATAATCATATAATGAACAAGAAAGTATTCGTTTCCGGCTGCTACGACATGCTCCATTCGGGCCATGTGGCCTTCTTCAAGGAGGCCTCGCGCTACGGCGACCTCTACGTGGGCATAGGCTCCGACCGCACCATCGAGGAGCTGAAAAACCGCAAGACCGTCTACTCCGAGAAGGAGCGCCTCTATATGGTCAAGGCCATCCGCTACGTCGCCGATGCCTACATCAACCCCGGCAGCGGCATGCTCGACTTTCTCGATACGCTCGATCTGGTGAAGCCCGACATCTTCGTGGTCAACTCCGACGGCGGCAGCGACGTGAAACGCCGCCTCTGCGCCGACCGCGGCATCGAGTACATCGAGCTTCAGCGCGTGCCCGACGCCGGACTGGAGGCCCGCTCCACCACTTCGCTCCGCCAGGGGGTGAAATCGCATCTCCCTTACCGCGTAGACCTGGCAGGCACGTGGATCGACCAACCCTACGTATCGCAGCTTGGTGCCGGCTGGGCGCTCACTATATCCATCGAGCCTACAGTGGAATTCATGGAGCGTGGCGGAATGTCGACCTCCACGCGCAATGCCGCCCGCAAGATATGGCCCTACGAGCTGCCCGACTACAATGAGGAGATGCTCGCCCGTCTGCTCTTCTGCTTTGAGAACGCCCCGGAGAACAAGGGGCACGTTTCCGGCGCCCAGGACGCCATCGGCATCTGCATGTCGGGCCTTACGCGCCACTACTATAACGGCCGCTACTGGCCCGAGCGCATCGAGTCGTGCCACGACGAGGCCGTTCTCTCCTGGCTGGAGGACCATCTGGTGCTCGTCCCGATGTTTCCGCGCCGCCCGGGATGCTCCGTGGTCGAAGGGAAGGATATTACAACCGCCAAGGTAGCGGCGCTTGCCTCGGCGGCCACGCGCTGCTGGGACGCTATCATGGCTCGCGACCTGCAGGCTTTCGCCGCAGCTTTTGCTGCATCGTTCGCCGCCCAGGTTGCGCTCTTCCCCGCCATGATGCAGCCCGGAGTGGCCGAATTCATCGAGCTTTACCGCCCGACGGCTCTCGCCTGGAAGATGCTCGGCGCCGGAGGGGGCGGCCATCTCGCGCTCGTGCTCCCCGACGGCACCGAGCGTACCCCTGAGATGATCCCCGTCAAAATCCGCCGCCGCGGCTTCTGATTCCGCCATTCTCCGCTTCTCGGTTTTTAAAGTCCCTAAGGCCTCTAAGCTTTCTAAAGTCTCTAAGGCCCTTAAGCCCTTATAGTTTCTAAGAGTTTTAAAGGTAAAAAAGCGGCTTCGCAATGCGCGGAGCCGCTTTTTTACCTTTTGGCCGGATGGCCGGAGGGTATCATCAAAGGGCTACTTTGGTTACCTTCGAGCCATGCCGGCGGATAAAGATTCCGCCCTGGGGATTGGCCACTTTGCGGCCCTGCAGGTCGTAGAATTCAACGGGAGCATCGGCGTCAGCCTCAGCCGAAATCCCCTCTACTCCGGTCAGCGTACCGTCGGAACCGACGTAGAGATTCAGAGCGTCGCTCTTAAGGCCGGTTTCGGCATGATTGGCGATAAAGCTGTAGCCACGGTCCTGATGAACAGTATTGTTCTTGTCAATGGTAATCTGATAAGAACCGTGGTTGGTCCATTCGTCGGTATCCTCTATAGTACCGTCGTTGAGCTGAACACGGCTCGGAGCTTTGGCAGCCGACTCTGGTTTCTTTGTATAATGGAGTTCGCACCAGTCGTCGCATTCCACAACAATCTCATTGGCAGTTTCGCTCACAACATAAGGCATAGCGGGCTTGCCCAGGTCGTATTCTACGGTGATACCGGTAAACCGGGTATGTTTATTGCCGTTGAAGTTAAACCAGATTGTCGAAATCGATTCGTCTTCAGCAGATGTCCATGTTGCGACATCCCCATTCCAACCGGTAGGATTGACACCATTATTCTCACTTACTTCGGAAAGATTCCACTTGCCGCTGCCGCCCTTGTGGAATACAATCGACTTGATGCGACCGGGCGCGGGAACCGAGAACTGAAGTTTAGCATCGTAAACGCGCAAGGCATCGCCTTTCTTTGCCGTACCTTGGTAGAGACGGTAGGAAGTGGCGGCTCCCTCAGGAACAATGAAATCTAATGTCACCCCCTTGCGTATAATCTTGGTGATAGGGTTGTCCATATCGGTTTCATAATCGGAGCCTGAATAAGTCTGTTCAAAGAACTTCATTCCATAGCTACCAAGACCGCGGAAGTCAGCTTCATCAGTAAAGGTGAAGGTATAGCTGGTGGCGTGCACCGATTCGCCTGCGGGGCGCTTGGCAACGGTGAGAGTATATTGAACCCAACTTCCGGCAAATTCGGAATCATCAGTGGAGGTGTAAGTAGCGCAGACTGTAGTCGAACCCTCACCAACGATAGTGATTTCGCCGCTATTCTTGTCGATAGTTGCGATAGCTGCGTCGTCGGCAGGAATCGAGTAGGAAATCTTAAGCTCGTTGGGGTTGTTCAGTGTGGGGAAGGAATAAGGCTCTTCGCCGAGGTAGACCTTGCACTGGTCGCTGCTCCAGGAAATCCCTGCGGGCTTCTTGACAACGTTGACTTCTAACGTCTTAACTTCGCTTGCGTTGAAATCATCATCGAGGGCAATTGCCTTTATGGTATATTTCTGGGCTTTGTCAAGAGCGATAGGGTCAGTATATAGTTCTCCGTTTTCAGCAGTGGGGGTAGTACCGTCGAGGGTGTACTGAATCATTTCGGTTTTAGCCGAAATAGTAGCGGTGGCACCAACTAAGTAGTCGTTGCCCTGCTTTTCGCCGTTGATGGTGATGGTCGGAGGTGTAACGATAACGGGATCAGGCGTGTCGCCACCACCGTTGGTGTCGTATTCAACCGAGAGTCCTTTAATGGTAATTTGTTTGCCTTCAACTTTTTGAGTAAGTTTAATTGTGATCTCTCCCGAGGCATCTCCAGTAAATACTAAATCTGTGTTAGATGTACCTGATACAGATGCTGGATTGCCTGTAAAAGGGGTTGTGCCTACTGATGCTACAGCATCAACTTGCCCCTTACTCCCTGCTGCAACGCCTTTTACAATGATTTTGCTAATCTTGCCTGAAAAGCTGGTACTCTTAAGAGTCACGGTTTTGATACCCTTCTTAGTGGAACCGAATACCATTCCGTTAGTTCCACCAGCTTGAAACTCCTGACTTGCCGTAGACCATTCATAAGTCATATCCCATACGGCTTCTAATCCATTATCAGTAGCTGTCCACGTTGTGGGCGCTTTTGTTCCGGAATAGTCACTTAGAATTTGCTTCCACACATTGGTTTGTGTCGGAGCCGATGTCCATGTGGTAGGAGTCGCCATGCCAACTAAGGCAACACCAACCCACAGTAACATTGTGAGTAATTGTTTTTTCATAAGAAAAGTAGAAATTATTTGGTTAAAGAAGTTGCTGCGTTTGCCTCTGCAATATGCACAAAAGGAAGCGGGGCCACTATGGTTCGGGCATGGTAACCCCTAAGGATGCAAAGGTATGTAAATTTTTCTTAGAAAGGGCGGGTAAAGTGTTAAATTTCAGTGACGGTCAGAAAAACGGTCAGAAAAATAGTTGGACGGTTTTTCCGCCGCCCCACGGGGTGGGCCCGCACTGGGCGCGGGGTCAGTGCTTACTGCGGTAGAGCTGGTATGAGTTGACCAGGTTGTGCCATATGCTGTAGAAGCCTCCGGCTATGGCGGTGACGGGGGTGAAGAAGGTGTAGCCCATCCAGATGGCCAGCACTGTGTTTTTCTGGCCGAGCGACTGGCCGGCGGTGATGGTGTCGCCGTAGTGGCGCCCTATTCGGCGGCCGAAGTAGAACTGGCCGGCGCAGCATGCGAGCGAAACGGCCACGAGCCAGAGCTGGGTGGAGAGTGCTACGGTGGAATGGACGATGCTTCGCGTGGTCACGGCCATGGCAAGGGCGAGGGCCACGGCCCAGAGGTAGAACGACAGGTCCTGGTATCGGGCAATGCGCGCGCACAATTGCGGCAGGAAGTAGCGCAGGAGCATCGCGGCGACCAGCGGCAGCAACAGCAGGGGGAACACCTTGCCGAGTATCAGCGCCGCGGCGGCGAAGGCGTTGAGGTCAGGGTTGGGATGCACCAACGGCACCATGGCGGGAATGAGAAGCGCCGTGGCGAGGTTGATGAGCATGGTGTAGGTGGTGATGTTGTTGACGTCGCCGCCGAGCCGACGGGTGATTACGGCTCCCGCCGTGGCCGTAGGACAGATGAGGCATATCATCGCCCCTTCGAGCACCACCCGCAAGCCGCTGTGGGGCATTGCCATAAGCACGCAGCCTATGGCGGCGAAGAGGCCGCACTGGATGGCGAGCAACCACCCATGCCAGCGGCGCAGGCGCAGCTGCCGCGGGTCGACTTTGCAGAAGGTGAGGAACAGCATGGCGAAGATGAGCAGTGGCTGCACGATGGCCACGGCGCGGTTGGCCGCGGCGCGCGTAGGCTCGAGCGCGGGGATGCCGGTATAGATGAAGTAGCCGAAAATGCCTGCCAATATGGAGATTATGAGAGTCCAGTCTTTTAAAAAACGTACTATCCGCATATCCATTGTGGCCCCGCTTTTGAGGGCCCGGTTCGATTTTCGGGTGCAAAATTACTGCTTTTGCGGCGTTCGGAGAAATATTCCGATGGCAAATTTTCAGGGGATTACTCCACGCTCCATTCGGCCACGCCGGCTTTAGCTCCGGGTGCGGGCGAAATCTCGAGGCGGATGGCTGTGGCTTCGACGGGGTCGAAGGCGGCGGTGCTTGCCTCGCCCTTGCGGGTGGGGTAGACCTCGGCGTCGGGGTCGGCGAGCCGCACGGCGTTGAAGCCTACGGAATGCCAGTGCTGTCTCTTATACACATCTCC
>UREH01000133.1 GCA_900546835.1 uncultured Porphyromonadaceae bacterium
GATGCGTATGCTCGGTACGGCCGACGACATCAACGAGAATTTCGAGGAGGCTACCCCCGACTTTATGGTCGGTGAGATTGTGAAGGTTACGGCCGACGCTTTCAAGGGTTTCTCCGGAAAAATCACCGAGGTGTTGCCCGACAAGAAGAAAATCAAAGTCATAGTCAAAATCTTCGGCCGCGAAACTCCTCTGGATTTGGAATATTCGATGGTAGAGCGCGAATAGCGGTAACGCTCTGAGCGTCTCGGTTCCCCAGGCAATGGTTGCCGCGGGCGGCAAAAGCCACGACGTCGGAATTTTTCCTGACAGCGTGGGCGATGCCAACCTTCCGGCGATACGGACCCGATGAGGGAAAACCACGGATGGCTGATGATTCTGAAGCCCGGACCGGGCCCTTCGAAAAGGCGGCGGTCCACATGTAGGGCAACAGCGTTCGCAAGTAAATGGCGCAGGCCGAGGGCGGATTTGCGGCGGTTACGCACCGCAGCCTCCCGGATGGTCTTCGCAATTCGTAACCCCAATAAATGATTATTTAACAATGGCAAAAGAAGTTGCTGGACAGATCAAATTGCAGATTAAAGGCGGCGCGGCCAATCCCTCGCCCCCAGTAGGTCCCGCTCTGGGCTCCAAGGGTATCAATATCATGGAGTTCTGCAAGCAGTTCAACGCCCGCACCCAGGATAAGGCCGGTAAGGTTCTTCCTGTTATCATCACCTACTACTCGGACAAGAGCTTCGACTTCATCGTCAAGACTCCCCCGGTAGCAATCCAGCTGATGGAAGCAGCCAAGATTAAGAAGGGCTCCGCTCAGCCCAACCGTCAGAAGGTGGCAGAGCTCACCTGGGATCAGGTTAAGACTATCGCGACCGACAAAATGCCCGACTTGAACTGTTTCACTATTGAATCGGCAATGCGTATGGTTGCCGGTACGGCCAGAAGCATGGGTATCACCGTAAAAGGGGCATTCCCTGAAAACGTTTAAAAACTTCAATTGAAATGGGTAAACTTACAAAAAATCAGAAGGCTGCCTTAGAGAAGATTGAAGCCGGGAAAGCCTACTCGCTCGCCGAGGCCGCAGAGAAAGTAAAAGAAACCAACTACGCCAAGTTCGACGCATCGTTCGATATCGACGTTCGTCTGGGCGTGGATCCCCGCAAGGCCAACCAGATGGTTCGTGGCGTTGTCACGCTCCCTCATGGAACCGGTAAGCAGGTACGTGTTCTCGTTCTCTGCACACCCGACGCTGAAACCGCTGCTAAAGCCGCCGGTGCCGACTATGTCGGTCTCGACGAATACATCGAAAAAATCAAAGGTGGTTGGACCGATGTCGACGTTATCATCACCCAGCCCGCCATCATGGGCAAAATCGGTGCTCTCGGCCGTATCCTCGGCCCCCGCGGCCTGATGCCTAACCCCAAGAGCGGCACTGTGACCATGGACGTTGCCAAGGCCGTCGAAGAGGTCAAGAAGGGTAAAATCGATTTCAAGGTCGACAAGAACGGTATCGTTCACACCTCGCTCGGTAAGGTGAGCTTCACCCCCGAACAGATGCGCGACAATGCCCGCGAGTTCATCAACACTTTGATCAAGCTCAAACCCGCTACTGCTAAAGGCACATATATCAAGAGCATTTATCTTTCGAGCACAATGGGCCCCGGCATCAAAGTCGACACAAAGACCATTGACGATTAATCACTCTAACAGTCTGACACAATGAAAAAGGAAGATAAAGGCTTAATCATTGAAAAAATCGCCGAGACTCTCAAAGAGTACTCCGGTTTCTACCTCGTGGAGACCGCCGGACTCAATGCAGAGAAGACTTCGGCTCTGCGCCGCGCATGCTTCAAGAGCGACATCAAGCTGATGGTGGTTAAAAACACTCTTCTGCACAAAGCTCTCGAGCAGACTGAAGGCGATTTCTCCGAAATCTACGGCGCCCTCAAGGGTTCCACTTCGGTGATGTTCACCAATGTCGGCAATGCTCCGGCCAAGCTCCTGAAGGATTTCAAGCAGAAAGACGACGTTCTTCCCCGCCTGAAAGCCGCTTATGTCGAAGAGACCGTTTACGTTGGTGAAGACCAGCTCGACGCTCTGGCAAGCATCAAGAGCAAGAACGAACTCATCGCCGATGTGGTCGCTCTCCTTCAGTCGCCCGCCAAGAATGTGGTATCCGCTCTCACCTCCGGTGGCAGCAAGCTCCATGGCATTCTTGAGACCCTCTCCAAAAAAGAAGACTAATTCTACAATTCTCCCCATTTACTGAATCAAACAAAAAAATCATACAACAATGGCAGATCTTAAAGCTTTTGCAGAACAACTCGTTAACCTCACCGTTAAAGAAGTAAACGAACTCGCTCAGATCCTCAAGGACGAATATGGCATCGAACCCGCCGCTGCTGCTGTAGCAGTTGCAGCCGGTCCCGCCGCAGCCGGCGCAGCCGCTGAAGAGAAAACCTCGTTCGACGTAGTCCTCAAATCCGCCGGCGCTGCCAAGCTCCAGGTTGTGAAACTCGTCAAGGAACTCACCGGTCTCGGCCTGAAAGAGGCTAAGGAAATGGTCGACGGTGCTCCCAGCACCCTCAAAGAAGGCCTCGACAAGGCAGCTGCTGAAGACCTCAAGAAGCAGCTCGAGGAAGCCGGCGCTGAAGTTGAGCTCAAATAATTCAGCTTTAGGCTACTATAAACAGCAATATTGGTTAAGCCTGCGACTTCGCCGTCGTGGCTTAACCTTTTTGCGTAACTATACGCATGTCGTTAACAAAGTTTCTTTCACTTTATTTAACTTTAGGGAAGTTTAACTTTTGTATACATTCGCTTGCGTATGCATCGTCTTCCTTTCTTTCCACTTAATTACGTTCGTAGAATCCATCCTTTTATAGATGTCAACCACTGATAAACCCCGCGTAAATTTTGCAACGGTAAAGAATCCCCTTCCTTACCCTGATTTCCTCGAGGTCCAGCTTAAGTCGTTCCGCGACTTCCTTCAGCTCGACACTCCCCCTGAAAAGAGGAACAACGAAGGTCTTTACAAGGTGTTTGCCGAAAATTTCCCTATCGCCGACACCCGCAACAACTTCGTGCTTGAATTCCTCGACTATTACATCGATCCCCCTCGTTACACCATCGAGGAGTGTCTGGAACGCGGTCAGACCTACAGTGTTCCCCTCAAAGCCAAGTTAAAGCTGTATTGCACCGACCCCGACCACGAGGATTTCGCCACCGTGATTCAGGACGTGTTCCTCGGCCCGATTCCCTATATGACCGAGAAGGGCACTTTCGTAATCAACGGCGCCGAGCGCGTTGTGGTTTCTCAGCTCCACCGTTCGCCGGGTGTGTTCTTCGGACAGAGCACCCACGCCAACGGCACAAAGCTCTATTCCGCCCGTATCATCCCCTTCCGTGGTTCGTGGATCGAGTTTGCTACGGACATCAACAATGTGATGTACGCCTACATCGACCGCAAGAAGAAGCTCCCCGTGACCACTCTTCTGCGCGCCATCGGCCTCGAAAGCGATAAGGACATTATCGAGATCTTCGACCTCGCCGAGGAGATGAAGGTCAACAAGACCAACCTCAAGAAGGCTCTCGGCCGCAAGCTCGCCGCACGCGTGCTCCGCACATGGGTGGAGGATTTCGTCGACGAGGATACCGGCGAGGTTGTCTCCATCGACCGCAACGAGGTTGTGATCGACCGCGAGACCGTTCTCGAAGAGGAGCACATCCAGCAGATTCTCGATTCGGGCGTAAGCACCATCCTTCTTCATAAGGAGGACGCCAATACTTCCGATTATTCAATCATCTTCGAGACACTCCAGAAAGATACCACCAACTCCGAAAAGGAGGCCATCCAGTATATCTACCGACAGCTGCGTAACGCCGAGCCGCCGGACGATGCCAGCGCCCGCGAGGTAATCAACAACCTGTTCTTCTCCGAGAAGCGCTACGATCTCGGTGAGGTAGGCCGCTACCGTATCAACAAGAAGCTCGGCCTGACCACTTCGATGGATGTGAAGGTGCTCACCAAGGAGGATATGATCGAGATTATCAAATATCTCATCGAACTGATCAACTCTAAGACCGACGTCGACGATATCGACCACCTCAGCAACCGCCGCGTGCGCACCGTGGGCGAGCAGCTCTACAACCAGTTCGGAGTAGGCCTCGCACGCATGTCGCGTACTATCCGCGAGCGCATGAACGTGCGCGACAACGAGGTATTCACCCCCATCGACCTTATCAACGCCAAGACCATCTCGTCGGTCATCAACACGTTCTTCGGCACTAACGCCCTCAGCCAGTTCATGGACCAGACCAACCCACTGGCTGAAATCACCCACAAGCGCCGTCTGTCGGCCCTCGGTCCCGGCGGTCTGAGCCGCGAGCGCGCCGGCTTCGAGGTGCGCGACGTGCACTATACCCACTACGGACGTCTCTGCCCGATCGAGACCCCTGAAGGCCCCAACATCGGCCTTATCTCGTCGCTCTGCGTATATGCGAAAATCAACGATCTCGGTTTCATCGAGACGCCTTACCGCACCGTCACCGACGGTCGTGTGGACCTCGACAACGACCACGTAACATATCTTACCGCTGAGGTTGAGGAAGGCAAGGTTATCGCCCAGGGCAACGCTCCCGTCAACGACGACGGCACATTCAAGAATCCCCGCGTCAAGGCCCGTCTCGACGCCGATTTCCCCATCGTGCCCGGCAACGAGGTGCAGCTTATGGACGTGGCTCCGCAGCAGATTGCCTCAATCGCCGCATCGCTCATCCCCTTCATCGAGCACGACGACGCCAACCGCGCCCTTATGGGATCGAACATGATGCGCCAGGCAGTGCCTCTGATGCGCTCCGAGGCTCCTATCGTCGGAACAGGCATCGAACGTCAGCTCGTGCGCGACTCGCGCACCCAGATTATGGCCGAAGGCGACGGTACCGTCGAATTCGTCGACGCAACCACTATCCGTATTCGCTACGACCGCACCGAAGAGGAGGATTTCGTAGCATTCGAGGAGCCTGTCAAGGAATACTCCATCCCCAAATGGCGTAAGACCAACCAGAGCACCACTATCGACCTGCGTCCGATCTGCAATAAAGGCCAGCGCGTAAAGGCCGGCGACATACTGACCGAAGGCTACGCCACCGAAAACGGCGAGCTCGCCCTCGGCCGCAACCTCAAGGTGGCATTTATGCCCTGGAAAGGCTACAACTACGAGGACGCCATCGTGCTCAACGAGCGCATGGTCAAGGAGGATATCCTCACATCCGTCCACGTCGACGAATACAGCCTCGAGGTGCGCGAGACCAAGCGCGGTATGGAAGAGCTGACCTCCGATATCCCCAACGTCTCCGAGGATGCCACCAAAGATCTCGACGAGCGCGGCATTATCCGCGTGGGCGCACATGTGGTGCCCGGCGACATCATGATCGGTAAGATTACCCCGAAGGGCGAATCCGACCCCACTCCCGAGGAAAAACTCCTCCGTGCAATCTTCGGCGACAAGGCCGGCGACGTGAAGGATGCCTCGCTCAAGGCTACCCCCTCGCTCAAGGGTGTCGTTATCGGTACCAACCTTTACGCCCGCGCCAACAAGACCGGCCGTGCCAACAAGGCCGTTCAGGCCCAGCTCCCCAAGCTCGACGAGGAATACGAAGAGAAGCTTTCCGCTCTCAAGGATATCCTCATCTCCAAACTCATGACCCTCACCGCAGGCAAGACCTCGCAGGGCGTGAAGGACTTCCTCGGTACTGACATCATCGCCAAGGGTGGTAAATTCACCGCCGGAGCGCTCAAGGATGTCGACTTCGACACCGTGAACCTCTCGCAGTGGACTGCCGACGAGCACACCAACGACCTTATCCGTCAGCTCATCGTCAACTACCTCCGCAAGAGCAAGGAAATCCAGGCAGAGCTGCGCCGCAAAAAGTTCGACATCTCCATCGGCGACGAGCTCCCCTCGGGAATCATGCAGATCGCCAAGGTCTACATCGCCAAGAAGCGTAAGATCGGTGTCGGCGACAAGATGGCCGGCCGCCACGGTAACAAAGGTATCGTATCGCGCGTAGTGCGTCAGGAGGATATGCCCTTCCTCGCCGACGGCACTCCGGTCGACATCTGCCTCAACCCTCTGGGTGTGCCTTCGCGTATGAACCTCGGTCAGATATTCGAGACCGTGCTCGGATGGGCAGGCCGCGAACTCGGCGAGAAGTTCGCCACCCCGATTTTCGACGGTGCCACACTCGACGACCTCAACAGCTGGACCGACAAGGCCGGGCTGCCGCGCTACGGCAAGACCTATCTATACGACGGAGGTACCGGCGAACGCTTCGACCAGCCCGCCACGGTAGGCGTAATCTACATGCTCAAACTCGGCCACATGGTTGAGGACAAGATGCACGCCCGCTCCATCGGTCCGTACTCGCTCATAACCCAGCAGACTCTCGGC
>UREH01000134.1 GCA_900546835.1 uncultured Porphyromonadaceae bacterium
GGAAATATTATTGATAATCAGCAACTTATCTATGTTTATCGGACACTAATAGTTTCGTTTAATCTGCTAAAACGACCATTTTAGATGGATTTCCCCTTTCCAGTCCATCGTACATCGATTTCCTGGGTGTAGTTTCGAGTCGTATGAGCATCATTTCCCGACATCTGGAAAAGAAATAAGAAAAGGGCAAATTATCTTTCTTCCACACTTTTTCATTGTACAAATTTCTGGAAGAAATTCGTATTCTTACAATCCCATAATTTTCAATATCTAAACATTCCTGCTCGGTTAATGCAAACAAAGCAACATATGATGAGATTAATTTCTCATCTGGAACGTACATCATACCACCCGCCCCATAGCCTATTGTTCCAGAAGTTGTATTGTAATTATTAATCGGGATTTCCAGATTATCATTATTGGATAAGTTCAGCAATAATACGGCATTTTCAGGGATATAATTTTTGGAAGTAACTAATATACACCAATCAATACTGCCATTTTTCTCATAAGCTTTTAGTCTGAATTCATACTTTTCTCCATCCAGTTTCGCTTTAAACGGGGAGCTCATAAGCTGACGTCTTCCATCATCCTCAAGCCGTTCCAATTCTATCTTTTGCGAATAGCAAAGAAAAATATTTACAAGAAATAATAGTAGAAAAATTTTTCTCATGGATAACATCTAAAGTTGCAAAGCATTAGTGTCCACTAAAAAATCATATGAGGACTTTGAAATTGTTGATATTCAATTTGTTGTAAGTAAATTTGGCACGCAACGATTTGATTTTATCTTTGCGGTCTGTATCAGACTGTTTGAGAAATTTTCTCAGTCAAAGAAATCCCTTTATTCTGCAACTTATTGAATATCAAGCATAATTTCAAGGGTCTCTATGGTTCAGGTGAACTGAATTTATTTAATTTTTAACCACGTCCCATTTTTAGTGGACAGTAGTGGTTGCAAAGATATAAAATTTTGAGGAAATTTCGAAAAAACACTATATAGCGTCCACGGCTCTTTCATTTAAGATCGCATTGCATTATGCCCGGTGAGAGGTTGTTGACAAATAGGGAAGAAAATTGTATCTTTGTGGGTTGAAGACACAGAAAGCAAAAGCAGCAGTTTACACATTCTATAAACCAGCCGCCCATAAACCAACTGACTAAAGCAATGAAAGCTACATGCAACGGCAAAAAACAACGGGAGACGCAGAGGAAGCGGGTCTCGGGGGGCGTGGTGGCGAGGTTCGCCATCATAGGGCTGCTGTGGGCCGGGCTGTGCGCATGGTATGTTGCACATATGGTGGCTGCGGGCACGCAAGTGACGCTGCTGACGCTTTTCCCGCTGATTGCTTCGGCGATAGTGGTGTTTGTGCCTCTCTATAAGAAATACGTCAGAAATGATAACAAACGATAAGGAAAACGGTGGATGCCGCCCGGCGGACTCTCCGCAAGGCGCCCCTTCCACCACTCTGCTGAACACCATCGACTCGCCGGAGCAGCTGCGTAAGCTCCCCGTGAGCGCCCTACCGCAGGTGTGCTCCGAAATCCGCGAGTTCCTGATCAGCAGTCTGTCGGAAAATCCGGGCCACTTCGCATCGTCGATGGGGGCGGTGGAAATCACGGTGGCCCTACACTACGTGTTCAACACTCCCTACGACCGCATCGTATGGGATGTGGGACACCAGGCCTACGGCCACAAGCTCCTCACGGGGCGTCGCGACCGTTTCGCCACCAACCGCAAATTAGGAGGACTCAGCGGCTTCCCCTCCCCTGCCGAAAGCGAATACGACACTTTCTCGGCCGGACACGCCTCCAACTCGATTTCGGCGGCGCTCGGCATGGCCGTGGCGACGGAGCTCAACGGCGAGACGCCCCGGCGCAACGTGGTGGCCGTAATCGGCGACGCATCCATTGGCGGCGGCCTGGCGTTCGAGGGTCTGAACAACGCCGCCCACACGCCCAACAACCTGCTGATTGTGCTCAACGACAACGACATGTCGATCGACGCCAATGTAGGCTCGCTCCACAACTACCTGGCTCACATCACCACCTCGAAGGGATACAACGACTTCCGATATTCGCTCTACCGTCTCCTGCGCCGCTTCAATATGGTGTCGGACCGCAAGAAGGGGGCAATCATGCGCTTCAACAACAGTCTGAAATCGCTGCTGTCGAGCCAACAGAATATATTCGAGGGTCTTAACATACGCTATTTCGGTCCGGTCGACGGCCACGACGTAGCCTCGCTCGTAAAGACACTCAACGACATCAAGGGGATGAGCGGGCCGCGTCTGCTCCACATCAAGACCCGAAAAGGGAAAGGGTTCGCGGCCGCCGAGGCCGACCCGGCCACATGGCACGCCCCCGGCAAATTCGACCCCTCCACAGGAGCGCTGCGCTGCAAATGCCATACCGATGGCTCCCCGATGAAATTCCAGGACGTGTTCGGCCATACGATGGTCGAACTGGCCTCCAAAAATCCCAAAATCGTAGGCATCACGGCCGCAATGCCCTCCGGCACCTCGATGTGCATCCTCAAGGAGGCGTATCCGCGCCGCGTGTTCGACGTAGGCATCTCCGAGGAGCATGCCGTGACTTTCGCCGGCGGTCTGGCAAAGGAGGGGCTGCGCCCGTTTGTAGCCATCTATTCTTCCTTCCTCCAGCGAGCCTACGACCAGATGATTCACGACGTGGCACTGATGCGGCTGCCCGTAACTTTCTGCATCGACCGCGCCGGCCTCGTGGGAGAAGACGGCGCAACACACCACGGCGCATTCGACCTTGTATACCTCAGCTCGATACCCGGCATGACTGTAGCTGCCCCACGCGACGAGGCCACGCTGCGCAACCTGCTCTACACCGCGCAGGCCGCCGACTGCGGCCCGATGGCCATCCGCTATCCGCGCGGCTGCGGCTTCAGCGCCGACTGGCGGACGCCCATGCACGCGCTTGAGATAGGCCGCGGCGAGCAACTTGCCTATGGCACCGACATCGCCATAATCTCCACCGGCACAATCGCCCGCGAGGTGAGCGAAGCCATCGCTACGCTGGCCGCTCAGGGCATCTCGGCCGCACACTACGACATGACGTTCGTCAAGCCGCTCGACACGGCGATGCTGCGCGACATAGCCCGCTCGGGAATGCCCGTGCTCACCGTGGAAGACGGCTCCATCGAGGGTGGACTCGGCACAGCCGTGGCCGCCTGGATGGCCGACGAAGGCTACCATCCGGCCATGCGCCGGCTGGGCATACCCGACAGATTTGTGGCGCAAGGCTCAGTGGCGCAGCTCAAGAAACTATGCGGCATCGACGCCGCATCGATAGCAGAGGCCGCCGCAGGTCTCGCAAAAATCCTATCACCGGTAAAATCCGCCGCCATATGCGAATAGTTATTGCAGGAGCCGGCGAAGTAGGCTCGCATCTGGCGAAACTGCTTTCGCGCGAGGAGCAGGATATAGTATTGCTCGACCGCGACGCAACGAAACTCTCCGTGCTC
The DNA here is from genome assembly GCA_900546835.1 of uncultured Porphyromonadaceae bacterium. Taxonomy (GTDB): domain Bacteria; phylum Bacteroidota; class Bacteroidia; order Bacteroidales; family Muribaculaceae; genus UBA7173. The sequence goes on from UREH01000134.1 coordinate 3,497, forward strand.
GATTCCAACTACAACCTGATGACCATGGTCGGATCGCCCACCTCCTTCAGCTCGCTGCGCGGAGCCGGTGTGGCCGAGTGCGATCTCTTCATCGCGGTGACTCCATTCGAAAACGCCAACCTCATATCGTGTGAGATAGCGAAACACCTCGGAGCGAAAAAGACCGTGGCGCGCATCGACAACTATGAGTTTCTCAACCCCGACAACCACGACTTCTTCTGCTCGCGCGGCATCGACCACCTGATATATCCCGAAATGCTCGCCGCGCAGGAGATACGCACCGCACTGAAACGCCCCTGGGTGCGCCACTGGTTCGAGCTCCACAACGGCGAGCTGATTGTGGTGGGCGTGAAAATCCGCGACAATGCGTCGCTCATCGGCAAGAAACTGCGCGACATAACCTACACCCAGCACAACTACCACGTATCGGCCATCCGCCGCCACCACGAGACCATTATTCCGCGCGGCGACGATGAAATCCTCGACGGCGACATAATCTACTTCACCACCACACGCGATTATATCGACGAAATTCGCCAGATATGCGGCAAGCGCGCCTACAAAATCCATAAAGTGATGATAATGGGTGGCGGACGCATCGCCGTAAGGCTGGCTCATCTCGCCTCGGCCGACTACGACATGACCATAATCGACGACAATCTCGACGTATGCCATGCGTTGCCGGAGAAATGCTCCGGAACCGACGTTAAGATAATCCACGGCGACGCCCGCAACAACGACCTGCTCCTGGAAGAAAACATAGGCTCGTTTGATGCCTTCGTGGCCCTGACGGAATATTCCGAGACCAATATCCTCGCATGCCTGACGGCCAAAGAGATGCACGTGAGCAAAACCGTGGCCGAAGTCGAAAATATCCAGTTCATTTCCGAAGCCGAGGGACTGAACATAGGCACCGTAATCAACAAGAAACTGCTCGCGTCGAGCAAGATTTTCCAGCTGCTGCTCGATGCCGACGAGAGCTCCTCGAAATTCATGGCCCTGGCCGACGCCGAGGTCGCTGAAATCGACGCCCGGCCCGGCTCCAAAATCACCAAGGCCGACGTGAAAGACCTCCATCTGAGCCACGACATGACCCTTGCCGGCCTCGTACGCGACGGGAAAGGGATGCTGATCGACGGCCGCACGCGCATTCAACCCGGCGACCACGTGGTTGTGTTCTGCCTCTCGGGCTCCATCCACCGCGTGGAAAAACTCTTCATCTGAAACCGGTGCTGCAAAACATCCGCAGACTATGTAGGGACGTGCCTTTGGCACTTATAACGAGCAGACAGCCCACCGATACATCGCAGAGCGATGTGCCTGCATTGCTGAAGGAAGACATTTTGCAACGCCTTTATCCAACTGCCTTATGAAAAGAGTGAAAACAGGCATCAATATTCCCATGCTGGCACGCGTGGTCGGCCTTCTCGTAGTAATAGAGGCCATCTTCATGCTTGTGCCGCTCGCCACCGCCTTTTACTATCATGAATCCGACTCCACGGCATTTGCCATAGGAGCAATATTCACGGCCGTTGCCGGCCTTCTGATAGTGTTTGCCGTACGGCCTTCCCACCACCACATGGGTAAACGCGAGGGCTTTCTGCTTACGGCTCTTGTGTGGATAGTATTCTCATTCTTCGGTCTGGTGCCGTTCATGCTCTGCTCAACTCCGATGAGCTTTACCGACGCATTTTTCGAATCCATGTCGGCTTTCTCCACCACCGGGGTATCGGTGGCTGAGGATATCAACGCCCTGTCGCATTCGGTGCTGATGTGGCGTGCGCTGATGCAATGGATAGGCGGGATGGGTATAATACTCTTCACACTGGCCGTCATCCCGATGCTCAACTCGTCGGGGGGCATGCAGATGTTTAACGCGGAGGTTACGGGGATAACCCACGAGAAGCTACGCCCTCGCGTAAGCTCCACAGCCAAACGGCTGTGGCTCATCTACACTCTCCTGACGGCGGCGCTCGTAGGGTTCTACTGCCTCGGGCCGATGAATGCGTTCGACAGCATATGCCATGCGTTCTCCACGATGTCGACGGGCGGATTCTCCACGCGCCATGAGTCGATTATGGCGTGGGATTCTCTCTACGTCAAAATTGTGACTACCGTATTCATGTTTATCGGCAGCGTGAATTTCGCCCTTATCTACAAAGCTTCGACCGGAGCGTTCGGCAACGTATGGAGCAACCAGGCATTCCGCGCGTTCGTCAAGATTATTGCAGTCCTCTTTGTGGTTTTCGACGTAGCCATGTGGTTCAACCCGGAAGTACCGCGCACCGTCGAGGCCTTCACCATCGATCCGCTCTTCCAGATAGTCTCGGCAATGTCGTCGACGGCCTTTATAGTCGACGGGTTCCAGCAGTGGGGCTTCCTTCTTCTGGGGCTGACATTCGTAATGATGTTTTTCGGCGGCTGCGCCGGCTCTACTTCCGGCGGCGCTAAAATCGACCGCTTCATCGTGTTGTGGAAAAATTCGACCAACGAGCTCGAGCGATGCATCAGACCGAACCATATCCTTTCGGTGCAATGGAACGATAAGGCCGTGAGCCCTGATCTGCTCAACAAGGTGCTGGTGTTCATCACGCTTTATACCGGGATAATCGTGGCAGGGGCACTGGCGCTGTCGGCTACCGGCGTGCCGCTTACCGACGCATTTTTCGCCGCCTTGGCATGCGTGAGCAATGCCGGATGCGAACTCAATATGGCTGGTTATGGCGAGAGCTATATCCTCATTCCCGATTTCGGCAAATGGGTGCTTTCGTTCCTGATGGTGACGGGCCGTCTGGAGATTTTCACCGTGCTGGTGCTGTTTATCCCCGGATTTTGGAGAAAGTAAAATAAATTCCTGAACTATACATCGCAAAGCGATGTCCCTACAGGGCAACCGCATCAAAATCAGAGAAGAAAAGTACCGGATTCATCATGCCGACA
>UREH01000135.1 GCA_900546835.1 uncultured Porphyromonadaceae bacterium
CGCCGATTCCTTCCGCCACAACGTCCTCGAGCGCGGAGGCACCCGTCATCCCGCACGCCTCTACCGCGACTTCCGCGGCAAAGACGCCACCATCGACGCCCTCCTGACCCGCGACGGCATCGCCAATCCCGCCACCCCCTCCGTCCCCATCCACAAGGACTAACCACATCAAAGTAGGGATACTATTTAAACAGCAACGGCGGTGTGTCAAAACTCGAAATTTTGACACACCGCCCTGTTTTTCACCCGGATGGCGAGGACTATTATGACACGCCCTCGAACTTCGCTTGGCCCATGACTATAGATAGAGAAAATGCAGCGAATATACCTAATTTGGCTTATATTAACAAGGATTAACAAATCGGGGAGGTAAATTGGCCCATAATATATAAATTTGCAAATCGATGCATAATTGCAAATGCTTCGTATATCTTAACCTTACCGACACAAGTATGCAAATCCCCGCTACAATGGTCTCAAGCCGCCATACGCCTTTATGGAAGAAGGTTGCTATAGGCTTGTGGCATATGCTGACGAGTCAGAAGGTCGACCAGCCGTGTCTGCTGCGGTCGGAACTTGGCTACCTTCTGCTTCATGCAATTGACTGGCGAGCGGAATATCGCATCAATGTGGTGCTTACATTCTATTGCACAGGCGACAAGGGGCATGCGTGGCTCACGCGTAACGGCCGTGTGTTCTTCCTCTCCGACTCGATGAAAGTCAACAGTGAGAATTTAACTGTGGTCGGTCAGACCGATAAGTACATCTATTACGTCAAGGAGCGGAATCTCCAGCGCTGGTATGCCGTAGATATGCCTGCATGCCGCACCGGATGTTCCGATACCTGAAAAATTAAACCGAATATGGCCAATCTTTATCTGACACATAAATGCAACCGCGGGTGTCCGTTCTGTTTCGCCAGAGACGTGCTGAAAGAGAGCGGACGCCTCGACGAAATCCTGACAATCGACGAGATTACCCGATTTCCTGACTTCGTCAACGTGTCACCCAAAAATCATCTGAAAATAGAGGCGCAATTCGTTGATGCCGTTTCAAGAGCATTGTTTTGGAGATTGATTGGTTGCTGTGTGGCAACGTCAGTTGTATCGTCACTATAGTTTGAGCCAAAGCAAGCACTTTGTCCACACTCATGTTTATATCGGATAATTTGAGCAGACGTTCCAGCTCCTTGTAGACTTTCAAGGTTACGAAGCAGATGCAGATATGTGCCTCGATACGCCGACGTGTGAAGTGGAACATCGGGCGTATCTCAATTTTGGACTTGGATATTCTGAAAGCCCGTTCCATCTGCCATAGATTATGATATGCGTCATAAACCTGTGAAGCAGGTATATCGGTATTGGTAAGGTATCCTTTCAATCCGTCCCATTTTGCGTCAGCCTCAAGTTTGTCGTAGTCGATTGTCACCTTGACATCGCCGTCCATTTTCAGGAATTTATTACAGCCACGCCTGTTGATATGCTCCTTGGTAAGTGAGCCTCTGCTGTACGCTTTTTCAAGTCTGCGGATGCCTTTCTCGCGATTATATGCATCCTTACGGGCGCGGTCGGAGGTATATCCGACCAAAAGACGTTTTCCCTCACCCTTGTCGTATTCGACCATCTGACAGTCATTCTTCGGTTGGCTCAATATCCATTCCTTTATTTTCCTGCTCTCTGTCTTTATCTTCGCCCCGATTATATATTTATAACCGTTGACCTCAAGGTCAGAGATATTGTCTCCGTTCATCAGACCGGAGTCCGCCACAACGATGAAATCATCCAGACTATATCTGCGGACAAACTCCGTAACGACCGGAAGCATCGTATGACCCTCGTACTTGTTCCCCTCATGGATGCAGTAGGCCAACGGATAACCGCCGAGACTGACCAGCAGCCCGAGTATGATTTGCGGATTTTTATGTCGGCCCTCCTTGGAGAATCCGGTCTTGCGTAAATCGTCCTCGTAATCGGCTTCGAAATAAAGCGTGGTCACGTCATAGAACAGTCCACCGATATGACCGCCGAGTATCTGCCGCGTATGTCTCACGCTTATGTCCTGCACAATACGATGCTGACTGTCGCTCAGCTTGTCGAGATAACGGTAAATCTTCGACAGACTCACATCTTCGTCAAAATGGTTCTTCAGGTATTCTGCCGTTGCCGATTTGCTCGCGGGGTAAGACAGACGGGCCTTGACCAGTTTGCGGAAGATTTCATCTTCTATACGGTTGAATCCGACATTGTCAAATACCCGGTCAAGTATCAGGTCCGCTCCGTCAACGGTGATGTTGGTTATACCGGACAGAAGCTGCTCCGCATCTATCAGTTCCCGCTCATATTTCGCCCTTTCCTCGCCAAACAGGTCAAGTCGTGGATGTCTGCGATGCTGTTCGCGCTCTATCCATTCGCGGCCTTGACTTACCAGCTTATCTACTTCATCATCTGATTTAGCAATCCCGATTCTTATCAGTTCTTTCATTTTGCCGTTGATCTTCTCAACGACTATTATGCCTATATTGCCGGATGGATATTTTTTCTTTCTGACGTATATTTTTGCACCGTGTCACCCATTTTAGGGTGACACAAAATTATAAAAAACTATCCGTTAGACAATTACAAAATTGCCTTTTTTATAGTGACGAAGTCAGGGGAGCGGTGTGATTTTTATGGCTTCCATCGTGTCGCTCTTGTGGCGTGCGACGAGCTGAAAAAGTATACTCCCGATAGCGGGCTGGCCCGTATGAAGAGACGGCCTGACGACGAATCCACGCTTCGGCAAGCCCGCAGAATGCTTCATGGGCCGCACGGGCGCCTAATGCGACGCATAATCGCATGGATGTGGGAGATTTTCATGATCGACACAAAGGCCGGACGCCGAAATGCCTGCAGAAGATTCATTTTTCCGTCGGCCGCCGAGCTAAAGGCCATTTACCGCAGCTCTTCGCGTTGGCTGCTGCCGCTCCTGCATGTAGGGCATACCATACCGGCAGCCCTGGCCGTAGTGGCCTTCAGCCTTTATACCCGCCGGTCATGTTGAGGAGTGGTGGCGGTAGAACCAGTGGATGTCAGCGACTTTGCCGAGAGCCTTGACTATCATGTAGCTGATGGTGGCGGCTACAGTAACGGGTAGCAGCAGGGAGTAGTGCGACACCATCTCGACCACAAGGAAGATGGCCATGAGCGGCGCCTGTATGGCTCCGGCCATTACGGCCGCCATGCCGAAGAATGCGAAGTCGACCATAGGTAGATTCAGCCCCAGAAATGTATTGGCCGTCAGGGCGAAGAAGTAGCCGGCGATACATCCGGCGAATATTATGGGCGCGAAATCGCCGGCCACGCCACCGCCGCTGTTGGTCGACGAGGTAGCCAGCGGCTTGACCAGAAGCATTCCGGCAGCCATAAGAATCAGCAGCGTGGAGGAGGAGAACCGCGAGGCCCACAGACTGTAGGAGGTGATGGCTTCGCCGTGGCCGGCGAGCACTTTGGCTATGAAGCTGTAGCCCTCTCCCCATAGGGCCGGAAAGAGAAATACACAGACGGCGACTACCGCTCCCGACAGGAGATTTTTCATCCATGGATTCTCCATCCGGAAGTAGAATTTCACCATATGGTGCATCACTCTGGAGTAGTAGAAGGAATAGAGGCCGCAGAACATTCCGAGCAGCAGAATGTAAGGCCATATACCGGGGGGTACGGCGGTATATTGTTCGAAGGCTACATCGGTGGTGCACCCCGAGAGTGCATAGGCCGTGAGCCATGCCGTGAGCGATGCGATGAAAACCGCAAGCACAGCCATCACCGAAAGGCTCACGCTAAGCACTTCGAGCGAGAAGAACGCTCCACCCACAGGGGCTTTGAAGATGGCGGCTATTCCCGCAGAGGCTCCGCAGGCCAGCATGAAGCGCATGAGGTCGGGACGCACGCCCAGGCTTCGGGCCACATTGCTCCCGATGGCAGCCCCGGCATAGGCAATAGGGCCTTCGGCTCCGGCGGAGCCACCGAATCCGAGCGTGAGCGAGCTTGCCACTATGGGGGCATAAGTAAGATAGCCGGGAAGGCGGTAGCGGCGCTCGGATATTGCCATTCCGAGCTGCGAGACACCGTGGTAGATTTTCTTCCGGAGAACGTAGCGCTGATATATACCGGTGAGCAGGATCCCGGCCACCGGGAAGAGGAGAAACATCCAGTTGGCTCCACATGGATCGAGATTCATTATCAGGGAGGTGGATATAAACGCCACAAGGCGTTTGAGCAGGTAGGCGGCAACACCTGTAATCCCCCCGGTGACCAGGGCCATGGCCACCAGCAGCTGGCTGTCGGAAAGACAATCCCTCAGCATGTGCAGAAACAGTTGAAATCGTGAGCGCCTCATTTGGATACTTCGAATCTATATGGTTAAAACCCATGGCACGGGAGAAATGTTTAGCAAATCCTCAGGTGGTGAAAAACAATTGAATTTGCCACATTGACGAAAAAGTGTAAATTTGCATATCGCAATTTTCCGGCCATGATATGGCGCGGAGTAGCGTTGTCTGATTTGCCAATCAACATATCGCACATCGCAGTGTATGAACAGGATTCTTGATAAAAAGCATTTTTCGGAAAAAGTAGTGCAGCTGGTGGTTGAGGCCCCGCTGATAGCCCGCGCCCGCAAGCCGGGACATTTCGTAATCGTGATATGCAACGAAAAAGGGGAGCGCATCCCGCTAACCATAGCCGATGCCGACGAAAAGAGCGGTACGATTACGCTCGTGGTTCAGGCCGTGGGTGCCTCGACCACCGAAATATGCGCCAAGGAGCCGGGTGAATACCTCCATGATGTGGTCGGACCGCTCGGTCGTGCCACTGAAATCGCAGACTACGGAACCGTGGTATGCTGCGGCGGCGGTGTGGGCGTTGCCCCTCTTTTGCCTATCCTGAAGGCAATGAAAGCCGCCGGCAACCGCGTCGTTTCAGTACTTGCCGCCCGTACGAAGGATTTGATAATACTCGAGGAGCAGGTGCGCGAGCATTCCGACGAAGTGATAATCATGACCGACGACGGATCCTATGGCGAGAAGGGGCGTGTGACGGCCGGCCTGGAGCGCGTGCTTCAGCGCGAGCCTGTAAATCTGGTCTGCACCATCGGGCCGGCGGTGATGATGAAATTCGTGTCGCTGCTCACGAAGAAATACGAGGTGCCTACCATCTGCTCGCTCAACACGATAATGGTCGATGGCACAGGCATGTGCGGTGCTTGCCGTGTCACCGTGGGAGGCAAGATGCGTTTCGTTTGTGTCGACGGCCCGGAATTCGACGCCCATCAGGTTGATTTCGACGAGATGATAATGCGTCTGCGTCCCTGACCGCCGTGCTCACCTTTTGCAGATTTCAGACTTAACCTATCATTCAGAACTTTCGAACCCAACAATATCATGTCAACTACCATATCGCCCCGCGATGCCCAGTGGCGCGAGGAGCTGCGCAAAAGCCACACTGCCAAAGAGCGTACAGCCATTCCGCGCGTGAAAATGACTGAACTCGATCCGGCCTACCGCATTACCTGCAACGAGGAGGTGAACCAGGGCCTGACGCGCGACCAGGCCGTTCTGGAGGCAACGCGCTGCCTCGACTGCCCGACCCCTACGTGTGTCACCGGATGTCCCGTAGGCATCAACATTCCGGGATTCATCAAGAATATCGAGCGCGAGAATTTCCACGACGCCGCGGTTGTACTCAAGGAGACGAGCGCCCTGCCCGCAGTGTGCGGCCGTGTGTGCCCCCAGGAGCGCCAGTGCGAGTCGAAGTGCATCTACAACAAGATGAAGCGTCCGCCCGTGGCTATCGGTTATCTTGAGCGTTTCGCCGCCGATACCGAGCGATTGAGCGGAAATTCCGCGCTGCCCCCGCGCGAGGCTGCAAACGGTATAAAGGTGGCAGTAGTGGGATCCGGTCCGGCATCGCTTTCCTTTGCCGGCGACATGGCAAAACGCGGATTCGAGGTACATGTCTACGAGGCTCTGCATGAGATCGGCGGTGTGCTGAAATACGGTATCCCGGAATTTCGCCTCCCCAACGAGGTTGTCGACGTTGAGATTCGTGCCCTCGAGCGGATGGGCGTCAAGTTCATGACCGACTGCGTGGTGGGCAAGACCCTCGGCTATGACGACCTGCTTGCTCGCGGCTTCAGTGGCGTGTTCGTGGCCTCCGGAGCCGGGCTTCCGCGCTTCATGGGGATTCCAGGCGAGAATTGCGTGGGCGTGATGTCAAGTAATGAATATCTTACCCGCGTGAATCTGATGGGTGCCGGGCGCGAGGGGTGGGCCACCCCTTTGATACGCGGAAAGCTCGTGGCCGTGATAGG
>UREH01000136.1 GCA_900546835.1 uncultured Porphyromonadaceae bacterium
GCTCTTTGGGGGTGCCCTCGGTTACTGTCATCGAAGAGAACATCGGCACGAATACGTTGGCCGATGTCGTTTCGTCCTGGATTACGAGGCCGTGGAGACCTTTGATTTTGTCGTTGAGTTTCAGATCGTAAGGGGTATAAGACATGCCGAAGTCGAAACAGATGCCACCGTTCATATCCTGAGCGTATACGCGGTTGGTGCTTGCGTCGATGTGGGTGACAGTCGCTCCGATGCCATCGTAGTAGAATGCTTCGGTGCCGTCACCGGCCTGATTCTGTACGGCAAGTGAGTTCTGGAGTGTCTTGACGGCAACCACAGTGCCGGAAAGCGGAATAGTCACGTCGGCTGCGCCATCAGCTTTAAGCGTGAGTTTGGCAGCCTTGTCGCCGGCAGTTTTGGCAGTAAGCTTCACAGTGATGACGGCGCCGTCCTCGCTCATGGCCTCATCGGCTGAAATAGCCGAGGGTGTTACGGTGAAGTCAGCCGAGTTGACCGAAGCCGATACTGCCCCGGTCAGCTTCTCTCCCTTGACGGTGACAGTCCGTTCGGCCGGAAGAAACTGATAGGTGGAATCGAAGGTGAGTTCAGTCTTGTCGGTCGTGATGGCGGCGTCGGTGGGCTGCGGGTCGGGGTTTACGGGTTCATCCTGGTCACCGAAAAGCTCAGCCCAGGTGGTGGCCACGCGGATGGCGTCGTACTGGACCTTGGCGCCGTTTTTGCCGCCGTTGCCTCCCTGACGTAATTCAATGCCAATCAGGCCGTTGGTAGCCGATGCATCGGCTGCAGAACTGATTGTGGCATCAGCAGTCTTTGGCTCGGCTTTCATGTCTGGGTTTAGCCAGAGCGAGCAGATATCGTTTGTATTTCCGTCTACAAATTCATATTTCAGGACTACAAGATAGGTTTTGCCGATTTCAAGAGTTGCGTCGGCATATGTGCCGGTACTTCCGTTTTTGCTTACGCCGATTTGATAATGGGACGCATCGGTGGCTTTAGTAAAGATACGGCATTTTTCATCACCGCTCTTTCCTGCTAGTCCGGCGTTATTCTTGCTTAGACCGACGAAGGCAAATGAGTAGGAGTCCTCTCCGGGTGTTGTAACATTAATCAGAAGGGAGGCATATACCGTTCCGGAGTTGATGCGGTCGTCGTTGTAGTTACCCCAGGGATAGTATGCGCATTCGCTCGAAGACGAACCGGGGATTAGGTTGGCAACCAGTCCGGTTGCTTTCTGATACCCTTCGTAGACGAGTGGCGATGCGGTAAGTTGGATGGGGTCGCTGGTACGGGTCATGTACTGTAGCCAGCCGCCGTTGCCGAGGAGGTTGCCGGCGGGATAGTCGAAGTTTTCGGTAAGCAGAAGCTTGGCCGATGCGGGCGGTGCCGCGGCGGCGAGCAGGAGAAGCCCTGCGGTCGCAACTTGGTAGATTTTCTTCATACTTGGATGTTGAGTTATGTGATAATATGTGAAGTAGGAGTTAATTGGCCGCCTGATTCGCTGATTGATTTGCTGTGTGCTTATCGACAAAATGCGGGCTGTCCGCGATTCGGGCACCCTTTTTGACGATTGATTGACGAATTCAGTTGCAAATCGTCTGCAAATATAGCAAATAAATGTCATAGCCGCAAACGCATGCTCATGGCCGGTCGACTGGCTCAGGGGTTATCTCGATTATTGCCGTTTGAGAGTGGAGAGGGACCGATTTAATGCGACATATAGCGACGAAACCGGGTTGAAATCTAAAAAAATGCGAAAAATTATGGATTTGCAATGAAAAATTTAATACCTTTGTGTTGTAAAACATAATCTTGCAGTTATGTTGCTCAACCGAAAGCATTATCATGATTAAGGAAACTCTGGAAAAGGTTCTAAGCAAAGACATGTCGGAAATCTGGACCGTGCTCGACAGCGATGAGAAGCGCCGGATTATTGATGCCTTTGTGATTCATAATTTCAAGAAAAACCAGATGATCTATGCCGAAGGGGAGGAGCCGGAATATCTCTGGTGCCTTCTTCAGGGTAAGGTCAAGAAATATAAGGACGGCGTAGGCGGCCGCGTGCAGATTCTGCGCCTGATCCGCTCGGTGGAATATTTCGGTTACCGCGCTTATTTTGCCGAGGAACGCTACAACTCGTCGGCTGCGGCTTTCGAGCCGTCGGTAGTCGGAACGCTTCCGATGACGCTTGTGGTCGATATGATCAATCGGAATTCGCGCCTGGCGTGGTTTTTCATCCATGAGCTCAGCCGTAATCTCGGAGGATCCGATACCAAGATTGTGAACCTTACGCAAAAGCATATACGCGGACGCCTTGCCGAGGCGCTTATAGTGCTCCGCGACCATTACGGCTTTGAGGACGACAACCAGACTCTCCGCATCTATATGGCCCGCGAGGATCTCGCCAATCTTTCGAACATGACTACGTCCAACGCAATCCGCACCCTTTCAGGTTTCGTTTCCGAAAAACTTATCACCGTCGACGGTCGTAAGATCTGTATTCTCAACGAGCCTATGCTCCGCAAAATCTCCAAATTCGGATAAATGCAGGGATAAACACAAAAATACGGATGCGCATTGTTGCCCCCGTGTTTTTTATGTATATCAAAGGGCGGCATCCCCCCACTCGCGGGAATGCCGCCCTTTCTTCATCCATTTGTGTGTGTGGCCTGACGTGTGCCTGCCGGCAGTTCCTATGCTTCAGATAGCGTTCGACTGATAGAACATCAGGATGCGGTGACGCAACAGATATTCATAGTGAGCCTGGATGGAATTGACTTCAGTGCGGAAGAGATTGTTTTTTGCAATCTCGAATTCGGCGGGAGTGGCGCGTCCGAGATTGTATTTCTCCTGCGTCGCGGCAAACGACTGACGTGTCTTTTCAAGAGTCTCGAGCGACGTGAAATATTTGTCGCGGGCGCCACGTGCCTGGTAGTAGGCCAGCTGAATGGTGCGGAACAGTTCAGTCTGAGTCTGATCGAGCTGGAGCTCGGCCTGGAGTTTCTGGATACGCGCGCGGCGCACGGAGTTGCGAGTTGAGAAGGCGTTGAAAATGGGTATCTGCAGCGAGAAGCCTACATAGGTGGAGTAGTTATGGCGCATTTGCTCGCCGAAAGTCTCGCTCTGCATGCCGCTCACGGTATAGTAGCTTGATCCTACGTTGGCGCCGAAACTGAGCGTCGGGAGATAGCCCGATTTTGCCAGAGAGATGTTGCGCTCGGCCACTTCGATGCCCTGGCGCGATGCGAGGATGGAGTTGTTGTGGAGCAGGGCGGCGTTGAAAACTGCATCGGCCGTAGGCACTATCGGTTCGCCTTCTTCAAGCGGAAGTACATCGAACCCTTCGGCCGAGGGGAGCTGGAGGAGATTGGCAAGCTCCACGATGGCGGTCTGGACGTCGTTTTCGGAAGTTACGACGGTAAGGCGGTCCTGTGCGGCCTGCGATTCTGCGTCGAAGAGGTCTGCTTCGGGCACTTTCCCGGCCTCCACGAGAGCGCGCTGGCGCTCTACCTCATAGGCCGAGTGAGCGCTCTGCGAGCGGGCACTGGCAAGGACTTCCTTGGCGTAAAGCACCTGAAGGTACTGGCTCACCACGTTAAGCGTAACGTTGTCTTTTGCGGCCTCGAAGTCGAGCAGCAGTTTGGCCAGATTGGCTTTTGCCACGCTCAGCTGCCTGACAGCACCGAGACCCTGGAAAAGCGGCAGGTTCATCGAAGCACCCCACTGAAAATTGCTTGTATTGCGGTCGGCGTAGGTGTTGGCGGCGGTGAGGCCGCGGCCGAAACTCCAGCTCTGGCCTGCCGAGGCGCTGACGTTGGGGAGGAAGCGGTCTTTGGCCTCGGTCTCGCTCAGTTCGCCTGAGAGAACTTCGAGCTGCGCGGAGCGTACCTGCAGGTTGTGGTCGATGGCGTAGGCCACACACTGGTCGAGACCCCATGTCTCGGCCGAGGCGCCCAGGGTGCCGCATACCATGGCGACTGCTGTTATGAGAATGGTTTTCATCTTGTTTTCTAAGCGGATTATATTTTTAGCAATCACTTAATCACTTCTTTGCTTCGGAGCCACGCAGCCGCGTTTCCGGCTTGAATTCGGGCGAGAGGAGCTGCACGTTGATACCGTCGGACACGCCGGTCTTGATCGCTGTGCGCTCGAACTGCTGGGTGGGCTGCTCGGATTTGAGAACGTAGACGAAAGCACTGTCGGCAACGTATTCCACTACGCTCTCGGGGAGTGCCATAACAGAGTCGGCGCGCTCCAGAATCACGGTAGCGTTGGCGCTGTAGCCGGCTCGGAGTTTGGCGGAATCGGCTCCGCGCAGTGCGGCTTTCACCTCGAAGGTGTTTGTGCCGTTTTCATCGGTTGCCATCGGAGCGATTTTCTCGATTACTGCTTCATAATCTGAACCGCTTACCGCGCCTACGGAGATACGCACGTTCATCCCTTCGCTTAGCAGGTCGACTTCAGTTTCGTCGACTTTCCCTTTGAAAAGCAGGTCGGTCATATCGGCCACTTTGGCTACAGTAGTACCGTCGTTGAATGTATTGGCCTGAATTACGGAACTTCCGACCTTCACAGGAACTTCGAGTACGACGCCGGTTACTGTGGAACGCACCAGCGTATTGGAACTCTGGGCGTTGGCTGCCGATACGCCGTCGCGAACGATTGTCAGCTGGTCCTCGGCCTGGGCGAGTTCGGCTTTGGCGCGCTCGTAGGCGGCCAGATCACTTTCGTATTTCTCGCGGCTCTCGTATTTTTTTTCGTAGAGCGAACGGGTGCGTTCGTAGGTCTGTCGGGCTTCGTCGAGCGATATTCGGGCCACCTCGACGCGGTTGCGTGCTGACGACAGCTGCGTTTCTTCAGGCACAATCTTGATTTTGGCGATAATATCGCCCGCGGCCACATGGTCGCCGGCCTCGACAAGCACCTCGGAGATGATGCCTGAAATCTGGGGCTTGATTTCAATTTCGTCGCGCGGCTCGATTTTACCGGTGAGCACCGATGTGCGTTCTATGGTCTCGGTTGTGGGGCTTACCAGGTCGTAGACCGTCTCCTTGGGCTTGGAGTTGAGGAAGAGGTAGACGAAGGTGCCTACGAAAACGGCTGCCACAAGCACCCACAGGAGGATTTTAAATAGCTTTTTCATTGCAGTTGAAAGTTGGGCTGTATGGTTGATTTTTTCTGTTTATTTGTCGTTGAGAGCCTCGATCGGCTTGATGCGCATGGCCTTGGTGGCGGGAATCAGTCCGGCCAGCGTTCCGAGTGTGGCGAAGGTTATCATTATTACCGCAGCCTGCCCCAGAGTCATCTGGAATCCGGCGTCGGCAGCCTCGGGAGTGGCGGTGAGAGTCTGTGCCACCCAGAGGCCGAGCGTAGCGAAGCATATCCCGGCCAGACCGGCCACGGCCGTGAGCATCATTCCCTCGGAGAGTATCTGCATCACTATGTCGAGTGGTTTGGCTCCTATGGCGCGGCGGATGCCTATCTCCTGGGTGCGTTCCTTGACGATAACCCACATAATGTTGCCGATGCCGATTACGCCCGCCAGGAGCGTGCTGACGCCTATGAAGAGAGCAAGCAGCGAGAGACCGTGGAAAAGGTTGTCGACCATTTCGAACTGTTCGGAGATGTCCATCACGCGCATGGCAGCCTCGTCGGTAGGGGATATATAGTGGCGTGTATAAATCATATGGCGCATGCGCGGGATGAGAGGTGCGATTTTCACTCCGTCGTCAGCCACGAGCATCAGTGCATCGATGGTGTCGCCGCGTTTGAAGGCTCGGCGGAAGGTTGATGCGGGGATACATACCGACTCGTCGAGGCGGTTGCCTCCCATGGTTATTTCGTTGGTCTGGCCCACGATACCTACTATTGTGTAACTGATGCCGTTTACCTGGATGTGCTCTCCCAGCGGCGAGGGATTGCCGGGATAGAGCTCGTTGGCTACCTTGCGCCCGACGGCGGCCACTTTGCGGCCTTTGGCCACATCGGCCTCATTTATGAATCGACCGGAATATACAGCCGGCAGCATCACCTCGGCGTAGTCGGGCTCCACGCCGTAGACCGATCCGGAGAGCGAGAACCGCCCGTTGCGGAAACTCACGCCCCAGTGGGAGTAGTAGGGGGTTATCACTTTTATTCCCTGAAGCCCCTGGCGCATGCGCTCAAGGTCTGTGACGTCGAGATCCCAGGCGCGGCGCTTGGCATGCCCGTGATAAGGCTCTGTGGTACGCTGGGGCCACATTATGGCGCTGTTGGTCGCGAAGCCGTCGAAGTTGCGCATCAGCAGCCCCTTGGCACCTCGGGCACCTCCGAGCAGAAGGGCGAGCATGGCTGTGCCC
>UREH01000137.1 GCA_900546835.1 uncultured Porphyromonadaceae bacterium
TGCGGCAACGACCGCGATAAAATCAGGCAACATCTGAGCGAGCACTACGGCATCAGCATATAGGTGGGCGCAACAAAAAGCGAACCGAGAATCTCGATTCGCTTAATTGGGTGGAGTACAGCGGACTCGAACCGCTCACCTCGACACTGCCAGTGTCGCGCTCTAGCCAGATGAGCTAGTACCCCTTGGATTTCGGATGCAAAGTTAAGAATTCCGGATGAAACCGCCAAATTTTCAAGGAATGTTTTTTCAGTTTTTTTGCTAGCTACTCTTAGCCTACTCTCAGATTTTTTGCAGCCGGGTCAGGAGGCCGGAACTCTCGAACAATTATATATAAGTAACTGTTCAAAATTATTTTATACTTTCCTGGTCTGATTATTTCAAAATTTCCGCGGTAAAATTTTCGAATCTTTTCCTCTCTTCATCAGTCGTGTAGACATCTACACTCCTTCTTCATCGAGAAAAATCTCCTGAAAATTTTCCTCCCGGAAATATTAAAATAAATTTGACCAGTTACTTACCGGGAATCAGGAGCGCACAAGTTCGAAGATCTTATAGAGGTAGCGGCAGCCCTCCAACAAGAAGTTGGAGTAGACCCCGTTTTTACGATAGGCTGCGCGATGGTCGCGGTAGATGCGTTTATGGGAGGTCATTCCCGAAGATGAGGCGCCTCCGGTGCGCATCGTCACAAAATCCATGGGCAGATAGCGGGCAGTGATGCGGCCGACAAAAATCATGCGCAGGAGTTGCTCGAAGTCGGCGGCGACGCGGAAATCGAGGTCGAAGCCCCCATGCTCGGCATAAAGCTGGCGCCGGCAATAAAACGATGGGTGGGCAGGCATGAAGCCCATGCGCATCATCCAGGGACGGAAGAAAGCGGAACTGTAGTGACGCACCACGCGTGTGGTCTGATGCTGGTCGACGTAGTGAACGTCGCCATATACGGCATCGAGACCGGTATCGGGCGTGGCGTCGGTGCAGAAGGCATCAGCCACCCGGGCCAACACGTCGGGAGACGTAAAGTAATCATCGGAATTAAGGAGTCCCACCAGGCTGCCGGTTGCCATGGAAATTCCTTTGTTCATGGCGTCGTAGATTCCGCGGTCGCGCTCCGAGACCACGCGGAGGGTCTTGCCGCCGCGCTCATAGGCACTGCGGTAATGCTCGACGATGGTAAGCGTGGAGTCGGTCGACGCTCCATCGACTATGATGTGCTCAACGTCGGGATAGGTCTGCGCCACCACAGAGGCAAGCGTATCGGCCAGCGTGGCCGCAGAATTATATGTAGCTGTAATGACTGAGATCTTCATTGCAAAACGTACAGATAAGAATTAATTTCGACCAGTAACTTAATGCACCCGCAAATTTACGCATTTTTTCTGAATGGATGAAAAGCGCAGCAGGGAGGCCGGGAATCGAGCGTGATTCCCGGCCTCCTAAGTAAGACAGGCAATATGTATGAAAGTCAGCGGAGGGCTACTTTTTCGGCTACGGAGCCGGTGCGGCGGATGTAGATGCCGGCAGAGAGGGTGTCGGCGGCCACGCGGCGCCCCTGGAGGTCGAAGTATTCTACGCTGTCAGCGGGAGAGGCGTCGGACGCTACGGCGCTGATGCCGCTGTTGGCGGAGAGGTCGATGGAGTAGCGGCCGCCTGCAGTGGTGGGAAATGAGATTCGGTCCTCGCCATCGGCGGTGACGGTCACGGCGTTGCCGGAGGCATCGGTCACCTTAGCCTTAGCGATGCCCTTGTAGCTTACGGATGCATCACGGCCCGAGCCGGATTTCACGACGGCCTCGGTGAGGCGCCCGTTCTCCCAACGCTGGTCGACCTCGAAGTTACCGACGGCGCGGAGGCCGTTGGCATGGCCCTCGCTCCATGCGTCGGGGAGGGCGGGGAGCAGCCGGAGCGTGCCGTCGTAGCCCTGAAGGAGCATTTCAGCCACGCCGGCCGAGAAGCCGAAGTTGCCGTCGATCTGGAAGGGGGCGTGGGAATCGAGCAGATTGTAGTAGACGCCGCCCTTATCCTCCTTGATGTCGTAGCTTGTGGAATGCTTGAGGGCGTTTCGCATAATGCGCAGGGCGTGGTTACCGTCGAAGGCACGCGCCCAGAGGTTTATGCGCCAGGCGAGCGACCATCCGGTGGATTTGTCGCCGCGCAGTGTCAGCGAATTGATTGCCGGACGGAAATAGGGGCTTGCGGGCGTAATCTTGCCGAAAGGATACATCGCCATCAGGTGCGACTGGTGACGGTGGCCGTTCTGGCCTTTGGAGTAGTCGCTGTATTTCCACTCGCGCAGAATTTCCGTGCCGGAGGCGATACCATTGAGGCTGCCGCCCCATGCGCCGGTATACTGCTCGACGGCAAGACCCTTGTCGAGTTTATCATATTTTGCAGCCAGCGAGGAGCGGAAATCGGCGGGATAGGCGTCGCCGGCTATGTCGAGAGCTGCGAGGGTCGACTCAAAGAGTTCGGCCACAAGCTGCTGGGCATGGGCTGTGCCGTCCTCCTTGGAGGGACCATGCTCGGGCGACCATTCGTCGGGGGCCACCAGCGAGCCGTCGGAGGCCTCCTTGAGGCGCTGCATCCAGAATTTGCAGCAGCTGACCATGACGGGGAGCGCCTTCTCGCGCAGGAAATCCTCGTCGAGAGTGTAGAGATAGTGCTGCCAGAGATGGGAGGTGTACCAGGCGTTGGCTATCACGTAGTTCTCGGCATAGTCGGAGTGGCCGAAGATATTATTCTGCGTGAAGCAGGTCCAGCCTTCAGTCTGGCCACCGCGACGGGCGTAGGAGGGCCACTGCTCATGCTCCAGCGCCATGCTGTGGATATAGTTCAGGTAAGGCATGTGGAGCTCGGAGAGATTGGTGTTCTCGGCGAGCCAGTAGTTCATCTGCACGTTGATATTTGAGTGGATGTCGCTCTGCCAGGCGGGATTGTCGCTGTTGTTCCAGATTCCCTGAAGGTTGGCGGGTGTGTCCATACCGCGCGAGGAGCTGATGAGCAGGTAGCGGCCATAGTTGAAGTAGAGTTCCTCGAGTAGGCGCTCCATTTCGGGAGCGTTGCCGGCGGCGTAGCTTTCGACAAGTTTCTCAGTGGTCAGATTGTTGGTGCCGTTGCCGAGCGAAAGGTCCACGCGGTCGAAGAGCGAACGGAAGTCCTGAGTATGTGCAGCCTTGAGGCCGTCCCACGACTGCGCGCAGGCCCGGTCGAGACGTGTGTCAACCATCGTGCGCATGGCGGCGGCGTCAGAGATATAGGTTGAGCTGTGCTGATCGAAATTGGTTGCCCCGGCAAGAATGATGAGCACCTCGTCGGCCCCTTTGATTTCAACGCTGTTGCCGACGGTTGTCATCGTACCGCCAGTGGGAACAGCCCTGAAGGCCGCCTTGAAGTCTACGAGGTCGAGCTTTCCCTCGAAGGAAGCGCCTCCATCGGCGTAAACGGGCGTCACGAAGCCCGAGCGCACATTGTTGCGCAGACGCAGGCGCACGCTTATTTTACCGCCCTTGTCAGCGGCAAGGCGTACGGCCACCACCTTGGCAGGGAAACTGCTGATGTATTCGCGGGTGTAGCTGGTCTCGCCGTCGGAGTAGCTGACCCGCGCCACGGCGTTGCGCATGTCGAGCGAGCGCACATAATCCTTAACGGGAGCCGAATCGAACGCACCGGAGATATCCTCGATGAAGAGATCGCCAAAATTCTGATACGAGCCGCGACGGTTCGATGTACCGGTCCAGACAGATTTGTCGTTGAACTGCAGCTGATCGCAGTGGATTCCGCCGTAGACCATGGCGCCGAATTCGCCGTTTCCGATGGGCAGCGCGTACTCCATCCAGGGATTGGCCACCTTCGCCGCAGTTACGGGAGCCGTATACCAGAGCGTCTGACGCGTAGGAGGCGTGAAGGCGGTGGCGCCCTCAACGCTGAATTCCTTGATACCGCTCATGTCGATAGGTTCCGACACCTGGTCGGAAGGAATGAACGTCACGTTGTTGTTGGAGTCGGTGGGATCGTTCCAGTAGCCGTCGATCTGGCCGTTGCCGTAAGGGTTCATGCATCCCCATCCGTCGCTCGGGTCGTTAATTACCCAGCATCCCGCGAATTCGGGATTCGGCGACTCCAGGAGTTGAAGATTATGAGCCTTCGAGAGGTCTGACGAAGCGCGGAACGGACCATTTTTATATACGGCACGGCCATTGGCGCTCACAAGCATAAAGCTGTTCTGGTCGCCCACAAGCTTCCACTTCTGGTTGTTGCTGCCGTAGGCGATGGAAGTGTGGGTAAGAGCGTTACCTTCACCATTTTCAGTGAAAACTCGCGATACATTTTCGTAATAGATATAATACCAATGCTCCTCGCTGTCGCTGCTGAAGAGCGGTTTCGATGTCGCCCCTGTAGCCGGAAGAGTCATCAGGGCGAGCACAAGAATCAGAAATAACTTCGATATTTTCATGGTTTAATAATTTTTCGCCGCAAATATATCTTCAGGATTGACACTCAGGCGGTAAAATAATGGTCTGAATGGGTAAAAAATTGTTCACCGCAAGGATATTCACGAAGAATGAACTATTTTTAATGGTTGTTGGATTGATTTGACGGTTATTCGTATCTTTGTACGAACACAATCCTGTCGCCGCTCATGAGATCTGTATTTCTGCTCATATTACTGTTTTCGGTTGCGGTCTGTGGCATGGCGGAGAGCCGCGTCACCGACCGGGTGGGTATTCGCGACGGACTTTCGAACAACTTCGTGACGGATATAGCCCAGGATGGCTACGGCTTTCTCTGGATTGCAACCGACAATGGCCTGAACCGCTTCGACGGCGAGCGTTTTATAGTCTTCGACGAGAAAAGCAAAACCCTCAACGGCAACTCCATCGATGCAATCTACTACGATGATGTGGCTGAATACATCTGGGTCGGCACGAAAAAAGGTGTTAACATAATCGACTGCCGCACGCTACGCAACGTAGACCTTCATATACCCGAAGAGATTGCCGGCTACAGCGTCGCAGACTTCACCCCTGACGGCGAGGGGGGAATTTATCTCCTTGGCAAATACGGATTCATAGCTCACTTCGACCGCAAACAGGCGTGCTGGCACATATTCCGGGAGGCTGACTTCAAGGGGTTGGTCATGTCGATGTTCAGTGCCGCCACAACACCCGACGGCCTGCTGGCAGCAGGCCAGGAAAATTATGGTCTGAGCCTTATCGACATTAAAAAGCGGACGTTCGAAAATCATATGCACAACGCCGGGCAAACAGGCTCACTACCCGGCAACAACGTCAGGAGCCTTCTCGTAAGCCGCGACGGAAATCTGTATGTAGGCACGGAGCATGGGGCTGCCCGCTTCGACAGCGCCAGCCACACGTTTGCACCTGTGGAACTAAGCGACGTCCGTGGGCGGAACACCGGCAACGGCAACATCACTTCGCTGACAGAAATCGCCGACGGAACGATACTCGCCTCTATAGGCGAGGTGGTGTTTCAGGATTCTTTCGGCAACATATGGATCGGAACAGACGGCAAAGGACTGGAATTCATCCCCTCCACTCCTCCCCTGCTTGAAAAAGCAAGCATGAGCCCGGGATATGTCGGACCCGGTTTCGCGGGCAAGGCCGTTATCCCCGCCGCAATCCTCCCAATGGTCCGCAACAAGACGGCGCGCATTGCCTCCATGGCCAGGATAGGAAGCGAATTACTTGTAAGCGTGGCGGACGACGGGATATTTTCCATCGACGAAAAGACCGGTACGGCGGCGAGGATTCCCACCCCTTATGATAAGGATTTTGCCAACACCATCATCACCTCCG
This sequence comes from uncultured Porphyromonadaceae bacterium, assembly GCA_900546835.1. Taxonomy (GTDB): domain Bacteria; phylum Bacteroidota; class Bacteroidia; order Bacteroidales; family Muribaculaceae; genus UBA7173. Next base: position 5,817 of record UREH01000137.1, read on the forward strand.
GCGACACCGTCGCTCTGCTCGGCACCCAGCGCGGGCTCTACGAATACCGCAACAGCGTGTTGCGCCGCAACGAGAAAATCTCGGCGGCAACGGGTTATCTCGTGCCCAACGGAATACTGACCGCCCCTGACGGCAACCTTTGGGTCGGTACCTACGGCAACGGTATATTTATTTTCGACAAAAACGACAGACAGCTCGCACATCTCACCACCGACACTGGTCTGGCCTCAGATGCCGTGAAGCAGTTGTTGCTGGATTCGCACAACCGGGTGTGGGTGGGCGCTCAGGATGGTCTTTCCGTAATCAGCGACTTCAGGCGTCCCGACGGTATCAGGAATTTCAATTACGACAACGGCCTACCCGACATCTCCATACGTTCTCTCGTGGAAGATGCCGAGGGAAACATCTGGCTGGCAAGCAACAACCTTCTCTGCCGCTACAATGCTTCAGGCGACAGCATTGAATCGTTCGGCGGCC
>UREH01000138.1 GCA_900546835.1 uncultured Porphyromonadaceae bacterium
AAAATTTTCGAATCTTTTCCTCTCTTCATCAGTCGTGTAGACATCTACACTCCTTCTTCATCGAGAAAAATCTCCTGAAAATTTTCCTCCCGGAAATATCAAAATAATTTCGACCAGTTACTTATTTTTACATTTAGTTAATCACCATAATCTTGGTGACACAAGCCTCTGCGCTGCCGGTGGCATTCTGCGAGGCAAGCACATAGTAGATTCCGCTGCGAACGCGCTCTCCTGAAGGATTGCAGCCGTTCCACACGAACATACCTCCGTCGCTTTTTCCCTGATGGACAACATTGCCGGCGGAGTCAGCAATCTTTACAAGCGAGTTTTCCATAAGGCCTGTGACGGTAATCCAGCCGCCGTAGTCGGGACGAACAGGATTCGGGAAAGCGTAGACATCGTCGTAGCTGTCTGCGCCCGGCGAAGAGGTAGAGGAGTATTCAATCAGACCTGACGAAGTGGCGAAATAAACCTTGTTGGAAAATGGATCGCACACTACAGAATTCACATTGTCGGAGGGCAGAATAGAGTTGTCGGTGGTGTAATGCTCAAGGATAGCATCGCCGTCGGGACTTACAAGATAAACACCCGAACCTTTCGTAGAAATCCACTTGCGGTTGGAGCTATCGACTGCAATACTTGTAATAACCGTATTATCAAGGAGATAATCAGCAAGATTGGTGCCGTCGTTGCGTGAAACCTTCTGGCGGCGGATGGAAATAGTCGAAGATGTGATTTTGTCAGGATCCGTTATCTCGAACAGGCCTACATCAGTTCCGATCCAAACGCGTCCGAGTTTATCCTCCACACCACACATAAATCCGAATGTCAGAGGCCATTCCTTGCCGTCCTGATCAATCTCATGTTCTACAACTATCACCTGATCGTCGTTAACCGAAGCGGTTCCTTTGGTATCGACCACAAACAGCCTTCTGCTGTCCTGACCGTGGGTCATAATAACGCGGTTGGATTGTGTACAGGCAATTACCGTATTACACCAAAAATCGGTTACAACGCCCTGGAGAGCATATCCGCGCCAGTCGTCGGGTGTGGTGACAGCTTTGTTTCTTTTATCCGATGGCAGTACAAACAAACGTTTGTTTGTGTCCTCCTTATTATTTCCGTTGGAATATGCCCACAAATTGCCGAATTTGTCAATATCAAAATCATAAACTATACATGCCCACTTATCGCGAAAAGGAAAACCGGCCGTGTTAAAATCATATTTATGTATCTGTTTATTGTTCTTGATATGATATATGCCCTCGTAAAAGGTACCTACATAATATGCATCCGGATCCTGAGGATCTTCCTTTACCTTGAATATATTGTAAATGGAATAAGGAGGTTGCAATCCTCCTTTATGGTTGTTTACATATTCCACATCATAACCGGTGACATCCTCGAATTTTCCATCTTTCAGTGTAAGCACTTTGGCGGGAATTGAATTATCCACAAATCCTTTCACTTCATTTCTGTAAATCATGTTCATGTAGATTTTACCGGAGGGCCCGGCATGGAGCTCGTGAATTTCGGGTATGCTGATTTCCGAGCCGGTGATATAGCCTACTTTTTCAGCAGGCGTAGCTCCTGTATAATCCATCTGTCGCACGCCTGCCGTCGATCCTTCCCATACCGAGGCGAGCGACCCCTGATAAAGAAAATCGGTATTTTTGTCGGGCTTGGTTAGTCCTGTCATTTTAATACTCCCATCACTGCCTAATTCAAAAAGTCCGTCGGCATTAAGGCAATAGCCGAGTTTATCGTCTATCTTGTTTACTTTGTTGGCGTAAACATCGAAAATCTGGTTTTTGCCGTATCCTTCTATACCAAACCACTCAAGGTATTCGCTGTCGGCATAATTGTCGCCTGCAAGCTTCACACGACTAATGTGATTGTTCTGAACCATAAAAATCATATCGGCGCCGAGCACGACGATGGAATGCAAAGTGCCGTACGGCTGCTGGACCGAAGCAATCTCAGTGAGGTCGGATAATTTTTTAATGCGCTGAGAAGCAGGTGCGACAAACAAACGAGTGTCCATACCAATGGCCACCTGTCTCAGCGGAAGCTCCTACTGACAGCACCGGCGATTCGGCGAACATCGTCTCTATCACCTCGTTTTTCGAATTGCTGTAGGTAATCAGACCTAAATCTGTAGCTACATAGAACCGATCCGAGGCAAACGCCATACCGTTGATATTGCGTGAATTCATGCTTATGGCATCCTTCACATCGCTCATATTCACTATTTTACCATTGTCGTACAAGCGGTCCATATTGCCTGTGGCATACGTGACAACTACACTCTTGCCTGTAGTGTCGGCATAGATACCGTTGGCCGACGCGTCGTGCAGGCTGTTGGATACGTTCAACGCGCCTACCTCGAGTGTGGATTTGTCAATACGGTAGCACGAGCCGGCTGAAAGATAGTATACGTAGGTATCGGTTTGGGCCATATCCGATACTCCCGAAAACGGTGTATAAAGTTTCCATGCCCCCACAGCCGTCTGGGCGGGAGCAATTATGGCAATCGCGGACGCTATAAAAAGGAATATTATTTTTTTTATCATGTCGGTTTATATGGTGCTTGTTTGGAAATTCTTCATCATCGCCGCAAGGGCGCGTCCTCGGTGGCTGAGCGAATTTTTCATTTCAGGCTTCATCTGTGCGAAACTTTCCTCAAATCCATCGGGAACAAATACGGGATCATATCCGAATCCTTCGTTACCACAGGGAGATTCGGCGATGGTACCATCTACCCTTCCTTCAAACAGGTGTTCATCGCCGTCGATAATCAAGGCTATGGCCGTACGGAAGGCGGCTTTTCTATTTGACTTTCCTTCAAGACGCTTCAACAAAAGCCGCATATTGGCTGTGGAGTCGTGGCTTGCTGCCTCGGGATTATCCATGGCCGCGAATCGGGCCGTGTGGACTCCCGGAAGCCCACCGAGCGCATCTACCTCCAGACCGGTATCGTCGGCGAAACAGGGGAGCCCGTAGCGCTCGGCTATCCAGCGTGCTTTTATAAGCGCGTTGCCTTCAAGTGTATCGGCGGTTTCCTCCACGTCGTCGTGGCAGCCTATTTCATCAAGCGAAAGAACACGGCACTGAGTCGCCGTCCGGCTGGCAAGTGCGCCTATTATTGCGCGGGCTTCCTCGAGCTTATGGGTGTTGTTGGTGGCAAATATCAGTTTTTCAGGAAGTCTCATCTGTATGGTTTATTCTTTACAAAAGTGTGAGCAAAACAGAAAATCACCTATTTTGCTCACACTATTAACGTTGCTGAACGGCTGTTTATTGCGTTGCGGCCAATGGGTCAGCCTACCACGATGTTCACTATTCTTCCGGGCACCACTATTATTTTCCTCACCTTCTTTCCCTCGATCCATTTGGCAGCGCTTTCGTGGGCAAGCGCAGTCTTTTCTATTTCAGAAGCAGGCATATCGGCGGGAACGGTTATGTTGAAGCGGGCTTTTCCGTTGAAACTTACAGGATACACCACGTTTTTCTCAACGAGCGTCGACTCGTCGCATTCGGGCCACGCGGCGTCGCATACGGTAGTCTGATTACCGAGGGCATGCCATAATTCCTCGCTCACGTGGGGAGCGAACGGCGCCAGAAGCACGATAAGCTGCGACAGCACCTGGGCGCTGTGGCATTTCTGCTGGCTGAGTTCGTTCACACATATCATGAATGCGCTCACCGAAGTGTTGTAACTGAATGCCTCTATGTCCTGCGTTACTTTCTTTATAAGTTTGTTGATGGACTTCAGCGATTCCGCCGACGGCCTTTCATCGTTCACGAGCCACTGGTCGCCTTTGTAAAACAGATTCCACATTTTCTTTATGAAGCGGTTCACTCCGTCGATGCCGTTGGTATCCCAGGGCTTGCTCTGTTCTACCGGACCGAGGAACATCTCGTAGAGACGCAGCGTGTCGGCTCCGTAGCGCTCCACTATATCGTCGGGATTCACTACGTTGAACATCGATTTAGACATTTTCTCCACTGCCCAGCCGCAGATGTATTTTCCATCTTCGAGTATGAACTCGGCATCGGCGTAGTCAGGACGCCAGGCGCGGAATGCATCAAGGTCGAGCACGTCGTTCGCCACGATGTTGACATCCACGTGGATAGGCGTAACATCATATTTATCCTTCAGACCGGCCGACACGAAAGTGTTTGTATCCTTTATGCGGTAAACGAAGTTGCTGCGCCCCTGAATCATACCCTGGTTGATGAGTTTGCGGAAGGGCTCATTCTCGCAAATCTTGCCGAGGTCGTAGAGAAATTTATTCCAGAAACGGGAATAAATGAGGTGACCGGTGGCATGCTCGGTACCGCCTACATACAGGTCTACATTGCGCCAGTAGGTGTTAGCTTCAGGACTTACGAGCATTTCGGAGTTGTGGGGATCCATATAGCGCAGGTAGTAGGCCGACGAACCTGCGAAGCCCGGCATGGTATTGAGTTCGAGCTGATAGCCATCCTCAGTCATCCAGTCGGCGGCGCGGCCCAGGGGAGGCTCACCCGATTCGGTAGGAAGATACTTGTCTATTTCCGGCAGCTGCAGGGGGAGCTTGTCGATAGGAAGCACGTGTGGCACACCATCCTTGTAATATACCGGGAAAGGCTCGCCCCAATAGCGCTGGCGGCTGAAAATAGCATCGCGAAGACGGTAGTTTACCTTCACCTTGCCAATCCCCTTCTGTTGGATGAATCTCTTGGTTGCGGCTATGGCATCCTTTACCTCCATTCCATCGAGGCACAGATCCGGACCGCAGGAGTTTATCATTTTTCCTTCCTTGGCGTCGAAACTCTGCTCGCTCACGTCGGCACCTTCTATCAGCGGGATGACAGGCAACGAGAAATGTCGGGCGAATGCATAGTCCCGGCTGTCGTGGGCCGGAACTGCCATGATGGCGCCGGTGCCGTAGCCGGCCAGAACGTAGTCGCTCACATATATGGGTATCTCCTTACCGGAAAGAGGATTGATGGCGTAGGCGCCGGTAAATACACCGCTTACCTTCTTGTCGATCATGCGCTCGCGCTCGGTCTTATGCTTGATCTCGTCGCGGTAGGCTGCCACAGCCTCTTTCTGCGCGGGAGTTGTCACCATATCAACATATTTGCTCTCGGGAGCGAGCACCATGAAAGTCACACCAAATACTGTGTCGGCACGCGTGGTGAATATGGTCATCTCCACGTCGGAATCCTTTACCTTGAACTGCATCTCGGCTCCTTCGGAACGTCCGATCCAGTTGCGCTGGGTTTCCTTGATAGAGTCGGACCATTCCACACCTGCGAGATCGTCGAGCAGACGCGGAGCGTAGGCGCTGACGCGCAGACACCACTGGTACATCAGTTTCTGCTCTACGGGATAACCGCCGCGCACGCTCACTCCTTCGCTCACTTCGTCGTTGGCGAGCACGGTACCGAGTTTAGTACACCAGTTCACCATCGTATTGCCGAGATAGGCAATGCGGTAGTTCATCAGAGTGTCGCTCTTGGTCTTATCGTCCATGGATTTCCACTCTTCGGCAGTAAAGTGCAGCGGTTTGGTTTCGGCAGCATTCACTCCCACCGATCCATATTTCTCGAAATGCTTCTCGAGATCGGCAATAGGCATGGCCTTGTCGGCGTCGATGTCGTAGTAATGGTTGAACATCTCTATGAACGCCCACTGGGTCCATTTATAGTAGTCGGGGTCGCAGGTACGTATCTCGCGGTCCCAGTCGAAACAGAAACCTATGTTGTCGAGCTGCTCGCGGTAGCGTGCTATGTTTTTACTTGTTGTAATTTCGGGATGCTGACCCGTCTGGATGGCATATTGCTCGGCGGGAAGTCCGTAGGCGTCGTAGCCCATAGGATGGAGCACATTGAATCCACGCAGACGTTTGTAGCGGGCGAATATGTCGGAGGCAATGTAACCGAGAGGATGGCCCACATGCAGCCCGGCTCCGGAGGGATACGGGAACATATCGAGCACATAGAATTTAGGCTTGGTGCTGTCTGTTTTCGTGCGGTAGGTTTTATCCTCTTTCCATTGCTGCTGCCAGCGCTTTTCTATCTCTTTATGACGGTATTCCATTTATTTTTATCGGGATTTATCAAGTTTTATCGATAAGTAACTGTTCAAAATTATTTTTTTTACTTTCCTGATCTAATTATTTCAACATTTCCGCGGTAAAATTTTCGATTCTTTTCCTCTCTTCATCAGTCGTGTAGACATCTACACTCCTTCTTCATCGCTGTC
>UREH01000139.1 GCA_900546835.1 uncultured Porphyromonadaceae bacterium
GTGTATAAGAGACAGGCCTCACCGGTTGATTCCGATACCACCGCCACAGTGCGTTCCTACCAGTCGGTTGGACTCGTATTGAGCGGAGGCGGAGCCAAGGGTATCGCCCACATTGGTGTAATCCAGGCGCTGGAAGACAACGACATACCCATCGACTTCGTGGCCGGCACGTCGATGGGCGCTATAGTGGGCGGTCTATACGCCTGCGGCTATACGCCGGCAGAAATGATGGAGCTTCTGCAGTCGAAGGGATTCGGGATGTGGTCGACCGGCACTATCGATCCGAACCTCACATATTATTTCCTTCAGCAGAGGCAGACTCCGGCGTTCGCCCATCTTAACGTGAATATCGGCCGTCGCGACTCCACGGCCGCCGCCGGCATCATGCCGTCGAGCCTGATTTCGCCGCTTCCGATGAATTTCGCCTTCATGGATCTTTTCGCCGCCTACACGGCGCAGTGTGGCGGCGACTTCAACCGGCTGTTCGTTCCGTTCCGCTGCGTGGCATCGGATGTGACCCACAAGCATAAAGTGGTTTGTCGCAGCGGAATGCTCAGCGACGCAATAAGGGCATCGATGTCGTTTCCGGCAGTATTTCTTCCGATCAGCATCGATGGGGTGGAACTTTACGACGGAGGCATTTACGATAATTTTCCCGTCGACGTGATGCGCGAGGATTTCGCCCCGTCGATAATGATAGGAGTCGACGTACATTCCGAAGACGCCGAGCCGTCGAACAGCATAGTCAGCCAGCTGGAAAACATGATAATCCAGAACAACGACTATTCGCTCCCGCCCGACGAGGGGATAAGAATCCATATCGACGTGAGCCGTTTCTCGCTGCTCGATTTCGGGAAAGCACGTGAAATCTATGCCATAGGATATGCCCGCGGCCTTGAGATGATGGATTCGATACGTTCGCGCGTGTCGTCGCGGATTCCGCAGCCCACCCGACAGCTGCGACGCGACGTATTCAAATCGGCCTCACCCTACGTAAGGTTCGACTCGGTGCATGTGGATGGGGGGACACGGCAGCAGAACGAGTACATCAAACGCATCTTTGAGAGCTCTCGCCATAAAGCCGATACATTCGGCATAGAAGCGGCCCGTCTGGCCTACTACCGGGCCCTGACGCCCGGACGCCTGCGCAACCTATTTCCGCAGGCCCACTACAATCCGTCGACGGGACTCTTTGCCCTCGACCTTACAGCCGATGTAAAAAACAATTTTTCGCTCGGTGCCGGCGGCTTCCTCACCTCAAGCGTCAACTCGATGATATTCGTCTCGGCCAACTACCGCAGCATGGCCGCCAATTCATGGGCCACAAGCCTGATGGGATGGATCGGGCAGAGTTATATGGCGGCCCAGGCCGACGTGCAGATGCTCTTCAGCCACACCCGCCCTTCGGCACTCGAGCTGCAGGCTGTGGTGAGCCGACAGAAATACTACGAGAACGACCGCCTTTTCTACGAGGACAATTCCCCCGCATTCGTGAGCCATCTCGACATGTTCGGACGGCTGAGCTATGCCTATGCCGCCGGACGCCGCGGACGGCTGAGTATCGGTGTGGGAGGCGGACGCGCCCTCAACCGATTCTATGCTCCCGATCCTGCGGATCTCCCGCTCTCGGGGAGGGAAGAGACTCGCATGAACCTTGCCCAGGCGCTGCTGCGCTTCGACTACAACACTCTCGACAATCAGAGCTATCCACGTTCCGGCGCCAATATCCGCCTGACGGCCATGCAGACCGTAGGGAAATACCACCACACCCTGCGACGCTTCCGCGAACGCATTGGCGAGGAGGAATTCTACTACTCAACCGGCCAGCACTGGGGTCAGGCCGAGCTTCAGGCCGATAAATACTTTGGACTGGGCAGCCGCTTCGCCTTAGGCACCTCGATTGATGTGCTCGTCTCCAACCGACGGCTGCTCAACACGTATTATGCTTCGGTGGTAAATGCTCCGGGGTACACTCCCTTCAGCTCGATGGAGGATCTGTTCAACAAGACGTTTCATGCCAACTCGTTTGCCGCAGTAGGGCTGACACCAGTCTGGACGCCGCTCCAGCGCGCTCAGGTGCGTCTGGGGGCGCACATGTTCATGCCGTTCCGGGCTATCGAACCCGACGACGGAGGAGGTGCCCGCTACGGCCACTGGTTTTCCGACCCGCAATTCCTCGGTGAACTCGACGTGGTCTACAACCTACCCTTCGCCTCATTATGCGGCTATGTCAACTACCTCTCGGGGAGCAGCGCCCGCTGGAACGTCGGCCTCTCATTCGGCCTCTATTTCACCGCCGCCACCTTCCTCCGCTAACCGCCCCACAGAGGAGTTCCGGAATAAAGAGCAGACACATATGTGTCTATTATCTATCGGAGGCACAATTTAGGGAGGGTTTGCGGCGTTATATATAGAAGCGCGAAACAAAATTATTTTGCGTGATATAAATCTAAAATACGCCAGACAGGCAAGTCAACTGAAATTGCGCGAAACAAGCAAATATCCAGAGATGCGATACCTTCACGATATAAAATCCAGGCTGGCGGCAGGGATTCTCCTGCTGATGGCTACTGCCATGCTCGGCGGATGCCGCGGCGCCAAGCTCTCGGTTGCCAACGAGCAGTTCGAACGTGGCGAATACTTCGAGGCCCAGAAAACCTACCGCAAGGTCTACAACAAGCTGACCAAGCGCGAACAGCGCCCCCAGCGCGGCGCCGTGGCCTATCAGATGGGACTCTGCTATTCCAAGCTGGGCATGTCGGCCCGCGCGGCCTCGGCCTATGGCAACTCGCTGCGCTACGGCGGCCCCGACTCCACTGCCCTTCTCTATATGGGTCAGGCCCTTCAGGCCGAGGGGAAATATGCTCCGGCCCAGAAGGCCTACGAAGAGTTCATCGCCAAGGTGAAATCCGAGCCCGAGACTCAGGAGAACGCCACAAAACGACGTCAGCTTCTCGCCCAGGCCGACAACGGACTGGCAGGATGCCGCTTCGCGCTTGCGCAGAAAGGGCATCCCACCCGCTACGTGGTGAAGAACGCAAAACTGTTCAACTCACGCCGCGCCGACTTCGCGCCGATGTTCATCGATCCCCAGAGCGAGGACGTGCTCTATTTCACCACCACCAACGAGAAGGTAACCGGTACCAAAAAGAGCGAAATCACCGGCATGAAGAAGGGCGACATCTGGATGACCCGCAAGAACGAAAAGGGCGAGTGGCAGCGCCCCGAGACGGTGGAAGGCGAACTCAACACTGAAAACGACGAGGGAGTAATCAGTTTCACTCCCGACGGCCAGACCATGTATCTGAGCCGCGCGCGCCGCGAGCCCAACGCCCATACGGGTGTTGAGATATACACCTCCCAGCGTTCCGACGCCAAATGGAGCGCCCCGGTGAAATATGAAATCACCGCCGACACCATATCGAGCTACGGCCACCCCGCCGTATCGCCCGACGGCAAATGGCTCTATTTCACCAGCAACATGCCCGGCGGTTCGGGCGGCAAGGACATCTGGCGCGTCAACATCCAGGAGCGGGTAGGCTCTCTCGAAAACCTCGGGGAATTCATCAACACCCCCGGCGACGAGATGTTCCCTTACGTGCGCACCGACTCGCTGCTTTACTTCGCCTCCGACGGCCATCCCGGCTTCGGCGGTCTCGACATCTTCAAGGCCACTCTTACACCGTCGGGGGGATGGAAGGTGGAGAATATGGGCGCGCCGATGAATTCGGCCGCCGACGATTTCGGCATAACATTCGGCAAGGGCGAGAGTGGATTCTTCAGCTCCAACCGCACCGACGGACGCGGCTACGACCACATTTACTCGTTCGTGCTCCCCGACCTCGAGATATGGATCTCGGGATGGGTGCTCGACAAGGACGAGGAGCCCGTGCCCAACGCCGTGATCCGCATCGTGGGCAACGACGGCTCCAATCAGAAGGCCGTGGCCAAGCCCGATGGCTCGTTCCGCTTCCCGCTTCAGCGCGGCATCAGCTACGTGATGCTCGCCGGAGCCAAAGGCTACCTCAACGCCAAGCAGGAATTCACCTCCGACACAGCCGAGGAGGATGCCGAATACGGCGTGGACTTCATCCTGGCCTCCATCCATAAGCCCGTCGTGGTCGACAACATATTCTACGATTTCGACAAGGCCACGCTGCGCCTCGAGTCGAAGACCGCACTCGACGAGCTTGCCCAGGTGCTCCGCGACAATCCCAACGTTACAATCGAAATGGCATCGCACACCGACCGCATGGGCTCCGACGAATACAATATCGATCTCTCCGGGCGCCGCGCGAAGTCGGTTATCGACTACCTTATCTCCGTTGGAATCAAGCCTGACCGCCTGCAGAGCCAGGGCTACGGCGAAAGCCGCCCGAAGACCATCACCAAGAAGCTCGCACGGCTCTATCCGCAGTTCAAGGAGGGCGACGTGCTCACCGAGGAGTATATCCTGGCTCTCCCCGAGGCCGACCAGGAGGTAGCCGACCAGATCAACCGCCGCACGGAGTTCCAGGTGCTCTCCATCAACTACCAGATGTATTGACCCACACGCAGGAATAGAAACTCCAACGGCATGAAATTCACCACCGAAGTCGAGATTGAGCCGTCAGCCTGGAACATTGCCCATGGCGAGACTGTATGGACCATCGGCTCCTGTTTCGCCGACAATCTCGGGGCAAGAATGGCCGACCGGCTGCTCCGCGTGCGCGTCAATCCTTTCGGGGCGCTCTACAATCCCGCTTCGATAGCCACTGCGCTCCGCGCCGCCATCGACGGTCGCGTCTACACCCCGGAGGAAATGGTCGAGAGTCAGGGGATGTGGCACTGTATGGACTACGCCACCGCGCTCTCGCGCCCTACGGCCGAGGAAACTGCCGAAGCCGTCAACGCCCTCATAACATCCCTCCATGCCGAACTCTCCCGCCTCGAGGTGCTGATGGTTACGTTCGGTTCCACGCACGTATTCACCGACCTCTCCACCGGCTGCATTGCCGGAAACTGCCACAAACTGCCGGCAAACCGGTTTGCCGAGCGCGACCTGAGCATCGACGAAATCGTGGAGGAATGGCACACCCTTATTGCCCGTCTGCGCCGCCTGCGTCCCGGGCTGCATATCCTCTTCACGGTCAGCCCCGTGCGCCACAAAGCCTATGGGCTCCACGCCGACCGGCTGAGCAAAAGCCGCCTGCTGATAGCCGTCGACGAGCTCTGCCGCCGTTGCGACGCCACCTATTTCCCTGCCTACGAGATTCTTGACGACGAGCTGCGCGACTATCGTTTCTACGCCGCCGACATGGTGCATCCATCCGATGTAGCCGCCGATTATATATTCGAGCGCTGGGCTCAAGTTTTCTGCTCGGAACAGACGCGGCGACTCTTCACCGAGGCTCTGCGCCTCACCTCCAGGCTGAAGCACCGCCCGATTGCCGGAATGCAAACAAACGATTTTCTACAATCCTACAACAGCCCTCGCCAACCGGATGACTACCGAACATCCCGAACTGACAGAGGCCATTGCAGAAAAACTCCCGAAAACAACCAACTAACCTTCCCACACAACGATGAAGGAATCTTTTAAAGACATATGCCGCTCGCTCTCCACTATATCTTTCTGCCCGGGATTCACCGCTGTTCGTCCCGAAGGGGCAGACCCTGAAATACGGCACCTGCTCATCGACAGCCGCGCCCTGGGCGACGCTCCCTCGACCATGTTTTTCGCCATCCGCACCGGCCGCAACGACGGCCACCGGTTTGTAGAACCGCTCTACAACCGCGGCGTGCGCGCCTTCGTGGTTGAACCGGGGTTTGATACCGCTCCCTACGCCGATGCTGCGTTTATCGTTACCGAAAGCCCCGAAACCATACTTCAGAGCCTCGGCTGCGCGGCACGCGATGCGATGAAAGGCACAGTTGTGGCCATCACAGGTTCGCGCGGCAAAACACTCGTAAAAGAGTGGCTTGCCGAGATGCTTGCCGGGAAACGCCGCGTGGCCCGCAGCCCGCGCAGCTTCAATTCCTCGCTCGGCGTGCCGCTCTCGCTCTGCATGGCCGCCGGCGATTCCGAAATTGTGCTCATCGAGGCCGGAATCTCACAGACCGGCGATATGGAGCCGCTCGAAGCGATGATACGGCCTGACGTGGTGGTTCTTGCCGACATCTCCGAAGCCCACGACGACGGATTTCCCTCTCGCGAGGCCAAAATCG
>UREH01000140.1 GCA_900546835.1 uncultured Porphyromonadaceae bacterium
GATCAGGAAAGTATAAAATAATTTTGAACAGTTACTTATAACAGGACTAAAAATCTAACTTAATAATTATGAAAGCAATTTCAATTCTCGCCCTCGCCCTCGTGGCCGGCGTCAGCGCTTCCGCCCAGAAATCGCTCGTGAAAGAGGTGGAGCGCGACCTCAAGTCGACTCCTGAAAACTATCCCTCTCTCATCCAGAAACTCACCCCGGCCTTCACCAACGACGAGACCGCACAGGACGTGCGGACATATCTCGTTGCCGGCAACGGCGCATACGCTTTCTACGACAAGCAGAGCGTTTTCGCACAGATGGGTAAGGATGTCGACAAAAAGCAGCTCGGCAATTCCGTGCTCGAAGGCTTCGACTATCTCTGGAAAGCGCTTCCCCTCGATTCTGTTCCCGATGCAAAGGGTAAGGTCAAGGCCAAAAACTCCGCAAAAATCTACAAGACAATCGCCTCTCATTACAACGATTTCCTTCAGGCTGCCGGTTTCCTCTGGGAGACCCAGGATTATAAGGATGCCGTAAAGTGCTGGGAGAAATATGTAACGCTCAAGGATAATCCCCAGATTGTAAAGGCCGGTATCAACGTTCCCGCCGACACTCTCGTTGCCGAAATCAAGTACAACATGGGTATAGGAGCTTCGCTCGCTCAGGATCCCGAGGCATCGCTCGCTTATTTCCAGGACGCCATTGCAAGCGGCTACAATAAGAAGAACGTTTTCGATTACGCTATCTCCTGCGCATCTCAGCTCAAGCGCCCCGAGGTGATGGCCGCTATCGCCGAGCAGGCGTATCCCCTTTATGGTGCGGAAGACAGCCGTTATATCGGTTATATGGTCAACAACCTTATCGACAAGAAGCAGTTTGCCGAGGCCGACGCCCTGATTGACAAGTATATCGCCGCCGACCCCAACAACGCTCAGCTTTATTTCGTGAAGGGTGTTCTTCTTGACAGCGAGCAGAAACCCGCTGAATCGCTCGCCGCATTCCAGAAATCCATCGCTCTCGACGAAAACAATGCCGCCGCACTCTTCCAGCTCGGCTATAAGCTTTATCAGAAGGCCTGCGACATGGACCAGAACGAGACCGCAGGAATGAGCCAGCAGGATTACAAGACTTTCCGTGCTGAAAAGGTAGACCCCATGCTCCGCGAGTCGTCCACCTATCTGGAAAAAGCTTTCAAGATCGACGAAAACATGAGCGAGGCCCGTCAGGTGCTCCGCAGCATCTACTACAACCTCAACGACGAGGAGAACCTCAAGCGCGTTGAATCCATGTAATTACTTCGTTGCCCTCCCGACACACCCGCTGCCGGAAGCAGTACGACAGATACACCTCTGATAAGCGTCATGCCTTGGTCTTCCCGAGGGGCATGGCGCTTTAGCAATTGTCACTACCATATTTCTATCCATGAAAATTCTATTTGACTGTCGCCGAATACTATTCGTTCTGATTGCCTTCTTTGGTTTAGCGTGCACCTATGCCGGTTCTCTCGACGGCAGACTTATCGACGATGGCTGGTTCTTCAGGCTCAATCCTTACGGAAATGTCACGGAAGCGGCTTTTGACCACTCCACCTGGCAGGCTGTAGACCTTCCTCACGACTGGAGTCAGGCTTTCGATTTCACTCCCGAGGCAGCTTCGGGCAACGACGGCGGCTATCTGCCAACTGGCCGCGGAGCCTATCGCAAGGTTTTGCCGCCCGGCACGTTCGCGCCCGGCCGTCGTCATCGCATCTACCTTGAGGGCGCCTATATGAATTCCACCGTCTGGGTCAACGGCGATTCGGTCGGAGGCCATCCTTACGGCTATGCGTCTTATTTCCTGGATATTACTCCATATGTTAATCCGGATTCTGCCACGGTGATTGCCATTTCAGTCGATAATTCCCATCAGAAGAATTCGCGCTGGTTCACCGGTTCGGGCATTTACCGCCATGTGTGGCTGTCAGACGCTCCGCTCGATGCTGAGATAGAGCCGTGGAGTCTGCGGACGGTATCGTCCGTTCCCGATAAGAAGGGAGCTGTAAAAGTCGATGTTGAGTTTACAGTGATGAACAGCTTGGATTCACCGGTAAGCCGTACGGCAGTCGTTTCGGTCGGCTCCGCTCGGGTGAAGCTAAAGATTAAGGTCGACGCGCATTCGAAAACAGATGTGACGATTCCCTTGGTTGTCAGGGATGCACGTTTGTGGTCGCCGGAATCCCCTGCTCTCTACGACCTCACCGTCGATCTGACCGATAATAAGGGAGTGATTCTTGATTCCGAATCGGCAAGAATCGGACTGCGGACCATCCGATGGTCGGGCGAAAGCGGATTCATGCTCAATGGCGAGCCTATGCTTATCAACGGCGCGTGCGTCCACCACGACAACGGCATACTCGGGAGCGCCAGCTTCGACGACGCTGAAATCCATAAGGCTCAATTGCTGAAGCGCGCCGGATTCAATGCCGTGCGTACCAGCCATAATCATCCGGCCCCGGCATTCCTTGCTGCCTGCGACTCAATCGGTCTGCTCGTTATCGACGAGGCTTTCGACGGCTGGGAACAGGCCAAGACTCCCCACGACTATTCGGAACTGATAGGGGAGTGGTGGCAGAAGGATCTCGACGCGCTCGTAAGGCGCGACCGCTGCCATCCGTCGGTTATTGCCTGGAGCATAGGCAATGAAATTCTTGAACGTAAGTCGAAGCGCGCTGTAGAGCTTGCCAATAGGTTCGCGGATTATTGCCGGAGTCTCGACCCGCAGAAACGCCCTGTCACTCAGGCACTCGCCGCCTGGGACTCCGACTGGGAGATATACGACCCGCTCGCGGCTGCCCACGATATCATCGGCTACAATTATATGATTCATAAGGTGGAAGGCGACCATCAGCGCGTGCCCGGGCGCGTGGTATGGCAGACCGAATCCTATCCGCGCGACGCTTTCTCCAACTGGACAAAAGTCCACGACCTTCCCTATGTGGTCGGCGACTTCGTATGGACCGGCATCGATTATATAGGCGAATCGGGTATAGGTCGATACTACTACGAAGGGCAGGTGCCCGGCGAGCATTTCCACCGCGACCTCTGGCCCTGGCACGGCTCGCAGTGTGGCGACATAGACATTATCGGGCAGCCCAAACCCATATCCCGTTATCGCGACATACTCCATAATGTCGTTGCCGATTCAGTCCCTGAGGTATATATGGCAGTTCGCGAGCCCGACGGCTACCATGGCAAGGTTCAGGAAACAATGTGGGGCACATGGCCTACGTTTGAGTCGTGGAACTGGCACGGCTGGGAAGGGCAGCCGATTGAAGTTGAGGTAGTCAGCACTCTTCCCGAGGTCGTCCTTCAGCTCGACGGGCAGGAAATCGGCCGCAAAAAGGTCGGTCGTGATACGGAATATAAGGCGGTGTTCCGGATAGAATACCATCCCGGACGTCTTGTCGCCATAGGATACGATGCCTCAGGAAATGCTTATAAATCAAATGAGATAGCCACGGCCGGCGCACCTGCGGAAATCCGGCTTGAGGTGGAGCGCCCCGGCAGCGGCTCGCTCGCTTATGTTACGGCCACAATTCTTGATGACGATGGCCGTATAGTTCCCGATGCAGACCTCCCGGTGCTGTTCGAACCTACAGGCTCCGCGCGTTTCTTGGCCGCCGGATCTGCGGATATGACGGATTCCACCTCCTATTCGCGACCGCTGCGCACCACCCATCATGGCCGCGCCCTCGCCATCCTCCGGCTGCCGGCCGACACGCACTCCGAATCCGGCATCCGCGTTACCACTCCCACACTTCCCCCGGCGTCGCTCACCTTCTGAGCGACGCCGCCGGATGTGGTGTTTTGCGTGGGGGTCAGAGATGAATGGTGAAGGAGTCGGCATCGCGGCCGACGGGGAGATAACTCCGCACTTTATCGAGTGCGGAGCGGGTGAAAGTGGCCGTCAGTAGTCCTGCGGGGGACGTTGATGTCGTCTTTTCTTCAGCCGACAACTGCCTCGGGCGTATCCCTTTTGTGGCGGTTGTGTCTACGGGCGCCATTTCGTAGCCGAAGGGGTTGAATATGTAGCTCTCGTTATCGTAGGTGCCGTAGTCGTCAGCTCCCCCGCGGTTGCAGCCCACTACAAAGGCCTGATTCTCGATAGCCCGGGCGATCAGCAGCTGGTGGAACGCATATCCGCGTGCCGAGGCCCAGTTGGCCGGCACGAGAAGGATGTCGTAGCTCTGACCGTCGTTGCGACACCATACCGGGAATCTCAGGTCGTAGCATACAATCATCGAAATATTCCACCCGCGGTAGGCGATAACGGGCGGAAGCGCCTGCCCCTGAGAATATACTGTGCTTTCGGCGCTAAGACAGAAGAGGTGCCGCTTATCGTAGAAGGTGGTCTTCCCCGAGGGCTCTACAAATGCCGCGCGGTTATAATATTTGCCGGCGCGCTCCACAAGGAAACTGCCCGCAACCGCCATAGCCCTTTCCGATGCCCAGCGGCGCATGGCTTCAAGGGAGAGCCGTTCCGATTCCGATGCGATTTCTTTCAGCAGAATCTCGTCCTGGATGAAACCGGTGGAGAACAATTCTGGAAGCACCAGCAAATCGGTCGACCGGTCAATCGTCTCCAGTGCGCCCTCTGCAGCCTTCAGATTTGCCGGAATGTCGGCCCAGACTATAGGCATGGGCCAGGCGGCCACATTCAGCGCGTCGAGCGGCTTGGGTTGTGCGGTTTCGTTCATTGTAGAGCAGGAGAGTGGGGTTTATTCGTCGGCGGTTGTGAATTTCTCTGGTTTAATGCCGGTGAAGCGGCTGTAGAATCGCTTGATCTGCCGTATGTCGGCTTCCACATTATCGGTGGGAATGAATTCGTCGGTGAGCGTGATATGGCGCGTTGCCGCATCGATTGTTGCAAGCGCGAGCGGCACGTCGGCCTGACGGGCGATGCGTAGAAAGCCCGTGTGCCATTTCGAGGTGGCTTTGCGCGTCCCCTCGGGCGTTATGGCGATTACGAGGCGCTGCGATGTGCGGAATTTCTCGACCATCGCGTCTACAAGCGACGAATGCTGTTTGCGCCGCTCTACGGCCACTCCGCCCATTGCGCGGAATATGGCGCCGAGCGGAAAGAAGAACCACGACGATTTCATCATGAAACCGGCGGTGCGCCCTACGGAGTGGATGGCGAGCTCGCAGAGTATGAAATCCCAGTTGGATGTGTGTGGCGCTACGCAGATAATGCATTTCGGGTAGTCGGGCACTGTCACGGTGACCGACCACCCGAAAAGTTTCAGTATTCGGCCGGCGAGATTCATTTGGCGGCCTTGTTGGCGTCTTTAACTGCCTGGGGAAGGGCTGCGTTCATCTGCTTCACAATCTCCTGCACCTTGTTGTTGAATTTCTCCCGCAGGGCGGCGAAGGCTTTCTTGTTGTATGCGGTGCGCGCTTTGTTGTATGCGGCTTTCGATTCGAATTCCGCTTCAGTCTTGTCGAAGCCGAAAGTGGCGCTTGCGAGTGCGGAGGTCTGCAGCGAGGCTATTTCAGCTACGATTTTATGCATTTCTGCCGGCACAACGCCTTTTACGTATTCTGCAGCAAGCATGCATTCTGTGGCGAGGTCGCCGCAGATATATTTCACTTGTTTCTTGAGGTCGCGTTTGTTAGCCATGGTTGTTATGTTTTTTTATGGGTTATGTATTTTCTTTATAGCGTTCAGAATCGGCTCAGTAGCCGGGCGAGTGCTCCCTGGGTTGCGGGAATGCGGAGTATGCGGGGCGTCTGGGTGGCGCTCTGGAGGCCTTTCGGAGCCCTGGGGGCCTCGCCGGTTGCCGCGCTTACGGCCGACGGGTAATTGCCCGCGTGGCCGCTTGCTATGGCAATTCCGGTCTCGCCGGGTTTCAGATGGCGCTCGATTGCGCGAAGTGCCGTAGCGCCCTGAGGGTCCACATGCACTCCGAATTTACGGTAGGCGTCCGACATCGTGGCGGCTATCTCGTCGTCGGAATATGCGTATCCTTCCACATCGGCGCGGAGCAGCTCCGGGTTGCCGCCGTAAAGGTCGATGATGCGGGCGATGTTCAACGGATTGCCGACGTCCAT
>UREH01000141.1 GCA_900546835.1 uncultured Porphyromonadaceae bacterium
GCGGTGGAGTCGGCAGGGGCGGCGGATTTCTTTTTGCGGCGGAAGAAGTTGAAGAATGAGGAGAAGGAGTCGAAGTCGCGCTTGAGCACTACGCCCACGCCCTGGGTGGTCTTGGCGGTGCGGAGGTAATAGTTCTGGTCGTTGTAGCGGTTGTAGGCCTTCAGACGCCAGCGGCCTTCGCGGTCGAGGAGGTATTCGAGATCGAAGTCGCCTATAAACTGATTGCTGTTGAGCGAGTTGTCGCGGTATCCAAAGTTGCCGTTGAAGAGCAGACGATTGTTGAGCAGGCGCGAGGACAGCGCCACATCGACCTCCACGTCGCTGAAGTCGCCGCGGTCGCTGCGGAATGTAGGAGCGATGTTCCAGTTGTCGGAAATCTGGCCGAGCAGGTTGCTGAGCTGCGAGGAGATTGTCGACGATGCCACCGAGACCAGCTCGTTGCCCTTGGTGGTCGAGGTCATGTATTCGGGCGTATAGAAGCGGTTGAGAGCAAGCAGATATATTATCTGGCGGTTCATCATGTCGTCGGTCGATACAATGGAGCGCACCTTGCGGTATACGTCGGAGGTGAGGGTGGGAAACTCGAGGTCGAAGGCGATTTCAGGCTGACGGATGTCGCCCGTCACCTTCATGAGTGCGTGCACGGGCACGTTCGTACGGTTCAGATCCTGGTCCTGCAGGAAAGATTCGTCGAGGTCGGATAGATTGGCGTTGAGGGCGTAGACGGCCTGGATGTTGAGCTGGGCGGCGTAGGGGTCGCCGTTGAACACTATTTCCGAGCCTGGCTTGATGGTGAAGTCCTTGATTATCACGTCCTGGAGGGTGAAATTATAGTAGCCGCGGTCGAGGGTGTAGGTGCCGTACATGCGCAAGTCGTTGTTGGCCGACCCGTAGTCGAGACGCAGGTGGCCATTGCCCCAGGCGCGGATACGGTCGCCCCCCACGGGGTCCATCACCAGCACGAGGGTCGCCTGTGGCGTTACGCGCATCTGTAGCGAGATGTTGTAGTCGCTGGGTAGGTCGGGGGCGTGGTCGCGGACCATTGCGCGCAGGCGCTCCACGAGGTCCATCGACGTGTCGCGCTCGAGCTTCACGGTGTCGGTCAGCTCGGCCGAGAGCGACTTTTTGTCGCGGAAGGTGAGGAAAGAGTATTCGTCGGCCACTTCCTGGTCGGAGAGCACGAAGGTGAAGGTGGATTTCGGCGCCGTGGCCATGTCGACGTTTATGTCGATGCGGCCGGGAGCGCCCTTTACGGCCGCCCCTCCGTCGCCGTAGATTTTACCGTACCAGATGGGATTGTCCTTGGCCGTCTCGTTGTAGGCCAGGAAGTTGCGGGCGTTGGAAATGGAAAATTCGAACCAGGGCTCCTTGAAGAATTTATGGCGTACCCAGCCGTTGAGGTCGGCCGTGTGGCCTTCGGCGTCGCGGATTGTGATTCCGTTGAGGTCAATCAGGCCCGGACGGAAGTGAACCGAGTCGGTGGCCGTGTAATATGTATTGGTGAAGTTGATTTTCAGACGGAGGTCGTCGGCGAATACGTCGCCCTCCAGGTCGATGTACTTGAAGTTACCCCACAGACGGCACTCGCCCGAGGCGTGGCCGCTGATGTCGCTGGCGAACGCTTCCATGTACGGCTGCATGAAAGCCACGTCGGTGTGGTCTACCTTGAATCGGATGTCGAGCGAGTCGTTGAGCGGGAAGATGGCGCCGTCGACGAAGGCCTTGCGGCGGTCCGGCTGGTCGATTATGGCGTTGAGGGTAATGGCGCGCGACTCGCGCTCCCAGTGGCTGCGCACCAGGGCGTTGCCGAGCACCACCTTGTTGTAGCTGATTCCGTTCACGCACAGACCGGGTGTCTCCAGTATCGGTTCGGGAGTGAACAGGCGCGAGGCGTAGAATGTGCCGGTGGCGTCGCCTCCGAGTTTTACCTTGTCGATGCCGAGGCTCTCGAAAAGATAGTCGAGGTTGAAGTTGCGCAGATCGAGCGTCAGCAGCGACGCGGCGTCGTTGCCGACGGTGCCGTTGATGCGCACGAACTGGTTGGCTCGGTGCACGTTGATGCCGTCGACCGCGATGTCCTTCGGTCCGCGCAACGATACTTTGGCCGGAGCCACACGCCATGTGGAGTCGTTGAACGTAAGGCTGCCTGGGAGTATGTTGATTTCCGTATGGAGCGGCGAGTCGGGGGCCTCCTCACGCCAGAAGTTGGTGAGTGCCGACAGGTGGCCGTTGTAGGCTTCCTCGCGGGCTATCTTCCAGGCTACGTCGGTGTTAAGGCGGTCGCGCTCGGCATTGGCCGAGAGGGCCAGATGCAGGGGGCCGTTCTGTGTGGGCGCAGTGGTGGTGAAGTCGAAACTGCCGTTGGCGTCGGCTCCGCTCAGCAGCGCCGACACGCGCGTGTTCTCTATCAGTTTGTTGCCCTGGCGGAGATAGGGCGCGTCGATGGCCAGAGCCATGTCGGAGGTCGATTCATTCATCTCTCCGGTAATCTCCACAGGATAGATCACGCTGACGGGGAGACGGAAGAATTCGGCGGCGCGCTCGGTCTCGCCGACGCGGAAACGGAATGTGAAATCGTTGGGTGTGTCGGTGCCCGCAAGCTGCCGGGAGGGTGTCGCGACCACCGAGGGGAGTATGCGCGAGGCTATCGCACTGGCAGCGCGGCCTATGTGGCGGAAATCGTAGCTTCCCTGGATTGTGCCGTTGATGAAGTCGCTTTCAAGGCGGAGCTGCCCCTGGTCTGATTTCAGGCCGAGATGGTCGAGGGTGAAGACCTCCGAGGGGGAGCGGCGGATGGAGAAGTTGCGTATGTCGATGTGTCCCAGCATATTGTGGAGCTGCGGGCCTTCGAGGTCCATGTTGAAGTCGGCGGCCAGCTCCACGCCCGGATATTTCTCGGTAAGGTTGAGCTGGTTGGGAACGAACCGGCCGACCGAGCCGTCCAGACGCACGGCCCTGAAGTCGCGGGCAAGCGACCACGCTCCCGCGAGGTTGAAACTGAGGGCGTCGCCGTCGGTCTCGGCCGAGAAAGTGAGCATGTCGCCGTCGAGGGTCGCGTCGGCGAGAATCTCGCGGTAGGCGATATGGCGGAAATCGAAGCGGTCGATGTTGAGTTCGGCGTGTCCCCGGCGGTTGCGGCCGTCGGCAGCGTAGGTGAGTGCAATCGATCCGTCGGCATCCCCCAGCTCGGGATTGTCGAGAAGCTGCCCCACACGGAAGGCTCCGATGGAGGCCAGTTCGCCCTCTACCGAGAAGCTGTGGATGGACCGGAAGGCGCCCTCGGCGAAAAGTTCGGTCTGCCCCTGGGCGCAGGTGGTGGAGAGCGTCACGTCGAAATCGCGGGCTATGAGGTTGGCGGTCGCAGCCATGTCGATGGCGCCCATGCGCGTGGCCATGGCCTTTAGCTTCGGCGAGAGAGAGGTGAAACAACCCGCTATGCGGGCAGCCTCAGACCCGGTGGTATGCAGTTCGAAATTATGGATGTTGGCTGTGGCGCGGTCTGGATCGGCCGGATGGCGGCCGCTCCCCTCGATGCGCAGCCTCGTTGTGTGCGAGTCGGCAAGGTCGATGTCGATGTCCGCTCCCTTCAGATTACCATCGATGCTCAGCCTGTTGATGTCGATGCGATCGGGCAGGCTGCCCAGGGCGGGGATGAAAGCGGCGAAGTCGGCCGGTGATATGTAGCTCCCGGGTGCAACGTTGAGTCTCACCGTATGTCTGCGCAGGGCCGGGAGCACGTCGGCGAGGCGGTCGGTGGGGAGAGTGATGTCGTCGATGCGCAGCGATGAGCGGGGAAGCGTCAGGGCGAGATTGTCCACCGAAATTATCGAATCGGCGAGCGTTGCATTGGCCGTAAGCGACTCCAGCCGGAACCCGGAAGGACCGGTGAAGCCCATGCGCTTTATGAAAAAAGCGAAGTCGCCGCGGCGCAGCCGCGGTGCGTTGATGTCGGCGCGTAGATTGGAAATCGCTATGTGCGAGGGGCCGAAGGCTTCCGTGGTGGCCTCCGAAAGCACGTCGTAGCTCAGCCGCGACGAGCGAATCATTATCGTGTTGATTTTGAAGTCGAATGCCGTAGGGGGCCTGGAGTGGTTCTTCGGACTGAGCGCGTCGATTATGGGCTGGATGTTGAGCGGCGCGCCGGGCGACGCGCGGTGAATGCGGGCGTCCATGCCGATGAGCTCCACATGGGTGATTGTGAGAGGGTCGTCGGAGAGGAGACTCCCGATTCGGATGCCCGCGCCGAGACGCCGCGCGGTGAGAATGGTGTCGGCGCCGGTCCGGTCGGTGATTACTACCTCGCGCAGCACGGCGCGATTGAAAGGCACAATTCCAAGTGATCCGATTTCCACCTTGGCGTTCAGCGCTTTGGATAGCTCTCGCTCGGCAATGCGGGCAATGCGGCGCTGCACCGGCGTGACCGAAAGGGCCACGTAGGTCACAGCGGGGACCACCACCGCGAGTGCAAGCAGGGCCACCGCTATAAGCCGGACAATGCGGTAGAGCATTTTCACATTGCGAAGTTAATTAAAAAAATTTGCTATATGGTAAGTATTCGCTAACTTTGTTTGCCGATGCCAACCAAGATGAAATCACTGCGACATATCGTTATGGCTGTTCTCATGGCCATTGTAGCCCTTCCGGCTGCTGCCGAACGGGTGTGTGGCGAGAAAACCCTCAGCCTCGAGACCGGCTATGCCGACTACAACCACTCGGCCCTGGCCGGGGTGGAATTCACCTATCGCTTCGGCACCCGCTTCAGGCTCGCCCCGAGCGTCGACTACGTGTTCCGTCACAACGGGCTCGACGCCCTCACCATCAATCTCAAC
The DNA here is from genome assembly GCA_900546835.1 of uncultured Porphyromonadaceae bacterium. Taxonomy (GTDB): domain Bacteria; phylum Bacteroidota; class Bacteroidia; order Bacteroidales; family Muribaculaceae; genus UBA7173. The sequence continues at coordinate 4,830 of UREH01000141.1, forward strand.
GCCCATATCCCCTTTGCGGTGGCCGAAACGGTTGAGCTTTATCCTCTCGCCGGATTATGCTTCGCCGGATGGACGGCGCGCAGCGAAGTCGACAATTCCGACGTATCCACCCGCGTAAGCCGCTTCGGCTTCAACGTGGGCGCCGGCATCGGCTTCCGCCTCGGCAGCCGGCTGCGCCTCGGCCTTCAGGCCGACTACGTGCTGATCAAGGACTTCAAAGGCGTCGATGTAATGGCCAAAATCGGCTACGCCTTCTGAGAGCCCCACGGCAGTATCGGAAAAAAACGTTTGAAAGAAACACATTATAATCGTTAACAGTTACTTATTCTAATCTGTTATGCTGAACAACAAAGTACAGGACGCAATAAACGCCCAGATTAACGCCGAATTCTGGTCGGCCTACCTCTATCTCTCCATGTCGATGCACTTCGCCAGCGAAGGCTACGACGGAATCGCCAACTGGTTTGCGATCCAGTTCAAGGAAGAACAGGACCACGCCACCATCTTCATGAACTACGTTAACTCGCGCGACGGCAAGGTTCTCCTCGCCCCCATCGCCGCAGTCGACACCGAATGGGCTTCCCCCCTGGCAGCCTTCGAGGCTACACTCGCCCACGAGAAGAAAGTAACCGCCCTGATCAACGACCTCTACGCTGTTGCAGTCGAGGAGAAGGACTACGCCACCCAGAACATGCTCAAATGGTTTATCGATGAGCAGGTGGAGGAAGAAAGCAACGCCCGCGGCTACATTGACGCCCTCAAGAAAATCGGCGACAACGGCTACGGCCTCTACATGTTCGACAAGGAGCTTGCAGCCCGCGTCTACTCTACCCCGTCGCCCCTGGCCAACGCCGAATAATCCCACCGGGACAGAAACCAAGCGAATACTTAAAAGCGCCCGGACAGGCCTCCGCGTCTGCTCCGGGCTCTTAATCTCTGATTCCACCACAAAAGGGCTAATCCGTAAATACTTCTGACGAGGTTAAGATATGGTTCTACTGTTTGTACTGCTTGCTTGCGTAGCACTATATGGTGTGAAATTCTCAAGTCATCATGAAGATTATATCTCCAAGCCGGTGACTGATTCAATCAAGGGAATTTTCGCCATTATCATCATATACTCACATGGAAGAGGGCTGTCTCTTATACACATCT
>UREH01000142.1 GCA_900546835.1 uncultured Porphyromonadaceae bacterium
CGTCGCCTGAGGGGTTCGGGTTCGGTCATTGACCTTAGTCAACTCCCTTCGCCCTCACCCTCAAGCTCCTACCATCTGGACCATTCTTTGCATAGCAAAGCGACCAAAGGTCGATGGCTGACAGCGCCCTCACCATTCGGGTAAAAAATAGGACGATGTGTCAAATTATGGAATTTTAACACACAGCCTGACGACCTTAGATACTCTGACGTCTCTAAGAGCCATCGGTAGGGGAATGGATCACTAAAAGTTATCGGTGTGCAGATGGGTCGAATAAAAAAGCGGCGCGCCGCCCCGGATGGGGCATGGCGCGTCGCCGTGATTGATGTGTGTTTATGAAGATTAGTTTCAAGCGGAGGTGGGAGCGGAGTCCGACCGACGCCTCAGGCTTTTAATCCTCGATTTTGCCTTTTTTCTTGGCGAGACGGAGATAGTAGCCGGAGAAGTCGTTCTTCTTGCCGCATTTCAGTTTGCTGTAGTTGAGGTCCTGGGCGGCCTTCATTTCCTCAGCCTCTTTTTCTTCGGCGTTGGCGATGAGCTCGTCGGCGCCGGTGGTGTTGAACCATACACCGCCTTTCTCAACCTTTGCGGAACCTACTTTCTTGTAGGAAATCTTCTGGGTCTTGGGGTCCTGCTGCTGTTCGAGGATTTCATATTCGTCGCCGGGAGTCAGACCTTCTTTCGATCCGATTTTGGCATAGATGAAGCCGTCGGAGCAGCTCGAGATGGGAACTACCGTACGGAATACCTCGTTCTCGACCTGGAGTTTTGCAAGGGCCTTGTCGATAGCGCGTGCCGTGGCCGACGAAGCGAGCTGGTCGAGAGTCTTGGTCTTGTCTTTCTTCACGCCGGAACGGGCCTTGGTCTGGCCTACATAGGTGAGGTGGCAGAGGCCGGCGTCGAGGAGGTCCTGAAGAGTGGCGTTCTCATTGTAGAGAACCTTGTCGGAGAGGGCCATGTCGATGTCGTCGTTCCAGTCGAGCTTATAGAGGTTGGTGATGGCTGTTACGGAATACATGTCCTTCATCAGGGCGTTGGTTGCGGCTTCGGCAGCTTTCTTCGCGCCGAGAGCGGCAAGGCCGCCGAGTGCGCCGAAGTTGGAGCCGGCAGCGGAGGCCGCTCCGCCTACCATCTCGGAAATTTCCTTGGCCAGAGCCTTGTTGTTGCGGAAACGGAGGTTGATGGCAACCACGAAGGTATTGTTGATGAGTTCGAAACCCTGGGCGGAAAGCATTGCCTTGGCGTCGTCGTTTACATTGGCCTGGGCCAGATCTATAGCGGATGCGTTTTCAAGACCGCGCTCCATAATCAGGCCGGGGTTGAATTTCGGGGTGCCTTCGGGGTTGTAGTTGTACCATTTGGCAACCATGTTGTCGGCAATCTTATGCTCGCCGAGAAATTTTTCAACGGCCGCGAAAATATAGTCGTCGACTTTCTCGTAGCGGATCATAGTCGAGGTGTTGGCACCGGTCAGACCGCCTACGGCTGCGCCCAGAAGAGCTTTGCCGGTTGCGCTTCCGCCTTTGCCTTTGGGGCGTGCGGCCTTTGCCTCATCGTCGGTCATGCCGGCCGTTACCTGGTCGAAGTCGAGCACGCGCCATTCGAGGTTGTGGTCGTTGAACTGCTCGGGGATAGCGAGAGTGGGGAACACCGATTTGGGAATTCCGCCCAGGCTTGAAAGGCCGGATTCCTGCAGGGTAGCGGCATAGCCTTCAGCGTCGGTCTCCTGGGCTTCCTGGTCGAGACGCGTGTTCTGCTCGTCGGAGTTCACCAGAATGGTGTAGATGGAGCTACGCATGAATTTGGGGTCGTCGCCCTTCATGGTCGCGGGCACCGCCATCATTGCTGCGGCTGCGCCTGCAACAATCAGTTTGTTGATTTTCATTGGAGTTGTGTGTATGATAATGTCGTGTTTACCAGACGATCCAGTTGTTGCGTACCACGGTTTTGGGCTGATTCTGGGCCCATGCCACGGCAACCTGCTTGGCGGCGTCGATGCGCTGCTTCTCGAGAGCGACCTGATTGCGGTATTTTTCCTTGGTCTCGAAATCGTAGTTCTGCTTCACTACCGAACCCATCTTCTGGCCGAGGGCTTTTGCCTGGGCGTAGCAGGCGGCCGAGGGATCGATCTGTGCCAGGTAGCTGTAGGCTGCTGCCGCGCCGGCGTCGGTGGGATCGGCCGCCCATTCGCCTTCGGCCTGGGCAAGAAGCATGGCCCCGTCGTAGTTAACCTTGTCGGTATAGATGCTGTTGGCGAGCTGGGCTGCCTGGTTGTAGCCTGTGCAGCATTCGGGCACGGCGGTGGCCCAGTAGAGGGCTTCGTCGTAGTTGCGGGCCTTCAGGGCAGTCTTGGCCTTGGTGAGGTAAGTGGGATAGTTGTTGTTGAAGTAGTCGATGATTTTGGCCTTTCCTTTTTCCACGAAGTTGATGAATTCGGGATTCTTGGCGTTCAGGCTGGAAAGCGCCTTGGTGAGGGCCTGCTCCTCCGAGCCGCCAACACCTTTGAGCGGGAATGTGGCTGTGGCGAAGACTTTCTGGTTGGAGCCGTCGCAGATGGCGAGCTGGAGGTCGGTCTTCATAAGAACGCGGCCGCTGAGGCCGGGAGCTGCTTCTGCGTAGGCTGTGTCGAAACGACCTGCGAGGAAGAACTGGCAGTCGTAGTCGCCGGCGGCAACCCCTGCGTGAGAGAGCACCATCTTGAGTTTTGCTTCAAGTTTGCGGGCCACGGAAGCGGGCACTTTGTCGCCTTCGGAGATGGGGGCGATGCCCATGCCGATTTCGCACTCGGCGGCTCCGGCCTGCAGCCCGGTGGCCGCGAGCACGGCTGCGAGAGCTATATGCTTAAGCGATAGTTTCATAGGGAATGACTTTTAGGGTGAAACGTTTGAAACACTGAGCAGCGGATTATTTTTCGCCGATGTAGAGGCGCCCGAGGCCCAGGGCCGGAGATGAGTTTTCAGCCGGGAGTCCGAGGCCGGCAAGTTTCTGCTGAAGGCCACGGGCCCATGCCTTCGCGTCCATGGGGTGTCCGTTGGTATCTTTCATGGGGATGCGCACCTGGTTGAAACGCAGGCGTGTACGTCCGGAGCTGCGCTGGTTGAACTGGTGGTTGACCGTATTGTCGCTCACCCATTCGTAGATAATCTGGCTGAGTTCCTGACCGCCGAATTCGGTGTTCATTGTAGTGCCGGCGCCGTTGTCGAGAATGCGGACGTCAAGACGGATTTCACGGCCATTGGCCTGGAGGTCGTCGAAGTGCTGCTGGAGGAGTGCGCAGAAGGAGTCGAAGTTATTCTTTACAGCTTGCTTGAGAGCTACGGTGAGAGGCACCGTGCGGCGAACTTCGCCGGTCTGGGCGGCGATTGCGCTTACAGCTTTCGAGGAATAGGTGTCGATAGCCTTGATGTTGAAGTCGGCCGAGTAGAGTGAGCCGGCGTTGTTGCCGGACCATTCCACTTCCACAGTGATGTCGGGTTTGGCGCGGTTCACGAGTTCATCGAAAGCGTTTGTCCCTGCGCTCGCACCGGATTCGGCACCTTCAAAAGCTTCGTCCATAGCATCGTCCATATCGTCTTCCTCGCTCTGGGCTGTGGCGTCGACCATGGGAAAGCCGCGCTCGGCGAAAAGCTGCTGGAAAGCGGTGTTGACCGAGCGGAACTCCTTGTCGCCGATGGCCTTTTCATAGTCGGGATATACCTTGTCTTTTACGGTTTTAGTATAGCCGTGTTCGATGCACCAGTTTTTTTCGGGGAGCACCATGATCGATGGAGGAGCGGCCAGCGCCATCTGAGCGGATACTACGACGGCTGCGCCAAGAAGGGTTTTAAGAAGATTCATTGCTTTTGAATGTGAGAAATAAGAGATTGGTGTCTGATCTAATGGGATTTGTGGAGAAATCGGGCGTCAGTTGCGGGTGCCGGGTTTGAGCACGCCGTCTTTTTCGAGCTGGCGGCGGAGACCCTCGCGGTCTACGGTGACAATCACGCCCCAGTTGTTGATCGATGTGCCTTTGGCTTCGAGGCGTGAGGCTTGGTTGCCGGTCTCCTCGCGCACGAACTTCTTATATTCGCCGCCGTCGGAGAAGAAGGGGTTGAAGTACTCGGCATAGCGCTCGCGTGCGTTGACCTCGAGCACGAGCGGGGTGGTATTGCAGGGACCGTTGTCCTTGATGCCCTTGAAGAGCACATCGGCCACGGCGTTTTTCTTTGCCTGCTCGATGGCGTCGGCCTTGCTGACGCCCTTGCCCCATGCGCGAAGGGTCTGCGAGCCGTCCTGCTCGGTGCCGAGGCAGCGTGTCTCGAAGTTGGCATAAGCTGCCGACGAGGCTATCTGGGTGGTATGCTTGGAGCAGCTGCTCAGACCGGCTGCCACAATGGCCACTGCGGCCACTGCAAGCGATAAAGCGGTTGACTTTTTCATGCTGTTGTCGTTTTGATTTTAGAATTCATAGCCCAGACGCAGGCATACGAAACTGGTGTACTTGCCTTTCTTGAGGTCGACTACATTGCCCGTGGTCTGCTCGATATGGAAGTCGGGAGCGGAGATGCGCTGCCCCATGTAGCTCAGGCCGAGGGTAAAAGCCTGGCGGGGTTCGCCGATGCGTACGCCGATGGTGGGTCGGAAGAATACGCCGTCGCCTATCGATGCGCCGGCTTCGATGCCCCAGTAGGGCACGGTGGTGCGGTAGAGGCTCGGCATGAAGTTGCCGCGCACGGTGGCGAAGATGGGCATGCCCCATTTCACATCGCTGGAGCGCAGGCATCCCTGGTCGATGTAGTAGCGGGCGCCGGTGCCTACGCCGACCTTAAGATACTGGCTGAAGCGGTAACCTACGGTGAAGTCGACTTCGGCCAGACCCATGTTGTGGCCGTGGAAATGGCATGAGTAACCGCCGAGAGCTTCGGCTGCAAACCATACGCCGCGCTCGAAGGTGGTGTAGTTCTGCTGGTTGGGGTCGTAGCCTTTCGATGGGATGCGCTTTATCTGGTTTTCCTGGGCCGATGCTCCAAGAGCCATTATGGCTGCTATGGCTATGGTCAGAAATTTTTTCATAGTCGGGAGGGTTTTTAGGTGTGGTTCCGGTTGCGGTAGCGGTTACGGACGTATTACCAGCCTGTTTTCAGCGATTTGGTTATGCCGTCGCGCTCAAGTTTCTTGCGGAGCTCGCTCACATTGACCGATACCATCTGGCTTACATAGTATACTTTGCCGTTTTTCGATACTTTCCGGGTGTCGGGAAGAATGTCGACGTATTTGATGGCCTCGCCGCTGCCGAAGAAGTCGGCGAAATAGTCGGCGTTCATGGTCTCACGGTCGGCACTGCCGGCGATTGGCGGATGGTTGGAGGAGGCATCGTAGGCCGAAGTGTTGGATTTGTCGGTCCATCCTTTGAAGAGCACGCCGCGCACGGCGCAGCGGCGGATGTCGTCGTCGGTCACCTTGTTGGCTTTCTTGGCCGAGCAGGTGGCGGTGATGGTGGGTCGGCCGCCGTTGCCCACACCTTCGCCGGTGATGGATACGTCGACAACTTCGGGGTCCTTTGCTCCGGCAACCATGCAAACGAGCACGAATGCCAGCATCATCATGATTTTTTTCATACGAAAAAGTGCTTTATGGTTTTTATTTAGATTCGGGGTTGAAGATTATGGATGTGAATTTTTAAATCCGGGAGTGGATGGTTAATGAAAAAAGTAGTCTACAAAGCCAACAGAGAGCACTCCGGGGCTGCCGGGTGGAGATGCAGACGGTATTTCATAAAATTACGGACTGCATATGGTCGATATTTCGTTAGCACTAAGCTAAAAGCGAAAGCATAATAAATGCATAATTTTTTGTTTCACGCAAAATTAATGGAAAAAAGTTCAAATTACCCTCCCATTTTGTTAAAGAATGTAAACAGGAATATATGTATCTACAATTCAGATTTTTAGAATTGTCGGGAGGGGTTGGGGGTGGCGGTGGAGTCGGCAG
>UREH01000143.1 GCA_900546835.1 uncultured Porphyromonadaceae bacterium
GTATAAGAGACAGGTGTGAAACATCTTTATTGCCTTCGGGTTATGCAGGTCGTAATAACCGCGTATGCGTGTGCCGGTGAATGTCATGGATTCTGCATCCGGCGCCACGGTCAGTGGAACGCCGGCCGCTTCCGGATGGTCGGGAAGAAGATAAGGGTCCGGATAAAGTACGTTGCTGCGGTAGGATGTCGGCAACACGGCTCCCGTCGAGCCGTCCGACGCTTTCCACCATACTTGGTGCGCGGTGTTATAGCAGGGATTAGTGTAAGTCACCGAGAATCCCCGTTGGGATGTCAGCAGATAATACTCGCTTCCGGCAAGCTCCAGCCAAGGGCCGTCGTCGGGAATTCCGTTGCCGTTGGTATCGGCCATAACCTGCACTGCGGCCGGCTCGCAGCTCTCTCCGCTACCGCTCGAAAGAGCGTTTCCCCCGATTACGAAATCCACGCCGTAGCGGTGCTTCGGATGGTTGAGCACAGGCTTGTCGAACGCAAGCACTACGTAGCCTCCGAAGCTGCCGAGCGTAGTCACCCCTTCAGTCGTGTCGTCAGTCGCGCCTTTTAATGGAGCTGCGGCAGCCGACGGGTCGATGGCGATTTCAAGATTGGCAAACTGGGTCGGAGCCGGGCAATAGTCTATAACCCTCACTCCGTTGTCGGCTTTTATTGCGGGAGCGGCAGAAAATGCAAGCGCAACGATTGCCGCATATGAATATGGCAACGTTGCGCTGAGTATGGATTTGAGAGGCATGTCAGTATGGTTTGAGAGAAGTGTGGTTTCGGCAAACGGGCGTATCCTCCGGTCAGGGGATAAGCTCGTATTTGCGGAATACCTTCTGAAATTTGTCGAGAGCGTATTCCACCTGAGCCTTCGAGTGGGTGGCCATCAGGCTGAAACGTATCAGTGTATCCTGCGGAGCAACGGCGGGCGAAACTACAGGATTCACGAAGAGGCCTTCGTCGAAGAGGTCGCGCACCACGTGGTATGTCTTGTAGTCGTCGCGGATGAACAGCGGGATAATCGGAGTGGAAGTGTTGCCGATTTCGCAGCCCATGTTGCGGAATCCGTCAAGGGCGAAGTGTGTGATTTCCCAGAGATGCTCCTGGCGTTCGGGTTCCGATTCCATTATATCGATGGCCTTCAGGGCAGCGGCCGTCGATGCGGGGGTAATCGAGGCGGTGAAGATGTAGGAGCGGGAGTGGTGGCGCAGGAAGTTGGTAATCTCCTTGTCGGTGGCGATGAAGCCGCCGAGCGATGCGAACGATTTCGAGAAAGTTCCCATCACCAGGTCTACGTCGTCGGTCACGCCGAAGTGGTTGCACACGCCGCGGCCGCCTTTGCCGAATACGCCGATGCCGTGGGCTTCGTCGACCATTACGGATGCGTTGTATTTTTTTGCAAGCTTCATGATCTCAGGCACGTTGGCCACGTCGCCTTCCATTGAGAATACGCTGTCGGTAACGATGAGCTTCACCTTGTCGGGGTCACATTTCTGGAGCTGCTTCTCAAGCGACGCCATGTCGTTGTGTTTGTACTTCAGGGCGGTGGAGAAGCTCAGACGGCGGCCTTCGATAATCGAGGCGTGATCCTGCTCGTCCCAGAGGATGTAGTCCTCACGGCCTGTGAGACACGAAACCACTCCGAGGTTCACCTCGAAGCCGGTGGAGTATATCATAACGTCTTCTTTGCCGATATATTCGGCTATGCGGCGTTCGAGTTGCTTGTGGATGTCGAGAGTTCCGTTGAGGAACGGGGATCCGGCGCAGCCGGTGCCGTATTTCTTGGTTGCTTCGATGGCGGCTTCTTTGATGCGGGGATCGGCCACGAGGCCGGAATAGCAGTTCGAGCCGAACATCAGCACCTTCTTGCCGTCGATAAGCACTTCGGGTTCCTGCTCTGAGGAAATTTCGCGGAAATAGGGATAGACTCCTGCGGCCATGGCCTGTTGCGGAGCGGTGTACTGCGCGAGTTTTGCTTGTAGTAACTTCATGCTATGGGTTGAAAATGCCTGATAGTCAGACGTTAGCTGTAGTTGTGGCCGATGAAGGCCTGCAGCGGTATTTTATGAGTTGGCTATATACGTTCGGAATGTCCGGATTATACCCGCCGGCCTTGGCCACGGATATAGCGTGAAGAGAGGTCAGATATTCAAGTACCTGTGGACCAATAATGATTGAGGCAATATCACTTGGGGCACTCGTTTTTACCTTGAGTATTCGGCTTGCAAAATTAGAAAAAAAATGCGAGAATGAAGCTACTGTTTATAAAAAATGTGATGGTTTTGACGCAAATTGCTCGGAAATTGTCGATTTTGCCACTTTTACGTCAGCGAGGGTCGGTCAATCGGTTTACTTTGATTTAATCCGGTTGCCGCGCAGGTAGATGTCGGTGATCAGAGGCGTAGTATAGGCGTAGAGAAGATATTGCAGAGAGGGGAGGGGGCGCGTAATGAAGAAACTGGCGTTTTTCCCCGTCGCTATGGTTCCGCAACGCTCGGCCACGCCCATTGCGGCTGCGCCGTTGATTGTAGTGGCGTTGAGCGATTGTTCCGGCGTGAGACGCATGCGTATTGAGCCTACCGATGCCACAAACCGCATATCGCCTGAGGGCGAAGAGCCCGGATTGTAGTCGGAGGCAAGGGCCACAGCAGCTCCGGCATTGATCAGGTCGCGCGTTCGCGCGTATGGCATACCTAAGAAGAAAGATGCGCCGGGGAGTGCGGTGGCTATGGTGCCGCTGTGGGCGAGCAGACGGATTTCCTCCTCGCCGATGCGCTCGAGATGGTCGACCGAAAGGGCGCCGTGGGCCACTCCTACCTGCACGCCCCCGGAGATGTCGAGCTCGTTGGCATGGATTTTCGGCCGCATGCCGTAGGCTCCGGCTGCTTCGAGGATGCGTGATGTCTCGTCGGGCGTGAAGAATCCGCGGTCGCAGAACACGTCTACGTAGTCGGCCAGCCGCTGCCGCCCGACTTCTGGAATCGTCTCCCGGCAAAGCATGTCGACGTAGTCGCTCTGGCGCCCCGCGTAGGCTCGCCCTACGGCGTGGGCGCCGAGAAAAGTTGTCTTCACCTCCAGCGGGACCGTCTCCTTTATGCGGCGAGCCACGCGCAGCATCTTCAGCTCGCTCTCGGTGGTCAGGCCGTAGCCGCTCTTTATCTCGATGGCTCCGGTTCCTTTGGCTATCACCTCATCGATGCGTTCCATTGCCTGGCGATAGAGTTCCTCCTCGGGGGTGGCGGCAAGAAGGTCGGCGGAGTTCAGTATTCCGCCCCCGCGCCGGGCAATCTCCTCATAGCTCAGACCGTTGATTTTGTCGAGAAACTCGCCGGAGCGCTCGCCTGCATATATCATATGTGTGTGCGAGTCGCAGAACGAAGGGAACACCCAGCTGCCGTCGAGGTCGATGATTTCGGCGTTCTCGGGCACTTCGCCGAGTGTGGCCATCTCGCCGCAGGCGGCTATGGTGTCGCCGTCGGTGAGCAGCCATGCCGACTCGATGGTTTTGAAAACGTTCATTTCCGCGCCGCGTCGGGCCGATGTGCGCGGGTCGGCGCCCGCGAGCACGCCGATGTTTATGAATAGGTTCATAGTGGGCTGAAGTTTATTTCGTTTCCCAGCCGGTCAGTGCATAGTGGTCTTGATGAATTCGGTAGTGGCGTCGATAAGCGGATACATTACTGTGTCGGTGTCGACGAATGGTACCGTCAGCCTCAGCTCGGCTACCATTTTCTCAAGCAAGGGCGATGTGTGGAGCGGTCGGCGGAGGTGGAGTGCCTGGGCGGCGTTCAGAAGTTCGATGGCCAGCACCCGGTAGGTGTTGTCCGCTATCTCGCAGAGTTTCGTAGCTGAATTGGCGCCCATCGACACGTGGTCTTCCTGTCCCTGCGAGGAGGGGATGCTGTCGGACGACGTGGGCCAGCACAGGGCGCGGTTGCGGTTTACGATGGAGGCAGCGGCATATTGCGGAATCATGAAGCCGCTGTTCAGCCCCGGTCTGGCCACGAGGAAGGATGGTAGTCCGCGCACTCCCGATATGAGTTTGAAGGTGCGCCGCTCCGAGATGTCGGCGATTTCTGCCAGAGCCACGGCGAGGTGGTCCATCGGCAGGGCGATGGGCTGCCCGTGGAAGTTGCCGGCGGATACCACCAGGTCTTCCTCGGGAAAAACTGTCGGATTATCGGTCACGGAGTTGATTTCCGTCTCCAGGGCGTGTGCGGCGAACTCGAGAGTATCTTTCGAGGCACCGTGAACCTGTGGCATGCAGCGGAAGGAGTAGGGATCCTGCACATGGCTTTTCGGCTGTTTCTGCAATTCGCTCCCTTCGAGGAAGTAGCGTACTGCGTCGGCCGTCGATTTCTGTCCGGGGTGGGGGCGGACCGCCTGAATTTGTGGCAGGAAGGGCTCGATGCGTCCGTCGAAGGCGTCGAGCGAGAGTGCGCCGATTTTGTCGGCCCACACCATGATGCGGCGTGCGCGGATTATGGCCCAAACGCCGTGGGCCGACATGAATTGGGTGCCGTTGAGCAGTGCCAGTCCCTCTTTGCTCTGCAGGGTTATCGGTTCCCATCCGGTGCGTCGCAGCAGTTCGGCGCCGGAGATTGTCTGCCCGTCGTAGTCTACCTCGCCCAGCCCGAGCAGGGGGAGTGAGAGGTTGGCAAGCGGTGCGAGGTCGCCCGAAGCTCCCAGCGAGCCCAGCCGGCGCACCACCGGGGTGATGTGGCGGTTGAACATCTCGATCAGGCGCTCCACCGTGGCGGTCTGCACGCCCGAATGGCCGTAGCTGAGCGACTGTATTTTCAGAAGCATCATAATCCTTACAATCTCCGGGTCGACTTTCTCTCCGATACTGCACGAATGGCTCATCACCAGATTTTTCTGGAGTGTGGCCAGCTGGTCGGGGTCGATGGAGATGTTGCAGAGCGACCCGAATCCGGTCGATACGCCGTAGATGGGCTCTTTTTGCGTCGCCATCTGGTTGTCGAGATATTCGCGGCAGCGCGCTATGCGTCGGGCGGATTCCTCGCTCAGGGCGAGCTTCATGTCGTTGTCGATGATTTGAGCCACGCGGTCGATTTCGAGCCAGTCGGGGCTGATATGATGGACTTCCATATGGATGCTTTAAGTGTGGTTGTATTAGTGGAAAATATTCATGGCATCGGCGATTGCCTGCTCGTCGGCCATGTTGGGAAGGGTGACGCACAGGGTAGGGGTGCGCCCCATCTCGCGGCGGATAGCGCTCATGGCGCCCTTGTTGCGGGCCCAGCAGCGGCGGGCTATGCCGTTGGTCACGTCCCATAGCAGCATGCGGTCTATAGCGGTGGCGCTGTCGGCCGAGCCGTCAATCACCATGCCGAAGCCCCCGTTGATCACTTCGCCCCAGCCTACGCCGCCTCCGTTGTGGAGCGATACCCATGTGGCGCCCCGGAACGCGTCGCCTATCACGTTTTGTACGGCCATGTCGGCGCAGAGGTTCGACCCGTCGTAGATGTTCGATGTCTCGCGGTAGGGGGAGTCGGTGCCGGATACGTCGTGGTGGTCACGGCCGAGCACTACCGGAGCTGTGATTTCGCCCGTTCGGATGGCGTCGTTGAATGCGCGGGCTATGCGTGCGCGGCCTTCGGCATCGGCGTAGAGGATGCGGGCCTGCGAGCCTACCACGAGGTGGTTTTCGGCGGCTTTCTCAATCCAGTGGAGGTTGTCGGCCAGCTGGCCGTGGATTTCGTCGGGGCATTCCTCAAGCATCTCGCGGAGCACGCGCGTGGCTATGCGGTCGGTGGCGGCAAGGTCGGCGGGGTCTCTCGAGCTGCATACCCAGCGGAACGGACCGAATCCGTAGTCGAAGAAGAGCGGGCCCATGATGTCCTGCACATACGAAGGATAGCGGAATCCTTCGCTGCCGTCGGTGGCACCGACGGCAG
>UREH01000144.1 GCA_900546835.1 uncultured Porphyromonadaceae bacterium
ACCGCCTTCGATACAAAATGTCTTCGGCCCGCAACTTGACGCAGAGAAATGTACTTCTGCACCGGCATTTCGGAGGAGGCAAACGACAAAGGTGGGCACATAGCCATAGCAGCCAAAGCGAGTCCTCCTGTTTTCAAGAAATGACGCCGCGACATATTTCTTTTCATAGACAATCTTTTTTAATAGGTATGCTTACCGGGAGTTACATTCACCTTCTTTTCCTTACCACCATAAAGCACCAGCAACTCAAAACCGATATTCGTATCAACAGCGATACGTGGTTCATCATTTGCAGAACGACGTGCCTCAGCTTTCAGGTTTATGATTCCTTCCGAACCGAAAGGATAACGCTCTATTCCATTAGTTTCAGTCAAATTCATATCCCAGATTATCTGTTGATTGACATAATCTCCCCTAATGCCGATAATAAACTCTATCAGTTCGGCAATAGGAGGAAGCCCAGTCCAGCCCACAAATTCTTTTCTCGCCATAAATCCAGGCTCCGCTTTCTCCGGAGAATAGTATTCCCAAAATGTCCCTGTATTTTTATATACCTCCAGAACCTCGGCATAATGATTCAAAGCAATCTCCCGGGCCAATTTATGATATCCCTTCTTTACAAGTCCCTGCATCACCATATAGTTGGTACCCGGCCATATGCCACCTTGCCAATAACGCCCGTTCTCTTTATACTTAGGATGATCTGCCGACAAAGAGGGAATACGAAATTTCCGGTTAAACGTTGCCGGATTATCTAATTCTTTCACCATACGGTCAAGCTGTTTATCATCCAACACATCAGTGAGCAATGTCCAATAGGCACCTATTCCTTTTGTTTTGCAGAGTGTACCATCAGCATATTGGTCATACAGAAAACCGGTCTTTTCATCCCAAAGATTATCATGGATATACTTCCCTAACATCTTAGCCTCATCTTCGAATTCCTCTATTTCCTGCCAACGTTCGAGATAGAATCCCATCTCAAGTAACAAGTTGGCCGTAAACAGTTGTTGGAGATTGGTGTCCAGCCAAATCATATGTCCATGACTGTAAATAGGACTATAACCTTCGGGCACACGGGGCATATTATCCATACCGGTTCCCCATCCGCTTGACCAATAAGTTCCGTTACGCCACGTACGGTTGATTTTCAACCACTTGTAATACGCACAAAGTACCGGGAATATCTTATGCAGGCGTTCCGTATCACCGAACTGGTAATAATAAACCATTTCACACCAAGGCATCAAGTTAGGACCAGTGCTGACCGGATCGTAACGCTCGAAGCAATCGGCTCCGTCGGCCTTTATTTCACGGCAGATAAAACCATCGGGATGCTGCTTGGCATAGAAATTGTCCAATGTACGCTGGAAAGGGAAGAAGCGTGTACCATATCGTGCAAACATTAGGATGAAAGAAGAATCCCACATAAAGATATTACCGTTGTAAGCCGTATCCAGATAACTTGATACGAAACCTGACCCCTGTTGAGGAGCACGGATATTGCCAACAGCTATTTCCCATGCTCTCCAATACATTTCAAGTTCCTTTTCGTGTCCGGCCCAAATAGGATTAGGAAGAATCTGCCGGGCTTCTTCGAAACTCTTCGGTTCAACGGTTTCGGGTTTGGCTATGCGGTACTCGTTCTCGGCTACCAAAGGTTCTTTTACATACGTGTTTTTATAAGGCAAATGATATTTTTCATCATTGCCACAGCCCTGAGCTTTCAGCAACGGAATTGCCGTAAAGAAAAAGAAGCATGTAAACAAAATGTGTTTCAGCATGGGAAATATTGTTTTAGTTTAAAGATCGAGTAATTTCTTTATCTTGTCAAAGATAGCAGTATTCTCATAAATTCCGGTAAATTCCTGTGCTCCGGGACCAAAAGCATATACCGGCACCATCACACCACTATGCCCGCCTGTAGAGAATTTACATACGATTTTACCCTCCTTTAAATCACCATCTACTAATGTAAGGCCACCAGTTTCATGGTCTGCAGTAACAACAACCAGTGTTTCACCATCCTTGGCTGCCCACTCATAAATAGCGCCAATAGTGCGGTCAAAGTCATGTGTCTCCTGCATCAGCAGATCAAGATCATTAAAATGCCCGTAATCATCCAATTGAGAACCTTCAATCATCATAAAGAAACCATTTTTGTTCTGATTCAGCAAATCAATTCCTTTCAATGAAGCACGTGCAAGGAGGTCACCACGTTCAGCAGGAAGCGGGGTGTCTACCGGATAAGGAACTGCGAATACTTTACCGCTCTTTATACCTGCCAGTTCATCCCAACTACGGGGAGTCCGGAAACCTTTTTCACGTAACTCCTTGAACAGATCACGTCCATCCTCGCGATTTTCAAAGAGTTTGGCACCCCCACCAAATACATAGTCCGCATTACAATTCACATAATCTGTCACAATCTCACTCTCAGCATCGCGGTCTTTATTATGGCAACAGAAATCAGCAGGAGTAGCATCCCAAAGACGGCAGGTTACTGCAATTCCCGTAGATTTGCCTTTGGCAGCAGCAAAATCAACCAATGATTTCAAAGGATGTCCCAAAGTATCTACACCTACATAGTGATAGTTTGTTTTCTGTCCGCTAGCAATAGCTGTCCCCCCCGCTCCTGAATCAGTAATCAGTTTATCTGCACAGTAAGTTTTCGACAAACCTACAGCCTGACAGTTGTCTAAGAAGAGTTTACCACGGTTGGCTGTCCATGCAGAATATACATGCATAAGACTCATGCCGTCTCCGATCATCAGAATGACATTTTTTATCTTCTTTCCTTGAGAAGGAGTTATCTTGGTTACTTCATACGGTTGTTCCAATACATACGTTTGCTCCTTGTCTCTACGATTTTGCGCCGACACATTGACGGGCAATAATGCAACTGCCCAAACTATGAATACGAAGTTTTTCAATATATTTTTCATTGTTATCATTACTTTAACTAAGTTGTCTCTTTCTTAAGTTTATACACTATTCAACCGTTACCAGTACAGGCGTATGGTCTGACAAAAAACCGTTGTTTTCCGTTTCAGCCAAAATACCATATCTCAAGACTTTAAGACCGTTGCGTACGAATACATAGTCAATCAACGGACGTTTGTTATAGGGAATCTTTCCGAAATCATGAAAGCTCCAGGAAGGCCCATAAACAATGGAAGATGCCTGGCGAGCATCCGTCAGATGTTCCGGATTGGCAGAATCTGTGACGCGTTTGATCACATCTGATTCCGGTTCTGAATTGAAATCTCCGGTCACAATTACCGGTAATCCATCACTTAACTCATTCACTCTATCCAGCATAAGGCTTATACCTTCACGACGTGCCATCCCCCCCACATGATCCAGATGGGTATTCAAGGCAAAATATTCTTTATCGGAAACCTTATCTTGCAGTTTGACCCATGAAGCGATACGCTCACAAGCACCGTCCCAACCTTTTGAACCGGCTACTTCGGGTGTTTCGCTCAACCAGAAATATCCTGAATCAAGCACGTTGAAACGATCCTTCTTATACCAAAGTGCACTGTATTCTCCTTTCTCTTTACCGTCTTCACGGCCTACTCCAACCACGCCGTATTCCGGCAAACGCAGCTTCAAGTCTTCCAACTGGTTATGAAGCACTTCTTGTGTACCCAATATATCCACGTCGTAGAAATGAATAGCATTTGCCACACGATCCTTTCTGTATCTCCAATTGTCCAGACTGTCTTCCGGATTATCATAGCGAATATTGAAAGACATGACGTTGACAGGCTCCGGTGCAGATGCCTGTTGTTTCACTAGGCCGCATGATGCAGCGAAAAATGGCAAAACTAATAAAATTATTTTTTCCATGGCATTATGTCATTAATTATTTTACAAACAAGGCTGAAGTAGGAATCGGTGCTAATTCCTTTGCAGAAGGAAGTTTCCAGAACCAGCTTAAATGCTCCCCTTCATAATCCTCAAAATAATAAAGTATATACGGATGGAATCCCTTTTCCAACGCAATATATCCTGTAGCAGGAATAGCGGCATGTGACCCATCGTTGTTCACCACCAATTCATTGCCTATATACAAAACGCTACCATCATCCGAACGAGTCTGGAAAATATAAACTCCATCTTCGGGAACATTAATCAGACCAGAGAATATATAACCGAAATGATCTTTCTGTTTTGCTTCCTTTATAGAGGGTTCCGGCAATACACCTACCTCTAACAATGGAGTTTTTTCAATATCAGCCACTTTTTGATAAGTTCCTTCAAAATATTTATAGGATGTACCGTTCCGTGAAGGATGTACCGGAAGCGACGCTTTCAATTCAGCTTTAGTAGCTGTAATAGACAAAGTTCTACTCGGGCGGAACCCCTCTTTAAATCCTTTTGCTTTAATCTGTGTAGTCATATCTACTTTAAATGGTTTATCGTAGAGCAAAGACTTTTCTGTAGGTTCGGTCCCATCCAGAGTGTATCTAAGCTCCGCGCCCTCGGTCGTTGTGGCAAGAGCTACTGTCACCTTATCCATAAACAAGTTCAGATCTCTATCTACATAAGGAATGGAAACCACTTTTTCTTTGGTATAAGAATAAGGAGAAGCCTCTTCCGAAATACCTCTGCTTTTGTCCGGCTTGTCTGATAGAGTAAAGCGAAGCTCTCCTCCTTCCATCAATTGAGCGTAAGTAATAAAGTTAGTATCTATCTGTTTTCCATTCAACTCTACTTTATGGATATAGATATTCTTCTTCGGATCATTGGCAAGCAAAGTCAGTCTCTTTCCATTTGCCAACTTAAGCACCGCTTTCTCGAACAGAGGGGTGGTCAATGCAAATTCATTGCTTCCCGGACAAACGGAATAAATGCCCAGACCGGACAAGATATACCATGCGGACATCTGTCCACAATCTTCATTGCCGCTGATACCTCCCGGAGTAGGTTGGTACATCTCATCAAGTAAGTGGCGTGTCATTTCCTGTGTCCTGTCTCTTATACACATCTGACGCTGCCGACGATATGCAGCGTCAGATGTGTATAAGAGACAGGTGTCTTCCAGGGCTGCCCTACATAATCATACAAATAGGCGATATGATGACTGGGTTCATTACCATGAGCATACTGTCCTATCAACCCTGTAATATCCGCAAGATCACCATGCACATTTGGGTCTGCGATAAATATAGAATCGAGTGCAGTGATAAATTTTTCCTTGCCCCCAAACAATTGCACCATTCCGTTCACATCATAGGGTACGGAAAAGCGATACTGCCAGGCAGTAGCTTCCGTATAGGAACGTCCTACCTCGAATGGATTGAAAGAAGTCTCCCAATTGCCATCCATCCGCTTTCCACGGAAGAATTTGGTAGAACCGTCAAACACATTGATATAGTTCTGGGAACGTTCAATATATTTCCGATAAACATCTTCTTTTCCCATTTCTTGAGCCATACGCGCTATGCACCAATCATCATAAGCAAATTCCAGCAAGCAAGATATAGATTCTTTCTTTATGTTCGAAGGGATAAATCCATATTTTATATAGTAATCCGCTCCTTTTTTATTCTTTTCAGAGGAAACCTTCATTGCATCCAATGCCTTTTCCTCATCAAATCCTCTAATCCCCTTCAAATAAGCGTCAGCAATAACAGACACCGAATGGTATCCTATCATTGTTCCCGTCTCTGCGGCAGAAAGCGGCCAAATAGGAAGTTCTCCGGAAGCATCGTAAATATCCAGATAAGAGTTCACCATATTATTGACTAATGCAGTATCAATCAACGTCATCAAAGGATTCCATGCACGGAAAGTGTCCCAAAGAGAGAAAGTGGAGTATTGCATTTTCCCTTTTGGCAATTGTCCTATCCTGTCTCTTATACACATCTCCGAGCCCACGAGACACTGAGCGATCTCGTA